>NZ_JAWHTE010000003.1:0-320905 GCF_032586175.1 Ovoidimarina sediminis
CTTGCCGTGGTCAACATGGCCGATCGTGCCGATGTTCACATGCGGTTTGTTGCGTTCAAACTTTTCCTTCGCCATGGTCTTGGCCTCCTGTTTGTCTCGTTCGGGCGGTCGCTTACGCGTACTTCGCTTGGATCTCTTCGCTGATGTTCTGTGGAACCGGTTCGTAGTGGTCGAACTGCATCGTGAACTGCGCGCGGCCCGAAGACATCGAGCGCAGGTTGGACACGTAGCCGAACATGTTCGCCAGCGGCACCATCGCGTTGATTACGTTCGCGTTGCCGCGGCTGTCCTGGCCCTGCACCATGCCGCGCCGCGAGGTCAGGTCACCGATGATGTTGCCGGTGTATTCCTCGGGCGTCACCACCTCGACCTTCATGATCGGTTCCAGAAGCTTCGCGCCGGCTTTCTTCATGCCTTCGCGCATGCACATCCGGGCCGCGATCTCGAACGCCAGAACGCTCGAGTCCACGTCGTGGAACTTGCCGTCCAGCAGCGCGACCTTGAAGTCGATGACCGGGAAGCCGGCGAGCGGACCGGAGTCCATGACCGACTTGATGCCCTTCTCGACGCCCGGCACGTATTCCTTCGGAACCGCGCCGCCGACGATCCGGCTTTCGAAGGAATAGCCTTCGCCCGCTTCGGTCGGCGAGATCTCGAGCACCACTTCCGCGAACTGGCCCGAACCGCCCGACTGCTTCTTGTGGGTGTAGGTGTGGTTCACCTGCTTCGAGATCGTCTCGCGATAGGCCACCTGCGGCGCACCGATATTCGCCTCGACCTTGAACTCCCGCTTCAGACGGTCGACCAGGATGTCGAGGTGAAGTTCGCCCATGCCCTTCATGATCGTCTGGCCCGACTCGAGGTCGGTTTCGACGCGGAACGACGGGTCTTCGGCGGCCAGGCGCTGCAGACCGGCAGACATCTTCTCCTGGTCGGCCTTCGTCTTCGGCTCGACGGCGATCTCGATCACCGGATCGGGGAAGGTCATCGTTTCGAGAACGACCTGCTTCTGCGCGTCCGACAGCGTGTCGCCCGTGGTCGTGTCCTTCAGACCGGCCAGCGCGATGATGTCGCCCGCAAATGCCTCTTCGATCTCTTCGCGGTTGTTCGAGTGCATCATCATCATGCGCCCGATGCGTTCCCGCTTGCCCTTCGTGGTGTTCATCAGGTTGTCGCCCTTCTTCATCGTGCCCGAATAGATCCGGGTGAAGGTCAGCGAGCCCACGAACGGGTCGTTCATGATCTTGAACGCCAGGCCGGCGAACGGCTGGTCGTCATCGGCCGAGCGCGCGATGTTGCGCTCTTCGGTTTCGTCATCCGGCGAAAAGCCCATATAGGCAGGCACGTCCAGCGGCGACGGAAGATAGTCGATCACGGCGTTCAGAAGCGGCTGCACGCCCTTGTTCTTGAAGGCCGAACCACAGGTGACCGGCACGAAGCTGAGCGACAGAACGCCCTTGCGGATCAGCTTCCGCAGGGTTTCCTGATCCGGCTCTTCCCCTTCGAGATAGGCCATCATCGCGTCGTCATCCTGCTCGACGGCCAGCTCGATCATCTTCGAGCGCCATTCCTCGGCAGTCGCCTTCAGGTCGTCACGAACCTCCTGACGGGTCCAGGTCGCGCCCAGGTCCTCGCCCTTCCAGGTCCATTCTTCCATCGTGATCAGGTCGACGATGCCTTCAAGCTGGTCCTCGGCACCGATCGGGATCTGGATCGGCAGCGGCTCGGCGCCGGTGCGGTCCTTGATCATGCGGACGCAGTTGAAGAAGTCGGCACCGATCTTGTCCATCTTGTTGACGAACACGATGCGCGGCACCTTGTAGCGGTCGGCCTGGCGCCAGACGGTTTCCGTCTGGGGCTCGACGCCCGCGTTGGCGTCCAGCACCGCGACCGCACCGTCAAGAACGGCCAGCGACCGCTCGACCTCGATGGTGAAATCCACGTGGCCGGGAGTGTCGATGATGTTGAAGCGGTGCTTCGGCGTCTGCGGGTTGGATCCGTCCTCGGTGCGCTCCCAGAAGGTGGTGGTCGCAGCCGACGTGATGGTGATCCCGCGTTCCTGCTCCTGCTCCATCCAGTCCATCGTCGCGGCGCCGTCATGGACTTCGCCGATCTTGTGGGACTTTCCGGTGTAGTACAGGATCCGCTCCGACGTCGTCGTCTTGCCGGCGTCGATATGCGCCATGATGCCGAAGTTGCGGTAGCGCTCGAGGGGATAATCGCGTGCCATTGGGCTCTAGCCTCGTAAGTCTGAATTACCAGCGGTAATGGCTGAACGCCTTGTTGGCGTCGGCCATCTTGTGGGTGTCTTCGCGCTTCTTCACAGCGGTGCCCCGGCCGTTCACGGCATCGAGGAGTTCGCCGGCGAGGCGTTCTTCCATAGTGTTCTCGTTGCGGTTGCGCGAGGCGGTGATCAGCCAGCGGATCGCCAGGGCCTCACGGCGCTCGGGGCGCACCTCGACGGGCACCTGGTAGGTCGCACCACCAACCCGGCGGGAGCGAACCTCGACCGACGGCTTGATGTTGTCGAGGGCCTCGTGGAAGACCTCGACGGGAGCGCGCTTGAGCTTTTCCTCGACGCGATCGAACGCGGAGTACACGATGCGCTCTGCGACCGACTTCTTGCCGTCGATCATCAGGTTGTTCATGAATTTGGTCAGCACCCGGTCGCCAAACTTGGCGTCGGGCAGGACTTCGCGCTTTTCGGCGGCGTGACGGCGGGACATCTGTTGATCCTCTTACTTCGGACGCTTGGCGCCGTATTTCGAGCGGCGCTGCTTGCGGTCTTTGACGCCCTGCGTGTCGAGAACACCGCGCAGGATGTGATAGCGGACACCGGGAAGGTCCTTCACCCGGCCGCCACGGATCAGGACAACCGAGTGCTCCTGAAGGTTGTGGCTTTCACCGGGGATATAGCTGATCACCTCGTAACCGTTCGTCAGGCGCACCTTGGCAACCTTCCGCATGGCCGAGTTCGGCTTCTTCGGCGTCGTTGTATAAACACGCGTGCAGACACCGCGCTTCTGGGGGCATCCCTCCAGGTGCAGCGACTTCGAGCGTTTCACTTTCGGCTGCCGCGGCTTGCGGATCAGCTGCTGGATCGTTGGCATTCGGTTTCAGTCCCCGTGCTCAATCGTCATCGTCTCGTGGGGCACCCGCGCCCCGGTTTCGTCTTGCGACGGCCCGGCGCGTCCGCCGGAACGTCAAAAAACCCGCGGCACGCGCCCGCTTCCGGGTGCTGCGCGGTGGGTCTCCAGAGGATCGGGCCCAAGGGCCGGATCTTGACCTCTTCATTCCTGTATGCCGACAGCCGGAAATCTCGAACCGGGTGCCGAAGTGGGCGCCGTATAGAAGGAGTCGGATGGGCTGTCAACAGCCGCCGGGCGCGCCGCGCCGCCTGTTGCCGGGCACCGCGAGTCGCGTCCTCCCGCAGCCCGGAAATGGGCCGGTCATTCCGTGCTACACTGGGCCCCGGCCGGCACCACAAGCCGGCGATTCCAACAAGACGAGGGACAGTGAAATGTACGCACGGGTGACGAAGTACAAGATGAAGCCGGGCGCGATGGACGGGGCCACGGCGATGAACGAGCAACTCAAGCCCAAGATAATGGGCCTGCCGGGCATGATCCAGTTCCTGAATGTCGGCAACGACGACGGAACGGGCTACGTGATTTCGATCGTCGAGTCGCAGGAGATCTCGGAGGCGAACGCCGACAAGGTAAAGGCGCTCTGGGCCGAGATGGGCGCCTTCCTCGAAGAGCCCCCGGTCCCCGAAGGCTACGACGTCCGCTTCAACTGGTCGGCCTGACGCACATCGCTGCGGCCCGGTCTCTCCGGGCCGCAGCCCCGCTCACGATACATACCGTCACTATATATATAAGTGTGGCGCCGCGTTCTCCGTCGCCGCGGCACCGGCGCCGTCCCCGAAAAACGGAAAAATCCGGGCTCTGTGCTGCGTTTCACAGATCGCAACAATGATTCGGTCTAGCGTCTGATTATCGGCGAGCCCAGGGCCCTCACCGCAACAGCACGAGAGGCCGGGATCGCAAACAAAAGGGGCTGAACCATGACCAGATTGATCGCCGTGATTATCGTGACCGCAACCGTTGCAGGATGTGCAGACACCACGACCCTCGCGACGCGGAACACCACCGCGCCGGTCGCCGATGACGCGACGACCACCATGGATAGCATCCCTTTCCCGGGCCTTATGCCGCTGTGACACGAGTGGCATAACAGCTTATACTAGCCTTAACACAAGAATGGAGTTCGGTTTCCGGGGGGGAACCAGCAGCTTTCAAAGGTGCTAGGGTGTGTGGGGAGCCCCCGGCGTTTGCCGGGGCCTTTTATTATTGCCTCCGCCCCCTGAGACATTTTTACCCGCTGAACCCGGCGCAGAACGTGTTGCCGCTCCCGGCCATGCCCTTTAGAACACATTCAAAATAACGCGGGGGTTCGCGAGTCACCCCCGTCGTAGCCAATCAGGAGTATCGCATGGCAGACGCCGCCGTACACGGGCACGAGGGTCACGACGAGCGGGGGTTCTTCACCCGCTGGTTCATGTCGACCAACCACAAAGACATCGGCATCCTCTACCTCTTCACTTCCGCGATCGTGGGCTTCATCGCCGTCGCCTTCACCGTCTACATGCGGATGGAGCTGATGAACCCCGGCGTTCAGTACATGTGCCTCGAAGGCGCGCGCATGTTCGCCGACGGCACTTGTGAAACGCCGAACGGCCATCTCTGGAACGTTCTGATCACCGCACACGGCATCCTGATGATGTTCTTCGTGGTGATTCCGGCGCTCTTCGGCGGTTTCGGCAACTATTTCATGCCGCTGCAGATCGGCGCGCCGGACATGGCGTTCCCGCGCCTGAACAACCTCAGCTACTGGCTTTACGTCGCGGGCACCTCGCTTGCGGTGGCCAGCGTGCTCTCCCCGGGCGGCAACGATCAACTCGGTTCGGGCGTGGGCTGGGTGCTCTACCCGCCGCTGTCGACCTCGGAAGGCGGCTATTCGATGGATCTCGCGATCTTCGCGGTCCACGTCTCGGGCGCCTCGTCGATCCTCGGCGCGATCAACATGATCACGACCTTCCTTAACATGCGCGCACCGGGCATGACGCTCTTCAAGGTGCCGCTCTTCTCCTGGTCGATCTTCGTCACCGCCTGGCTGATTCTTCTGGCCCTGCCGGTGCTCGCGGGCGCGATCACCATGCTTCTGACCGACCGCAACTTCGGGACGACCTTCTTCGATCCCGCGGGCGGCGGCGACCCGATCCTCTACCAGCATATCCTCTGGTTCTTCGGGCACCCGGAAGTCTACATCATCATCCTGCCGGGCTTCGGCATCATCTCCCACGTGATCGCAACCTTCTCGCGCAAGCCGATCTTCGGCTACCTGCCGATGGTGCTGGCGCTGATCGCGATCGGTGCTCTGGGCTTCGTCGTCTGGGCGCACCACATGTACACGGTGGGGATGTCGCTGACGCAGCAAACCTACTTCATGCTCGCGACCATGGTCATCGCGGTGCCCACGGGCATCAAGATCTTCTCCTGGATCGCGACGATGTGGGGCGGCTCGGTGGAATTCCGCACGCCCATGCTCTGGGCCTTCGGCTTCCTCTTCCTCTTCACCGTGGGCGGTGTGACGGGCATCGTGCTCAGCCAGGCCGGCGTCGACCGCGCCTATCACGACACCTACTATGTCGTGGCGCACTTCCACTACGTGATGTCGCTCGGCGCGGTGTTCTGCATCTTCGCGGGCATCTACTTCTACATCGGCAAGATGTCGGGGCGGCAGTATCCGGAATGGGCGGGCAAGGTGCACTTCTGGACGATGTTCATCGGCTCGAACCTCACCTTCTTCCCGCAGCACTTCCTGGGCCGCCAGGGCATGCCGCGCCGCTACATCGACTATCCGGAGGCCTTCGCCTACTGGAACTGGATTTCCTCGATCGGCGCTTTCATCGCCTTCGGCTCGTTCCTCTTCTTCATCGGCGTGATCTGGTACACGCTGACCCGCGGCGCGCGGGTGACCGAAGCGAACTACTGGAACGAATACGCCGACACGCTGGAATGGACCGTGCCGTCTCCGCCGCCGGAGCACACGTTCGAGATCCTGCCCAAGCGTGAAGACTGGGACAAAGGCCACGCGCACTAACCCCGCGCCACGGCTGATGGAACCGGGCCCCCGCACCCCTGCGGGGGCCCGTCTCTTTTCCGACAGAGGCCCACGATGCTCTCGCTCGCCGCGCCCCTCTTCCTGATCCTCCTGCCCGCCATCGCGGCGCGGGACGGCACGCCCTCGCGCATCCTCCTTGTCTCCGGCCTCGCCTGGGCCATCGTTGCCTGCGTGGAATGGGCGCTGACGGCGGTGCCCCTGTCCGACATTCTCCCCCGCATCGCCCCGCAAGGCTCGGCACTCCACGACACCTATTACGTCGTCAGCCACGTGCAGGTCGCTCTCGGCACGGCGCTCACCCTCCTCGTGCTGGGTCTTCTCACCCGACAGCTCGATCACGGGGCATGGCGCGCCGTGGCCTGGATCCTCCAGATCGCGCTCGTCTTCGCCACCCATGCCGGCGCGGTCGTCTCCGGCCTCGTATCGCTCCCCACCGCCGATACCTTCGCCCTCGCGCTCTACTTCGAACGCCTGAACACGGCCGTTACCGTGGCCGCGGGCCTCTCGGTCCTGATGATCACGGCGCTCATCCTCGGCATCCTCCTGACGCTGATCTCCCGCCTCCGGGGCCGCTGAGCCTGGCCCGCGGCATTCCGCCCGTTTACGCCGCCGCCCGGTGCGATAGCTTGCCGCCCATGCCCTACCGCTGGAGCGATACGCAGGATCCCCGCACCCTCACGCTCACCCCGCATCAGTCGATGACGCCGGGGGGGTTCGTGGCCTTCATGAGCGTCACGCTCCTTTTCATCGCGGTCCCGCTTCTGTCGGTCCTCGGCACACCGATCCTCTGGGGCCTCCTGCCCTTCTTCGGGGCGGCGCTCTGGGGGCTCTGGGCCGCGATCAACCGCAACAGGCGCGACGCCGCGCTCAGGGAAACGCTCACGATCTCGCACGACAGGATGGAGCTTGTGCGCGAAGACCCGCGCAAGGGCACGAAGCGCTGGGAAGCGAACCCCTACTGGGTCTCGGTCCACCTCCACCCCGGCGACAAACCGGTGGAAAACTACCTCACCCTCAAGGGGGCGGGGCGCGAGGTGGAACTGGGCGCCTTCCTCAGCCCCGAAGAACGCGCGGCCCTGAAAGACGACGTCTTGAACGCCCTCGCCGCCGCCCGAACGGCCCCCTAGAGACGACCCCATGAAAAAGGCCCGGGCGCGTCACCGGCCCGGGCCTTCTACTCGGGGCAACCGCCCCGGCCAAATCTCTTCCTCAGATCCGGACGAACCGCTGCGCGATCCGCGGCAGGATGGCGTTGAACCGAAGCGGCGCGTCGGTCGCCGCAAGGCAGATGCAATCCTCGCCCTCTTCCGCCACTGGCGTGTGATGAAGATCCTCGTTCGCCACTTCCACGTCGCCCGGGCCGAACCGGTCGAACTCGTCGCGGAACGCGCCCTTCAGAACCAGCGTCATCTCGGCCCCGTTATGCCCGTGATCCGGTACGGCGGTGCCGGCGGGAATGTGCAGAAGCCGCACCGTGGCCCCCTTCGAGGTCGGCAGGATCGCCTGGCGCACGCCGCCGCCCACACGCGTCCACTTCACCGCGTCAAGATCGCCATCCACATATTCGGCCAGGGGCGCGGGAAACACCGCATCCGCCTTCGTCTTGCGCGCCGGAAGCCTGTCCTCGCCGGCGGTGATCCGCGCCAGCGTCGCATCAAGGCTGTCCGCGCCGACAACCGCCTCGCCGCAATCGTTCAGAACCGAACCGCCCACGGCGTCGAACGCATCAAGCCGCGCCCGGCACTCGTCGCACATCGACACATGGGTCGCCACGACAAGACTGAACGCCTCCGCAAGGCTGCCGGCCGAATACGACAACAGCATCTCGTCCGTCAGGTGGTGATTGATCTTGCTCATCTCTCGGTCTCACTTCATCGCGTGGCGAAGGCGGTCCAGCGCCAGTCTAATTCTCGATTTGATCGTCCCCAGGGGCAGGCCGGTCTTCGCGGCAATCTCGCTGTGGCTCAGGTCTCCGAAGTAGGCCTGCTCGATCAAAAGTCTCTGTTTCTCCGGCAACGACCCGAGGGCCTCCGCCAATCTCTCGCTCTCCTGTTGCAGCGCGACCACATCCTCCTGGTCGGGCTCCGCCTCCGGGCCCCAGGGAAGATCCTCGGGCTCCGGCCGCCTTTCCTTGCGGATCACGTCGATCCGCCGGTTTCTCGCGATGGTGAAGATCCATGTCGTCACGCTCGCCCGCGACGGATCGAACAACTCCACCTTGCGCCAGACCGTGGCCATGGCCTCCTGCATACATTCCTCGGCAAGGCTTTCGTTCGCCCCGCCTCTCATCAGATACGCCTTCACGCGGGGGGCGTAGTACCGGAACAGGTCGGCAAACGCCTCCTGATCCCGGTCATCCCGGATTCGCCGCATCACTGCGACCCAATCCGATTCCCCTGTGTCGGCGACCATCTGCTGTCCTCTCGGCGGCGCGCTCTTTCGCGCCTGCGTGGCGGCACCATAGGCAACATGCGCATGGGGTGCATCCACTTCTTCGCTGACGGCAGCATTGGTCAACATACCGGGTATACGGCGGCGGCCCGGGACCGGATCACAGGAAGTTTCTCTTTTTTTTCCTAATCCGGTTTACGCGGTGAACCGTACCTTAATTAAGACCACGCTGGGGCAGGAGAATATACATGCCGTTCGAGACAGGCCGCGATGCGGCAAGACGCATCGCCGTGATCGGCGCGGGCATATCGGGCCTCGGTGCCGCACACCTTCTCGCAGATGGCAATCACGTTGTTCTCTTCGAGGCCGAAGGCCGGCTTGGCGGCCATGCCCGCACGATAACGGCGGGGATCCGGGGCGATCAGCCCGTGGATACCGGCTTCATCGTCTTCAATCGCGTGAACTACCCAAATCTCGTGCGGCTGTTCGAGGAACTGGGCGTCGAAACCGCCCCCAGCAAGATGAGCTTCGGCGCCTCCATCGACGGCGGGCGCATCGAATACGGGCTTGCCGACATTAAGACGATCTTCGCCCAGAAGCGAAACCTCGTAAGACCGCAATTCCTGCGCATGATCCGCGACATCGTCCATTTCAACGCGAACGCTCGGACGGCGGCCACCGATCCTTCGATGACGATCGGCGAACTCAGCCACAAGCTCGGGCTCGGCGACTGGTTCCGCACCCATTACATCGCCCCCTTCTCGGGTGCGATCTGGTCCACCCCCACCGACAAGATCCTCGATTTCCCGGCCGAGGCGATGGTGCGCTTCTTCGAAAATCACGCGCTCCTCAACTATTCCGACCAGCACCAGTGGTTCACGGTCAGGGGCGGCTCGCGCAGCTACGTCGATCGCCTCGCGGCGCGGCTCTTCTCCCGCGGCGTCGATATCCGCGCGGGCGCGGCGGTGAATGCCGTCCGCCGCACCGGCCTCGGCGTCGAGGTGAAGGCCGACGGCGGCGAGTGGGAAGGCTTCGACGAGGTTGTCTTCGCCACCCATTCCGACGACACGCTGCGGCTTCTCTCAGACGCCACGGGCGTCGAACGGCTCGCGCTGTCGTTCATCCGCTACCAGCCGAACGAGGCGGTGCTGCATCGCGACACCGGCATGATGCCCCGCCGCAGAAGCTGCTGGTCAAGCTGGGTCTATTCCTCGGGCCGGGGCGAGGTGCCGGGCCGGATCGGCCTCACCTACTGGATGAATTCGCTGCAGCCGATCCCGACGTCGGATCCCCTCTTCGTCACCCTGAACGCCACCCGGGCGATCCGGGAAGAGACGATCTACGACCAGACGACCTTCCGCCACCCCGTCTACGACACCGCGGCCCTGGCGGCCCAGGAAACCGTGCGCGCCATCAACGGGATGAACCGAACCTGGTTCTGCGGCGCCTGGATGAAGAACGGTTTTCATGAAGACGGGCTTGCCTCCGCGGTCGACGTGGCCGAAGCGATGCGCACCGAACAGGTTCTCCCGATCGCCGCCGAATGACGGGACGCGTCGAACATATCCGCGGCCAGACATTCCATGGCCGGAAGGGCGCGCTCGAAAACGCGTTCCGCTACGGCGTGGATTACCTCTGCCTCGATCCCGAGGCCGGGGTGCCCACGCCCGCACTCTTCTCGCGGAACGGCCGCAACCTGACCTCGCTTCATGACAGCGACCATGGCGGTGCGCCCGGCGACGGGCGCGGCGCCGCCTGGGTGCGCGATGTCCTGAAGGCGCACGGGCTCGACGGCGCGGCGAACGGCCAGATCCTCCTTCTTGCCCAGCCCCGGGTTCTCGGCCACGTCTTCAACCCGGTCAGCTTCTGGCTCGTCCACGACAGGGGCGGCGCGCTCCGCGTCGTGATCCCCGAGGTCACGAACACCTATGGCGATCGCCATTCCTACCTCTGCCACCACGACGATCTGCGGCCCATCACCCGCCACGGCACGCTTCAGGCGACGAAAATCTTCTACGTCTCCCCCTTCCAGGCGGTCGAGGGCGGCTACACCTTCCGTTTCGACATCCGCGACGACCGGATCGGGATCTGGATCGATTACACCGCCGGGAATGGCGGCCTCCTCGCCACCCTCACCGGGCGGCGCGAGCCGCTGACCAATACGGGCATCCTCCGCGCCTGCCTCGCCCGGCCCTTCGGCTCCCGCCGGGTTCTCGGGCTGATCCACTGGCAGGCGCTGAAGCTCTGGTGGAAGGGCGCGGCCTTCAACACCCGCCCCACGCCCCCGGCAGAGGAAGTGTCGCGGTGACGAACGCGAAGCCCTTCCTGCCCGGCTACGCGCTCTTCGCGGCCATGCTCGCATGCGCGGGGCTGCCGATCTACATCCACGCGCCGAAATTCTACGTCGACGAATACGGCGTCAGCCTCGCGGCCCTCGGCGCGGTGCTCTTCGGGCTCCGGCTCTTCGATTTCGTGCAGGATCCGATCCTGGGCTGGGTGTCAGAGGCCGCCCGCGCCCAGCGCCAGATCGCCGTGGCGGGCGGCGCGGTTCTCCTCGCCCTCTCCATGTACGGGCTTTTCGCGGTCACGCCCCCCGTCGCCCCGCTCCTCTGGTTCGGGATCACGCTCACGGGGCTTTTCACCGCCTTCAGCTTCCTCACCATCTGCTTTTACGCCCAGGGCGTCCGCACCGCCGGCCGGCTCGGGCCGAATGGCCATACCCGGCTTGCGGGCTGGCGCGAAACCGGGGCGCTGCTGGGCGTCTGCGGCGCGGCCATCGCGCCCACGCTTCTCGCCGGGGCCTCCACCTCGCCCTTCGCGCTTTTCGCCGCGGGGTTCCTCGGCCTCGTGATCCTCGGCACCGCCGCGATGTGGCGCGAATGGCGCGCCGCCTCCACCGCGCCGAGCGCGGGCATGCGCCCGATCCTCGCCGACGGGCTCGCCCGCCGCCTCCTCCTGATCGCGCTTCTGAACGCGACGCCCGTCGCGGTCACCTCCACGCTCTTTCTCTTCTTCGTCGAAAGCCGCCTCGCGGCCGCGGGCGCCGAAGGGCCGCTTCTCCTCCTCTTCTTCCTCGCCGCAGCGCTCTCCGCCCCGGCTTGGTCCTGGGCCGCCGGGCGCTTCGGCGCGAAAACCGCACTCCTCGCCGGCATGGTCCTCGCCATCCTCTCCTTCGGCTGGGCCGCCACGCTCGGCGCGGGCGACACCCTCGCCTTCGGCGTGATCTGCGTGCTCTCGGGCGCGGCGCTTGGGGCCGACATGACGCTTCTGCCCGCGATCTTCGCCCGCCGCATGGCCCGCGTCGCCCCCGACGCGGGCGAGGCGTTCGGCCTCTGGTCCTTCGTCTCGAAATTCACGCTGGCCTTCGCGGCCGTCACCCTCCTGCCGCTCCTCGACGCGGTCGGCTTCCAGTCCGGGGCCGAGAACAGCGACCGCGCCCTCGCCACCCTTTCGATCCTCTACGCGCTCGTTCCCTGCGCGCTGAAACTCGTCGCGATCGCACTCCTCGCCGCGACCCCAATCAAGGAGACCTGACATGGAAGGCCTTCTTTACTTCCTCCTCGGCGCCGCCGCCGTCGGCGCCCTCGCCTGGGCCCGCCGCACCTATGCCGATTTCCTCGGCCAGACACCTGAAGACTTCGCGGGCACCGGCCCGGAATTCGAACTTCGCGAACACCTCAAGGGCCCGATCCTCTGCGAAGGCGTGATCTACGGGCCGACGGGCAAGGTCTCGTCCCGCTTTACTGCCGACATGCACGCCAGCTGGGACGGCAACGTGGGCGTGATGACCGAACGCTTCCGCTACGACAGCGGCGACACGCAGGATCGCGCCTGGCGCCTGACGCTGGGCAATGACGGCTCGATCAGGGCCGAGGCCGACGACGTGGTCGGCACCGGCACCGGCCAGCAATCGGGCGCAAGCGTCCAGCTCAAGTACAAGATCTGCCTGCCCGAGGCGTCGGGCGGCCACGTGCTCGACGCGGTCGACTGGATGTATCTCGTCGACAACGGCACGATCATCAACCGAAGCCAATTCCGCAAGGCCGGCATCAAGGTGGCCGAACTCGTCGCCACCATGCGCCGCGTGGAGGCGCCGTGAGACGCTTCACCGGAAAACGCTACTGGCTGATCGGGGCCTCCGAAGGGCTCGGGCGCGCGGTTGCCACCCGGCTCGCCGATGCGGGCGCCGAGGTGATCGTCTCGGCCCGAAGCGAAGACCGCCTGAAAGAACTCGCCGCCGAAATCGGCCCCGCCGCCACCCCGCTCCCCGTCGATGTCAGCGACAGCGCCGGCGCTCGGGACGCGGCGAATGCGGCGGGCGAACTCGACGGCATGGTCTACCTCGCCGGGGTCTACTGGCCGATGCCCGCCACCGAATGGGAACCGGACAAGGCCGAGATGATGGCCGACATCAACTACACCGGCTGCATGCGCGCGGTCAGCGCCGTCCTGCCCGGCATGGTCGAACGCGGTGCGGGCCATATCGTGATCACCGGCTCCCTCTCTGGCTTCCGGGGCCTCGCCACCGCCATTGGCTACGGCTCCTCCAAAGCCGGCTGCATGTACATGGCCGAGGCGCTTCACGCCGAATTGCGCGGCACCGGCGTCGATGTCCAGCTGATCAACCCGGGCTTCATCAAGACGCGGCTCACCGACAAGAACGACTTCACCATGCCGTTCATCATGGAGCCGGGCGACGCCGCCCGCGAATACGTCGATCACATGCGCACCGACCGCTTCAAGAAAAGCTTCCCCACCGCCTTCAGCCTGATGTTCCGGCTCAGCCAGTTCCTTCCCGACTGGGCCTATTACCGCACCCTGGGCAAAGGCGGCTGATCGGCGCTTGCCAAGCCCGGCCAGCCGCGCTTGACTGGCCCGGCGCGAACGCAACGAACGGGAAGACCACGCCATGCCAGAGATCAGCACCAACAAGGTCGTCCGCGTGATCTTTCTCGCCCGCGAATACGGGCCGGAAAGCGGGCATCTCCGCGATTACATCTCGGGCCTGAACGAGGACGAGGCCGCAAATCTCGTCGCGATCATGTGGGTCGGCCGCGACAGCTTCGACGCCGACGACTGGGACGAGGCGCTGGCCACCGCCCGCGCCGAGGCGACGGCCCCCACCGAAGATTACCTCTCGGGCATCCCCGAACTGTCGGATTATCTCGAATCGGGCCTCGAGGCCCTCGGCATCGACGTCACCGATGCCGAAGATCACTTCCGCGACCGCTAGGACGCACCTGCCCTAATACGTCGTCCGCGCATGCGCCCTGTCGGGCGTATCCAGGTGCGGCGTCGCGTTGAACCCCTGCAACAGCATCTGCCCGTTCCGGATCTCCACCCGGTGGATCGAACTGTTCCGGATCGGCAGAAGCACATGCGCCATCCGCGTCGGATCAAGCCTCAGAAGGTGCCGCACCACCATCCCGATCACCCCGCCCGAGGTGATGCACAAGACCCGGCGGCCTTCCTCGCCCGCCTCCAGAAGCGCCTCCGTCACCCGGCCCTCGAAGGCTGCGAAGCTTTCCTGCCCCATGATCTCGGCCCGGTGCCAGGCCTCCATCACCGCAGGCGCATGGGCCGCGAACTCCGCAGGTCCCGGAAGCGGAATGCCGTGGGTCTCGTGCAGCGCATGGGCAAGGTTGAAGTAATCCAGCTCGTCGAACCGCGAATCGACAGTCATGCCCGCGTCGTCGAAGCCCATCGACATGGCGGTCTCGCGATGCCGCCTGAGGCTGCCGCAGATCACCCGGTCGAACCGCTCCCCATGGTCGCGGAACCACGCGCCCAGCCACGCGGCCTGCACATGGCCGAGGTCAGACAGCTTGTCATAGCTCTCTTCGTCCTGCGCATCTGAATTGGCTTGGCCGTGGCGGACCAGGATCACTTCGCCCATGGGCCCGACCTACCCCCAGACCGGCAGCGGAACAACCCTGCGCGACGCCGCTCTGCCGCAATCGGATCAAGGGGCGTCGCGCGCCGCCCCTTCCGCGCAAATCAGCCATGCTCTAACCTTGGCCTGACGCAAGTGAGGTGCCCAGCGATGTCAGATACGATCCGGTTCACGCTCGACGGCCAGGAGGTCGAGGCGCGCGCGGGCGAAACCATATGGGAAGTCGCCAAGCGCGAAGGCACCCTCATTCCCCATCTCTGCCACAAGGATGCGCCGGGCTACCGCTCCGACGGCAACTGCCGGGCCTGCATGGTCGCGATCGACGGCGAGCGGACGCTGGCCGCCTCCTGCATCCGCACGCCGGCGGACGGCATGGTCGTCACCACGTCCGAACCGCGCGAAACCCAGGCCCGCCGCATGGTCATGGAAATGCTCGTGGCCGATCAGCCGCCGCAGGACGCCGCGCACGACAAATCGGCGCATTTCTGGGACATGGCCGCGGCCCAGGGTGTCGAGGCCAGCCGTTTTCCGAAGCTCGAAGAGGGCCGCATCCCCCTTCTCGACGACAGCCACGTGGCGATGCGCGTCAATCTCGATGCCTGTATCCAGTGCAACCTCTGCGTCCGCGCCTGCCGCGAGGTTCAGGTCAACGACGTGATCGGAATGGCGGGGCGCGGCCACGACGCCTACCCCGTCTTCGACATGGACGATCCGATGGGCGCCTCCACCTGCGTGGCCTGCGGCGAATGCGTCCAGGCCTGCCCGACCGGCGCGCTGATGCCCGCTTCCGTGGTCGACGACAACCAGGTGGGCGACCGCGCCGATTTCGACAGCGAGGTCGAAAGCCTCTGCCCGTTCTGCGGAGTCGGCTGCCAGGTTTCGGTCAAGGTGAAGGACGGCAAGGTCAAGTATGTCGAAGGCATCAACGGCCCCGCGAATGAAGGCCGGCTCTGCGTCAAGGGCCGCTTCGGGTTCGACTACATCCACCACCCCCACCGGCTGACGAAGCCGCTCATCCGGCGCGAGGACGCGCCCGAAAAGGGGCTGAACGTCGACCCGGCCAACCCCTGGACGCATTTCCGCGAGGCAACCTGGGACGAGGCGCTCGACGCCGCCGCCCACGGGCTCGCCGATCTCCGCTCCTTCTACGGCGGCAAATCCGTCGCGGGCTTCGGCTCGGCCAAATGCACCAACGAAGAGGCCTATCTCTTCCAGAAGCTGATCCGCCAGGGCTTCGGCCACAACAACGTCGATCACTGCACGCGGCTCTGCCACGCCTCCTCGGTCGCGGCGCTGATGGAAAACGTCGGCTCCGGCGCGGTGACGGCCACCTTCAACGAGATCGAGAACGCCGATCTCGCCATCGTCATCGGCTCGAACCCGACCGAAAACCACCCCGTCGCCGCGACCTTCTTCAAGCAATTCGCCAAGCGCGGCGGCACGCTCATCGTGATGGATCCGCGCGGCCAGGCGCTGAAGCGCCACGCCAGCCACATGCTGCAGTTCAAGCCGGGCAGCGACGTGTCGCTCCTGAACGCGATCATGAACGTGATCGTCGAGGAAAAGCGCTACGACCGGAACTATATCGAGGGCTTCACCGAAGGCTTCTTCGAATTCCGCGAACATATCCGCGCATTCACCCCCGAACGCATGGAGCCCCATTGCGGCATCCCGGCGGAAACGATCCGCACCGTCGCCCGCGCCTATGCCGATGCGAAGGCGGCGATGATCTTCTGGGGCATGGGCGTGTCGCAGCACATCCACGGCACCGACAACGCGCGCTGCCTGATTTCGCTGGCACTCCTCTGCGGCCAGATCGGGCGCCCGGGCTCCGGGCTCCACCCGCTTCGCGGCCAGAACAACGTGCAGGGCGCCTCCGATGCGGGGCTGATCCCGCAGGTTCTGCCCGATTACCAGTCGGTCACCGATCCGGAAGTGCGCGAGCTTTTCCGCCACATCTGGGGCGGCACGCAGATCGACGAAAAACCCGGCCTCACCGTGGTCGAGATCATGGACCGGGTCTATCGCGGCGAGATCCGGGGGATGTACATCCTCGGCGAAAACCCCGCCATGTCGGATCCCGACGTGGAACATGCGCGCAAGGCGCTCGCCCATCTCGATCACCTCGTGGTGCAGGATATCTTCCTCACCGAAACGGCGATGTATGCCGACGTGATCCTGCCCGCCTCGGCCTTCCCCGAGAAATCCGGCACGGTCACGAACACCAACCGCCAGGTCCAGGTGGCGCGGAAGGCCGTCAATCCACCGGGCGAGGCGCGCGAGGACTGGCGCGTCATCGTCGATATCGCGAACCGGGTCGGGCTCGACTGGGATTACGACGATCCGCGCCGGGTGTTCGACGAGATGAAGATGTCGATGCGCTCGCTGCACCACATCACCTGGAAACGGCTCGAGGCCGAAAGCGCCGTCACCTATCCCTCGCTTTCGAACGAGGATCCGGGCCAGGCCGTCGTCTTCGGCGACGGTTTCCCGCGCCGGGCGGGCCGCGCGAAGTTCACCCCGGCCCGCGTCACGCCGCCCGCGGAGGTGCCGGACGAACGCTTCCCGATGGTGCTGACCACGGGCCGGCAGCTCGAACACTGGCACACGGGTTCGATGACCCGGCGCTCCAGCGTGCTCGACGCGCTCGAACCTGAAGCGACCTGCGCGCTCCATCCCCGCACCCTGCGGAAGATGGAGCTGAAGCCGGGCGACCGGGTGACGCTCACCACGCGGCGCGGCTCGATCACCGCAAAGGCGCGCGCCGACCGGGCGGTGTCCGAAGACATGGTCTTCATGCCGTTTGCCTATGTGGAAGCGGCCGCCAACGTGCTGACGAACCCCGCGCTCGATCCCTTCGGCAAGATCCCGGAATTCAAGTATTGCGCCGTCCGGGTCGAACCCGCGGCGGATGACAGCATCGCGGCGGAGTAACCTTCCGGGGCTCCGCCCCGTCCCGGGCCTCCGCCCGGGACTCCCCGGAGTATTTTCGCCAAAATGAAGGGGCCCCCGCCGCCGAACTGAACACTCGTTCAAAAAATTGTTTGACCTCCCGGCCGTCATCCGCACTATGCTCGGACGCGAACGGTTTTATGACTGCGGCGAAGACCGCACATAGGGAGGAACCGTATTGGTGGCACAGAGCGCCGGACCGGACGGCCTGACCTCGATTCCCGCCCTCCTGGCGCGGAATGCCCGGGTTTTTGCGGATCGTCCCGCCTATCGCGAAAAGGAATACGGGATCTGGCAAAGCTGGACCTGGGCGCAAACCGCCGAGGAGGTGCGCGCCCTTGCGCTCGGCCTTCTCGAGATCGGCGTGGCGGAAGGCGATCACGTGGCCGTCATCGGCTCGAATCGCCCCGCGCTCTACTGGTCGATGGTCGCCGCGCAATCTGTGGGCGCGATCCCCGTGCCGCTCTACCAGGATGCCGTGGCCGAAGAGATGGCCTATGTCCTCGAACATTGCGGCGCGCGCTTCATCGTGGCCGAGGATCAGGAACAGGTCGACAAGGTGCTCGAGATCCAGGAGCGCGTCGGCCATATCGAGCACATCCTCTATCACGACCGCCGCGGGATGCGGAAATACGATCATTCCCGCATGAACGCGATCGCCGATCTTCAGAACACCGGCCGCGCCGCCCATGACCGGTTCGACGCCGAACTCGCGCGCCGCACCGCCGCGCTGACCTATGACAGCACCTGCGTGATGCTCTACACCTCCGGCACCACCGGGCGCCCGAAAGGCGTGGTGCTGTCGAACCGCAACATCATCGAGGCGTCGAAATCCTCCGCCGAATTCGATCACCTCACCGAACAGGAAAGCATCCTCGCCTACCTGCCCATGGCCTGGGTCGGCGATTTCATCTTCTCGATGGGCCAGGCCTTCTGGTGCGGCTTCTGCGTGAACTGCCCCGAAAGCGCCGAGACGATGTATGAAAACCTGCACGAAATCGGCCCGACCTATTTCTTCGCACCGCCGCGCTATTTCGAACAGCGCATCACGCTTCTGCTGATCCGGATGGAGGATGCGGGCACCCTCAAGAAGAAGATGTTCGATTATTTCATGGAACACGCCCGCGTCGTCGGCCCGAAGCTGATGGATGGGAAGCCCGTGGGGTTCTGGGACCGGGTCAAGTACCGCGTGGGCGATCTTCTGGTCTACGGCCCGCTCCGCAACCGCGCCGGCATGGCGAAGGTCCGCGTGGCCTATACGGCGGGCGAGGCGATCGGGCCCGAAATCTTCGAATTCTGGCGCAAGCTCGGGATCAACCTCAAACAGCTTTATGGCCAGACAGAGGCCAGCGTCTTCATCACCCAGCAGCCCGACGGCGAAGTCAGGGCCGACACCGTGGGCGTGCCGTCGCCGGGGGTGGAGGTGAAGATCGGCGAGACGGGGGAGGTGTTCTACCGCTCGCCCGGCTCCTTCGTCGAATATTACAAGAACCCCGAAAGCACCGCCGACACCAAGGATGCCGAAGGCTGGGTCGCCACGGGCGATGCGGGCTTCTTCGAGGAAGGCACCGGGCATTTGCGCATCATCGACCGCGCCAAGGATGTGGGCAAGATGGCCGACGGCAGCCTATTCGCCCCCAAATACGTTGAAAACAAACTCAAATTCTACCCCAACATCCTCGAAGCCGTGATCTTCGGCGGCGGCCGCGACCGGTGCTGCGCCTTCATCAATATCGATCTGACGGCGGTGGGGAACTGGGCGGAACGCAACAACGTCTCCTACGGCTCCTACCAGGAACTTGCCGGGAACGCCCAGGTGCTGGACATGATTCAGCATCATGTGGAAGAGGTGAACGCCTCGCTCGCCGAAGATCCGATGCTCGCGGGCTGCCAGGTGCACCGCTTCCTCGTCCTCCACAAGGAACTCGACGCCGATGACGGGGAACTGACCCGCACCCGCAAGGTCCGCCGCCGGATCATCGAAGAGAAATTCGCCGATCTGATCGGGGCGCTTTACGACGGGTCGGAGAGCATCCACACCACGACCGAAGTCACCTACGAGGACGGCCGGAAAGGCGCGATCTCCGCCACGCTCACGATCCGCGACGCGCGCGTCGTGCCGGTCGAGGCCAAGCCCCTGGAGGCGGCGGAATGAACGAGATGTCCGCTGACGGCTACACCACACCCGACGGCCGCCAGATCGGCCCCGTCGTCATGGAGATGCGCAATATCACCCTGCGCTTCGGCGGGGTTACGGCGATCCAGGATATTTCCTTCGACATCCGCGAGGGCGAAATCCGGGCGATCATCGGGCCGAACGGCGCCGGCAAATCCTCGATGCTCAATGTCATCAACGGCTTCTACCGCCCGCAGGAGGGCGAAATCTGGTTCCGGGGCGAACGCCGCCCGCCGATGAAGCCCTACGAGGTCGCCCGCCAGGGCATCGCGCGCACCTTCCAGAACATCGCGCTCTTCAAGGGCATGTCGACGCTCGACAACATCATGGCGGGCCGGAACACGATGATGCATGCGGGCCTCCTCTCTCAGGCGCTCTGGTGGGGGAAGGCCGAGCGTGAAGAGGTCGCCCATCGCGAACAAGTCGAGAAAATCATTGATTTTCTCGAGATCCAGCACATCCGCAAGACACCCGTGGGGAAGCTCCCTTACGGGCTTCAGAAGCGGGTGGAACTGGGCCGTGCGCTGGCCGCCGAGCCGAAGCTTCTGCTGCTCGACGAACCCATGGCGGGCATGAATGTCGAGGAGAAGGAGGACATGAGCCGCTTCATCCTCGACGTGAACGACGAATTCGGCACCACGATCGCGCTGATCGAACATGACATGGGCGTGGTGATGGATATCTCCGACCGGGTCGTCGTGATGGATTACGGCAAGAAGATCGGCGACGGCACGCCCGACGAGGTGCGCACCAACCCCGAGGTGATCGACGCCTATCTGGGGGTGGCGCATGACTGAGGTGCAACGCCCGGCGGGCGGAAACGCGCAACGGCCGCACCATAAACCGTTACCGCGGCGTCCTGCCGCCCCGGGCCGCACCAGCCGTACACACCGCGTACACAACCCGTACACCGGAGGTCTGATTTGGAGACGTTAAGAAAGATCTTCGTCGATCCTTTCGCGGATATGATCGCCGCGCCGGATTTCCTGTTGCAGGTGCTGTGGGAGGGGCTGGTTTCGGGGGTGCTCTACGCGCTCATTGCCCTCGGCTTCGTCCTCATCTTCCGCTCCAGCCGGATCTTCAACTTCGCGCAAGGCATCATGGTCGTCTTCGCGGCGCTCACCCTTGTCGGGCTCCACGCCATGGGCCTGCCCGCCTGGCTCGCCTTCGCGGGCACGCTTCTGGTGATGTTCCTGCTTGCGGTGGTGGTGGAGCGGGTCGTCCTGCGGCCACTGGTTGGCCAGCCCGACATAATCCTCTTCATGGCGACAATCGGCATCACGCTGTTCCTCGTCGGATCGGGCGAAACGATTTTCGGCGGCGAGAACAAGCAGATGATCGCCGATGAACTCGGCATTCCCGACGGCTCGATCGAACTCAACCCCTGGAATGGCTTCCTGCTGCTCGAAGCCCGCGACATCACTGTGGTGATCGGCGCGATCGTGATGGTCTGCGCGCTGCTTCTGTTCCTCAACAAGTCGAAGATGGGCCGCGCGATCCGGGCCCTGGGCGACGATCACACCGCCGCCCTTTCGGTCGGCATCTCGCTCACCACGATCTGGGTTCTGGTCTGGTTCCTCGCGGGCATCATCGCACTGATGACCGGGATCGCCTGGGGCTCGCGCGCCGGCGTCAGCTTCGCGCTCGAGATCATCGCGCTGAAGGCGCTGCCGGTCCTGATGCTGGGCGGCCTCGAATCCATCACCGGCGCCATCGTCGGCGGGCTGATGATCGGGCTGCTCGAGAAGCTGTTCGAAATCTACTGGGGCCAGCCGCTTCTCGGCGGGTCGACCGAGGCATGGTTCGCCTATGTGCTGGCGCTTGTGGTGCTGTTGTTCCGGCCGCAGGGGCTGTTCGGGGAGAAGATCATTGAGCGGGTGTAGGCCGGTGTCAGGGCCCGAAGCCATCCACCATCGCGACAAGCGCGGCGCAGATCGCGATACCTGCGAAAAGTTCGGCCACGACGCGCAAGAACCGCGCGCGGACCGGCCCCGCGGTTTCGCGATCTTCGGAACCTTCGGCTCCAACGGGATCGTGCGACATGACCTGTCTCCTCGTCGCAGTTCCCCCCCGGGTGCACACCGGTCTAGCAAGGATCGGTTACAAAATCGTCATCCCGCAAAATCGACGAGTCCGGTGGTGATGCGGCGCGGCAACGGTGGCGCCCGCGCGGCGGGCGTTTGGCGAGAGGTCCCGGGTCAGGCCCGGGACTGCGGAAGCAGGGGAGGCTGAGGGATGTTGTATCGAACGTCCGGCCAGTTCAAGACAACCTACCGCACCGATCAGGCGCTGTTCCCGATCCGGCAGGATGCCTTCCTTCTGGGCCTGATCCTGGTCTTCGCCTGGGCGATCCTGCCCTTCACGGCCTCGGAATTCGCCTTCCAGACCCTCCTGATCCCGGTGCTGATCTACGCGCTCGCCGCAACGGGGCTGAATATCCTGACGGGCTATGCGGGCCAGCTTTCCCTCGGCACCGGCGCCTTCATGGGCGTGGGGGCCTATGCCTGCTACAAGCTGATCACGATCTTCCCGGAAATGAACCTCGTGATCGCCGTCCTCCTCTCGGGCGTCTTCTCGGCGGGCGTCGGCGTCCTCTTCGGTCTGCCTTCCCTGCGGATCAAGGGCTTCTACCTCGCCATCGCGACGCTGGCGGCGCAGTTCTTCCTCGTCTGGCTTTTCGAGAAGTGGCCCTGGCTCTACAACAACAACGCCTCGGGCGCGATCCAGGTGCCCAATGTCGAGATGTTCGGGGTCTGGGTCGCGGGCCCACAGGCGACAAGCGTCTCGCAATACTACTTCGTCCTCGGGATCGTCACGCTTCTGACGATCGTCGCGATCAACCTCACCCGCGGGGCGCTCGGGCGGTCGTGGAAGGCGGTGCGCGATATGGATATCGCCGCCGAACTCATCGGGATCAACCTTCTGAAGGCCAAGCTTCTGGCCTTCGCCGTCTCAAGCTACATCGTCGGCGTCTCGGGCGCGCTCTTCGTCTTTCTCTGGCGGGGGGCGGCGGAGCCGAACCTCTTCGACATCGACCTGTCGTTCCGCGTCCTCTTCATCGCGATCATCGGGGGCTTGGGCTCGATCCTCGGCAACTACCTCGGCGCGATCCTGATCGTCGCCCTGCCGGTGGTGCTGAACACGGTGCCCGACCTGCTGGGCCTAGACATCAAGTCGGCGACCGTGGAGCATATCAACGTGATGATCGTGGGTGCCCTCATCGTCTTCTTCCTGATTGTCGAGCCGCACGGGCTCGCACGGCTCTGGGCGATCATCCGCGAGAAACTGATACTCTGGCCGTTCCCGCACTAGGGGCGGCCCAAAACGAACCCAATGGGAGGAAACAGAATGAACAAACTGATCGGACTGGCGCTTGCCGGCATCGTCGCAGGGTCTGCGGCGGTGGCGCAGGAGCTTTACACCCCGAACCTCAGCTACCGGACGGGGCCCTTCGCCGCGACCGGCATTCCGCTGATGAACGGCCAGCGCGACTACATGCTGATGCTCAACGCCCGCGACGGCGGCATCGGCGGCGTGCCGGTGAACTTCGAGGAATGCGAGACGGGTTATTCCACCGAAAAGGGCGTGGAATGCTACGAACGCACAAAGGCCTCGGCCCTGGTGACCCAGCCCTGGTCGACCGGCATCACGCTTCAGGTTCTGCCGAAGACCAACGTCGATCAGATCCCGATCCTCGCCCCGGGCTACGGCTTCAGCCCGATGTCGGACGGCAAGACCTTCCAGTGGGCCTTCAACCCGCCCGCCAGCTACTGGGACGGGATGAGCATGATCCTGCAGCACATCTCGGGCGGCGATCTGTCGAGCCTCTCGGGCAAGAAGATCGCGCATCTCCATCTCGATCACCCCTACGGCAAGGAACCCCTGCCGCTTCTGGAGGCGATGGGCGCCGAGCACGGCTTCGAAGTGCTGCCGATCCCTGTGGGGATCTCGGAAATGCAGAACCAGTCGGCCCAGTGGCTTCAGATCCGCCGCGAGCGTCCCGATTTCGTGATCATGTGGGGCTGGGGCGCGATGAATGCCGGCGCGATCACCGAGGCGGTGAAGACGCGCTACCCGATGGACCAGTTCATCGGTGTCTGGTGGTCGGGCCATTCCGACGACCTGCAGCTCGTGGGTGAGGACGGCAAGGGTTATCGCGCGATCTCCTGGTCGCTGCCGAATGCGGAAGCGCCCGTGATGGCCGCGATCAAGGAACACGTGGCCGATGCGGGCGACTCGCTGGCCGATGCCGAGGAAATGGGCGAGGTGTTCTACGGCCGCGGCGTCGTGATCTCGGCGATCCTCGCCGAAGGCATCCGCGTGGCTCAGGAGATGCACGGCGCCTCCGAAATCAGCGCGGCCCAGCTGCGCGACGGCCTCGCCAACCTGAACTTCACCGAAGCGCGGATCGATGAGCTCGGGCTCACGGGCATGATGGCGCCCTTCGCCACCTCCTGCGCCGACCATACCGGGCATTCGGGCGGCTGGATGATCGAATGGGACGGCAGCCAGTTCGTACAGGCCTCCGACCTCCTGAAGGCCGACCGCGCGGCGATCGAACCGCTCGAGGCCGAGAAGGCCGCCGAATACGCCGCGGCGAACGCGCCCTGGCCGGTGAACGAGGCCTGCGACGGTTGATCCAAACCTTTCCCCGGCGGCGCATCCCCGCCGCCGGGGGATTTTGAGTATTTTTGCCAAAATGAAGGTCGCGTCGCGTTATGGGAGTTGAGTGCAGCGCTTTGCAGCGGATCGCGGTCCTGTGCCTTGCGGCGGTTGCCGCTCTTGGCACCGCTCCCGCCGAGGCGCAGCGATCCCAGGGCGATGGCTTCGCGCGGATGGAGTTGCAGTCCGCCGGCGGCCGGCACGCCTATGCGCGGGTCCGCTTCCCCGATGGCACCGAAGCCGAACGTTTCATCCTGCGCCCGGGCGATTGCCCCGCCTCCACGGGAGATTGCCGGGCCGACCGGGAGCGGGTCGAGTTCTTCGACAGCCGCTCGCGGATCGGCCCCGGGGACGAGGTCTGGTATGCCTGGAGCCTTCTTGTGCCCGGGGATTTCCCGCGCCCGGCCCGCGGCGGGCCGCCCTACACCCTCGGCCAGGTTCATCAGTTCGGAACCAGCGGGCCCGAACTGCTCTTCACCTATCAGGCCGACGGGTATCTGCTGAAGATGACGGATCCGACCCGGCCCGATGACGACCCGATGCGCCCCCTGCCCGATTTCCGGCTGGTCGACCTCGCGACGCCCGCGCAGATGACCGGGCGCTGGACGCGCGTGATGATGCAGGCGAAATGGTCGCGGGGCGGCGACGGGCTGATCCGGGTCTGGATCAACGGGCGCCCGGCCTGGCGCTATGACGGGCCGACGACGAACGCAAACGACCCCCTGTATTTCAAATACGGGATCTACCGCGCCTTCGTCAGCCGGTGCGGCGGCCCCTGCCCCGAGGCGACGGTCTATTACCGCGACGTGCGCCAGGGGCGCACCCGCGAGGAGGTGGAATAGGATGCTGGATGCAAACCCGACAGAGATCGAAACCCTTCTCGATGTGAACAACATCGAAGTGATCTACGATCACGTGATCCTCGTCCTGAAGGGCGTGAGCCTCAGCGTGCCGAAAGGCGGCATCACCGCGCTTCTGGGCGGCAACGGGGCAGGCAAGACGACGACGCTGAAGGCGATCTCGAACCTCCTGCAGGCCGAACGGGGCGAGGTGACGAAAGGCACGATCACCTACCGGGGCGAGCGGGTGGCCGATCTCGATCCGGCCGCGCTCGTGAAGCGCGGCGTCATCCAGGTGATGGAAGGCCGGCACTGCTTCGAACACCTGACGGTCGAGGAAAACCTGATGACCGGCGCCTATACCCGCACCGACGGGCGGGCCGAGATCGAACGGGATCTCGAACTTGTCTACAGCTATTTCCCGCGCCTGAAGGAGCGGCGGAAAAGCCAGGCCGGCTATACCTCGGGCGGCGAACAGCAGATGACGGCGATCGGCCGCGCGCTGATGAGCCGGCCCGAGACGATCCTTCTCGACGAACCTTCCATGGGCCTCGCGCCGCAGCTTGTCGAAGACATCTTCGAGCGCGTCAAAAGCCTCAACGAACAGGAAGGGGTAAGCTTTCTTCTGGCCGAACAGAACACCAACGTGGCGCTTCGCTTCGCCCATTACGGCTATATCCTGGAATCGGGCCGCGTGGTGATGGACGGGCCCGCCGACAAGCTTCTGGCGAACGAGGACGTGAAGGAATTCTACCTCGGCATGTCCGACCAGGGCCGCAAGTCGTTCCGCGACGTGCGAAGCTACCGCCGCCGGAAGCGGTGGCTGAGCTAGGCGCATGAAGGCGGTCTGGTACGATGGGTTCGGGCCCGCGGCGGAGGTGCTGGAACTGGGCGAAATGCCCGATCCCGCGCCGGGGCCGGGCGAGGTTCTGGTGCGCGTGCACGCCAGCGGGGTGAACCCTTCGGATGTGAAGCTGCGCGCCGGCGCCCGCCCCGGGGCCCAGATGGAATTTCCCCGCGTCATCCCCCATTCCGACGGCGCGGGCGTGATCGAGGCGGTGGGCGCAGGCGTCGATCGCGCGCGGGTGGGCGAACGCGTCTGGCTCTGGAACGCCCAGTGGCAAAGGCCCTTCGGCACGGCCGCCGAATACGTGGCACTGCCCGCCGAACAGGCCGTGGCCCTGCCCGACGGCACAAGCTTTGCCGAGGCCTCCTGCTTCGGCATTCCGGCGATGACCGCCTGGTACGCCCTTTACGGCGACGGGGCGGATCTTTCGGGCCAGACCGTGCTTGTCACCGGCGGCGCCGGCACCGTGGGGCGCTATGCCTGCCAGATGGCCGCGCTGGGCGGGGCACGGGTCATCACCACCGTGTCCTCGGACGAGAAGGCCCGCCACGCCGGGGCCGAAAGCTGGATCAACTACCGCGAAACCGATGTCACCGGGGCTGTGATGGATCTGACCGGCGGCGCAGGCGTCGACCGGATCGTCGAGGTCGATTTCGCCGCGAACCAGGCCGCAAGCCTCGCCCTTCTGAAGCCCGGCGGCACGCTCGCCGCCTATGCCAGCGCCTCGGAGCGCGAACCTGCGCTCGCCTTCTATGGCTTCATGTTCCGCGACATCACGCTTCGGATGCTGATCGTCTACCAGCTGCGCGGCGCGACGCGGCGGCGGGGCGAGGCGCAGCTGACGGACTGGCTCGAGGCCGGCGCGCTTTCCCATGCCGTCGTGCCCGGCGGCGGGCTCGGGGATGCCGCGTCGGCCCATGACACCGTGGCCGCCGGAGAGAAGCTGGGCACTGTGATTCTGGAGGTCTGAGATGCGCGAAACGGAACGGATCGTACGGCAGTTCCACGAAAGCTGGGACATGCGCGACCCCGAGCGCGGCATGGCGGTGATCGCCGACGACTGCCGGTTCGAGGATGTCGCGCGCGGCGAGGCACAGCCCGGCCCGGCGGCCTACAAGGCCGATTACGAACGCTGGCGCACGGCCTTCCCCGATGGCGAGGTGAAGGTGACGAACGTCATCGTGGATGGCGACTGGGCGGTCGTCGAGTTCCTGAACCGGGGCACCCAGACCGGCCCCCTGCAGTCGAGCCTCGGGACGTTTCCGCCCAGCGGCAAGCGCATGGAGGCCCGCTATTGCAGCGTGATGCGGGTTGAAAACGGCAAGGTCGTCGAGGGCCGCGATTACTACGACAGTGCGACGGTGGCGCGCCAGCTTGGCCTTGTGGATTGACGCCCCCTGCCCCGCCGGCGGCTCAGCCGCCCGCCTTGATCTCGGCGATCCGCGCCAGCGCCTCTTCGCGGGTGTTGCGGATGTTGGGCCGGAACTCCTGGCTTTCGGCGCGCATGCGGATGTCGCGCTCGGTCTCGGACCCCGCGGCATAGCGGACGGAGCCGAGCGAGGCGGCGATGTTGAGGTTTTTGCCCCGCCGAGCGAACTGCACCCAGGCCGCGGGCTCGATCCGCGTGTTGTTGTAATTGACGAGGAAATACCACTTCCGGTCGGTCTTTTTGATCTTCTCCTCGATGAAATCGTAGAAGTCGTCGACATCGCGGGAATGGTGGAAGGTGAAATCCGAGAAATCGGCCTCCATCACCTCGTCTTCGAGGAAGAAGGTCAGGCGCGGCTCGAAATCGGCGCGGGCATAATTCGGCTCGTGCACGATCTTCTCGCGGCGGGTCGAGGGCAGGTCGGCGATCCGCGCGATCGCCGCGTCGCGGGTGGCGAAAAGGTTCGGGTCGAAGGCTTCGGTGCCCGCCGCGCGTTCGATCTGGGCGCGTGTTTCGGGCGAGGCGTCGTAACGCACGGTGCCCATCGAATGGGCGAGGTTCACCGCCTTGCCGCGATGGGAAAACGCGATCCAGGCGGCGGGATCGATCCGGCAGCCCTGGTAGTTGATGAGGAAAAACCACCATGGCTCGCCAGTGGCGTCGATCCGCTCTTCCACCCGGTCGTAGAAAGCGTTCACATCGGCCGAGTTGTGGAAATGAACGTGGCCCAGATCGACCTCGAAGATCATGCGCGCCTCGTCGAAGGAAAGGCGGGTGTCGATGCCCTCGGGCGTGAACTGGATTTCCGGGTCGTCGTCGAGCATGGCGGTGTTCGGGCCTCACAAATTCATGCGCCGGGTTCCCTGACGGGATCCGGGCCTCGCGCGCAGGTTGTGGTTTATTATGCTGCAGTGCAGCATTCAACTGCGCGTCTTGTCGCGGGGGGAAACAGGGCGGAAAGCCGCCGGGAACACTGACTGGAACGGAACGGAATGACCGAATTCTTTGACGACCTCGAAACACGCAGCGCCGACCGGCGCGCGGCGGAACAGCTTGACGCCCTGAACGCACAGCTTCAGCGGGCGGCGGATTTGCCGGGCTACGGGGCGGAAATCTCCGGGCCACTGGGCGATCTCGCCGGGCTCGCCGCCCTGCCCGTTCTCAGGAAAGGCGCGCTGCTCGACGCGCAGAAACCCGGCGCGCCCCTGGGCGGTTTCGCCGGGCCGGCGGCGGGGTTCGACCATGTGTTCCAGTCGCCGGGGCCGATCTACGAACCGGGCAACGCCACCCGCGACTGGTGGCGCTTCGGGCGTTTCGTCCATGCGGTGGGGATCGGCCGGGGCGACATCGTGCAGAACTGCTTCAGCTATCACATGACGCCCGCGGGCCTCATGTTCGAAAACGCCGCCCGCGCGGTGGGCGCCGCGGTCTTCCCCGCGGGCACGGGGCAGACGGAATTGCAGGTCCGCGCCGCGCGCGATCTCGGCACCACGGCCTATGCGGGCACGCCCGATTACCTCGCCACCATCCTCGAAGCGGCCGAGGCCGAGGGCGCTGATCTCCAGATCACCAAGGCCGCCGTCTCGGGCGGCGCGCTCTTCCCGGCGATGCGCGCGGCCTATGAGGCGCGCGGCATCACCTGCCTGCAATGCTACGGCACCGCCGATCTGGGCCATGTCGCCTATGAAAGCCCCGCGATGGAAGGGATGATCATCGACGAAGGCGTGATCGTCGAGATCCTCCGCCCCGGCACCGGCGATCCCGTGCCCGAGGGCGATGTGGGCGAAATCGTGGTGACGACACTCAACCCCGATTACCCGCTGATCCGCTTCGCCACCGGCGACATGTCGAAGATCCTGCCCGGGGAAAGCCCCTGCGGGCGCACCAACATGCGCATTGCGGGCTGGATGGGCCGCGCCGACCAGACCACCAAGATCAAGGGCATGTTCGTGCGCCCCGAACAGGTCGCCGACCTCGGCAAACGTTTGCCGGAAGCGGGGCGGATTCGCATCGAAGCCACACGTCAGGGCTCTTCGGATCATATGATAGTGAATATCGAAACCGAGTTGTGCGAGCCTGAGCGCTATGAATCGGCCGTTGTCGAGGTGCTGAAGCTCAGGGGCGAGGTGAAACTCGTGCCCCCGGGCAGCCTCCCCAACGACGGCAAGGTGATCGACGACACGCGCGACTACGGGTAGCGCAGGGCAACACGGCTGGGGCCGGGCAGGGAGAGTGCGACGTGACGAGACTTTGGACAGGCATGCTTGCCGCAGCGGTGATCAGCGCCGGAACGGCGGGGGCGGAAACGCTCACCATCGTGGTGACGAACGACAATTACGATCGCCAGCCGGATGTCAGCGAAGAGATCGATCGCGTGGCGGTGATCGAGGCGGCGGATGACGCGGGCTACGAGGTGCTCAGGCTCGACGATGCCAGCGCGCGCCAGCTTCGCCAGCGCTTCACGGGGCGCTACGAGTCCCTCACCGAAGCGGAACGCCTGATCTTCATCATGGCCGGCCAGTTCGTGACCGATGGCGATGAAACCTGGCTTCTCGGCACCGATGCCCAGCGCGATGTCGATATCTTCGACGCGGGCGCGCAGGGGCTCAGGCTCGGCGCGCTCCTGCAGATCATGGGCGAAAAGCCCGGCGATGCGCTTCTGTTCCTGGTGCCTGAAAACACCGCCGAGACGGGGCCGGGCCTCAGCGCCGGCATTTCGATCGGCGAGGTGCCGCAGGGCGTCAGCGTCGTCGTGGGTGACGGCGCGACGATGACGGGGCTTCTGATCGACGACATCTATGGCGGCAATCGCCCGGTCGGGGCGGCGGTGGCCGAAAGCGGCGGCGCGCTTGAAGGTTATGGCTACCTCCCCCGCGGCGGCGCGGCGGCGGCCGAGGCCCCGGACGCGAACCTGCAGGCCACCATCGCCGAATTCACAGCCTGGCGCGCGGCCCAGCGGATCGATACCGAAGCGGCCTATGTCGACTTCCTCGAAACCTACCCGAACGGGCGCTTTTCCGGCGAGGCGCGGGCCCGGCTCGCGGCCGTGGAACGTTCGCCCGAGGAACTGGCGGAAGCCGAAGAGGCCTCCCTCAGGCTCAGCCGCGACGCCCGGCGCTCGATCCAGCGCAACCTCTCGATCCTCGGCTTCGATCCGCGCGGGATCGACGGCATCTTCGGCCGTGGCACCCGCAGCGCGATTCGCCAGTGGCAGGGCGCGCAGGGGCTTCAGGTCACCGGCTACCTGACCGGCAACCAGATCACCCAGATCGAGGATGCGGCGACGCAACGCTCCGCCGAACTCGAGGCCGAGGCCCAGCGCCGCCAGGACGAGGCCGACCGCGCCGACAGCGCCTATTGGCGCGAAACCGGCCAGGGCCAGACCGAGGCGGGGCTGCGCGATTACCTGGCCCGCTACCCCGACGGGCTGTTCTCCGATCTCGCCCGCGACCGGCTCGAAGACATCGAGGATGCGCGCCGCTCCTCCGTCCGCGCCGCCGATCAGCAGGCCTGGGACGAGGCGGCGGCGGCGGATGACGCGCGCGGCTATCGCGGCTATCTCGAACGCTTCCCGAACGGCGCCTATGCCGACGCGGCCCGTGGGCGGCTTCAGGAAATCGAGGGCACCCGCGCCTCCGAAGACGCGATCGAGGCCGCCCGCGCGGAAGAGGCCAACGTCGTCGCGAACCCGATCACCCGGCTTCTGGTGGAACGGCGGCTCACGCAGCTCGGGCTCGAACCGGGCAATGCCGACGGCCAGTTCGACGACGACACGCGCCGGGCGATCCGCCGCTATCAGCGGGCGCGCGACCTGCCGGTGACGGGCTATGTGACGCAGCAAACCCTGGTCAGGATGCTGGCGGGCAACTGAGGGCCGGGCCACCGGCCCGCCCGCAATTCACGAAATCATAAGCCACGGGATGCTATCCCGCGCCATCCTTGTTGCGAACCGGGATGGCCCGATCGGTGCTGTTGCGTACCATTGTCTTTCTCACCGCGATGGCCCTGCTTGCCTGGGGCGGCTTCCGCGCGCTTGTCGAGAACGAGGTCAAACGCGTCGTCTCGGTCCATGTGCTCGACAAGACCAGCCACCTTGTCGACATGCTCGAAGCGGACGGGGCCCAGACCGCGGATCTCGTACGCGGCGTCATTCACCCCGAATCCTTCCGGGATTTCGGCGTCATGGCCCATGCGATCCAGGTAGCCTCCGTCTTCTTCTATTCCACCGACGGTGTGCTGATCACCCAGCTCGACACGACCGTCATGGGCCGGATGTCGGCGTCTGGTGGCGGCGCTGAACCCGGGGGCATGCCGAACCGGGGGGCCATGCCGGACCGGGGGACCAGTGGCGCAAATCCCGCCAGCGGCGATTACGACGGGGGGCACGGGCATTCCGGCGGCCATGAGCTCGACCTGCCGCTCAGCTACCCGGAAATCGCCGATCTGACGCTGCCGAATACCCGTGCACTGCGCGCGCTGTTCGATGGTGCCACAAGCCAGTATCTTTCGATCCACGTGATCGAACGCACCGACGGCACACCCCGCAGTTTCGCGGTTCCGGTGATGCCCGTGCTCGGCGCGGATGGCGCACGGGTCGGCTTTGTCGGCTTCGTCGTGGACGCGACCCATATCTATTCGACCTATGCCCGGGGTGTTTCGGCCTTCGCCATGCTATTCTTGTCGTGCGGGGTCGTGCTTTTCGGCGTGCCCGCCCTGGGCTTCTGGCTGCAAAAGCGGCTGGCCGAACGGTCATCGCGCGATGCCACGTACCTGTCGCGCCACGATGCGCTGACCGGGCTGCTGAACAGAAGCGCCTTCGTCGCCGAGGCGCAGAAATGGCTCGACGACGGGCGGATCGGCTTCGCGGCCTATGTCGATGTGGATCGGTTCAAGCTGATCAACGACACCTACGGGCATTCGGTGGGCGACGCGTTCCTGCGCCACATCGCCGGCATCCTGCGCGAAATCTGCGGCGCGGCGGCGCTGGTGGCGCGCTTGGGCGGGGACGAATTCACACTGGTGCTGCCCGTCAAGGACAGGGAGGCGACGGAGGCCGTGGTCGCCCGCCTGATGCGGCGGGTCTCCGAGGGCGTGGAAATCGACGGGCTGACGGTCTCGTCCTCGATCAGCATCGGGGTCGCGGAGCCCCGGCGCGGCGACACGCTCGATGCCCTTCTGCAGCGCGCCGATATCGCGCTCTACCACGCGAAATCGGCGGGGCGCGATACGGCCTCCTTCTTCACCGAAGAGATGGGGGCGGCGGCGCGGCGGCGGCGGTTCCTGGAAACGCGCCTGCGCGACGCCTGCCGGACGCAGAAATTCGAACTGGCCTTTCAGCCCCTCGTGGATGCGGAAACCTCCGAAATCCTCGGCTACGAGGCGCTCCTGCGCCTCGACGATGCCGAGGGCACGCCCATCCCCCCGTCGGAATTCGTGCCGCTGGCCGAAGAGATCGGGCTGATCGAGACGATCGGCACCTGGGTTCTGTTCGCCGCGACCCGCGAGATCCAGGCCTACGACGATCAGGTGAGAGTCTCCGTCAATCTGTCGGCGGAACAGTTCCGCTCGGGCGACCTCGTGAACTTGGTGTCAGACGCGCTCGAACAATCCGGGCTCTCGCCCGAGCGGCTGGAACTCGAAATCACCGAAAGCGTGCTTCTCGATGAAAACAGCAGCATCGCCTTCCAGATCGACGCCCTGAAAGACATGGGCATCCGCTTCGCGATGGACGATTTCGGCACCGGATATTCAAGCCTGTCGACGCTCTGGCGCTACGGGTTCGACCGCATCAAGATCGACAGATCCTTCGTTCAGGCCCTCGAGGAAAGCACCGAAAGGTCACAGCAGATGATCGAATTGATCGTCCTTCTGGGCACGCGCATGGGCATGAGCATCACGGCCGAAGGGATCGAGACGGAGCATCAGCGCAAAATGCTCGCCACCATGGGATGCAACGTGCTGCAGGGCTACCTCTTCGGCCGCCCGGCACCGCTTCAGGCCCCGCGCGGCCCCGCCGCAGAGGCCTCGGCCTCCTGAAACCGCCGCCGTCCCGGGGCGCGGCCCGCCTGCGCTATTTCCGCCGCGCCGCCTCGACACGCTCCACGTAATCGCCCTTGAAGAACGACCAGCTGCACCAAAGCCCGATCGCGACGAACAGCGCCGCCCAGAAGTAGGATCCCATGCGGATCTCGAAGATCGTCCACGCGAACACCAGCACGACAAGCACGATCCGCCGCCAGAGCGGCAGGAAGAAGGGATGATCGACGCTAAACACCGCCCGCCTCCCCCGTCACCTCCGCCACCGGGATCGCGCGCCCCGTCTCCGCCGAGCGCAGCGCGGCCTCGGCAAGCACAAGCGCCATCAGCCCGTCCTGCCCCGTCGTTGGCACCGGCATGCCATCGCGCAGGCAGTCGACGAAGGTCGCGATTTCGGCGGTATAGGCCGCCATGTAGCGCTCCATGAAAAAATCAAGCAGCGGCGGGCGCGTATACCCCGCCCCCGTCGCAACCTCGATCTTCGCCCGATGGGTGTTCGCCGCGCTGATCGCGCCCTCCGATCCCAGAACCTCGATCCGCTGGTCATAGCCATAGGCCGCCCGCCGGCTGCAGGTGATCGTGCATTGCTTCCCCGAGGCGGTGCGCAGGATCACGTTCACGCTGTCGAAATCCCCCGCCTCGCCGATCTCGGGCGAGACGAGGACGGATCCCGCGGCCATCACCGTCTCGAACTCCTCTCCCACCAGCCAGCGCGCCACGTCGAAATCGTGGATCGCCATGTCGCGGAAGATCCCGCCCGACCGCTTGATATAGGAAACCGGCGGCGGCCCCGGATCGCGCGAGGTCAGCGCCACCATCTCGACTGCGCCGATGGCGCCCCGGTCGATCTCGGCCTTCAGTGCCCGAAAATCCGGATCGAACCGGCGCTGGAACCCGATCATCAGCGTCCCGCCGGTCTGCGCGACAGTGGCAAGGCAGGCCTCCACCCGCGCGATATCCAGATCGATGGGCTTTTCGCAAAACACGGCCTTCCCGGCCTTCACGAACTGTTCGATCAGGTCGGCATGGGTGTCGGTCGGCGTACAGATCGCCACCGCGTCGATATCCGGCGAGGCCGCGATCTCGTCGATCGTCCGCACCTTGCAGCCGTGCCGCGCCTCCACCGCCTCGGCCGCCGCCTGCACCGGATCGGCCACCGCCACCAATTCCGCGCCGCGCACCCGCGCCACGGCCTCGGCGTGCACCTGCCCGATCCGCCCCGCACCTAGAACCCCGAACCTGACCGCCATGGCACCCTCCCGTTTTCGTTCCGGGCGGACCGTGCACGCGTTCCGGGGCACGATCAATCGCTTTTCCGGCCGAAGCCGCCACCTTGCCAAACATCCTGTTGCAGGCCCCGTGGCGCCCATGCCACTCAGGCGCAGGACGAGGCAGGCGGGGCACGGGGATGCGGCGCATCTTGGATCATGCGGTGCTGATGGGCGGTGTCCTGCTCTTTTGCGGGCCGGTCCTGCTGCTGGCCGTCTCCGCCACCCATGACGGCGGGCTGAACCGGGCGGGCGGGCTGACGCTCTGGCCCGGCACCGGCTTCGGCGCCAACCTCGACCGGCTGAGGGAGGTCGGCGGCGGCGCGGCGCGCATGCCGGGCGTGAACGCGATGATCTGGTCCTCGGCCGCCGTCGGCCTCGGCGTCGCTCTGCTCACCACCGCGGTCTCCTTCGTCGCGGCCTATGCGATCACCCATCTCAGGGGCCGCGGCACGCAGGCGGTGTTCTGGGTCAGCGTCGCGACGCTCTATTTCCCGGTCGAGGCGAGGATGCTGCCCACCTTCGAAATCACGGCGGGCCTCGGCCTGCTGGGCACGACGCTCGGCATGGTCCTGCCGATCCTGCCCCTCGCGCTTGGCACGCTTATCTTTCGCCAGCACCTCAAAACGCTTCCCCCCGAACTCATGGAAGCCGCCCGGCTCGACGGCGCGGGGCCGCTCCGCTTCCTCAGGGATTTCGCCCTGCCCCTCTCCGGCCCGCCGATCGGGGCCGTTCTCCTCATCACCTTCATCTTCGGATGGAACCAGTATCTCTGGCCCCTCCTCATCTCGATCGACGGCAGCGTCTGGACGCTAATGCGCGGCCTCGGCTTCCTCGGCTCGGGCTCGGGCCCCGCAACGGCGCTCGCCGCGCTCTCGATGCTGCCCCCGCTCCTCCTCGCGATCGGCTTCGCGCGGCTTCTGTCGCGGCTGGGGCAGCTCAGGCTCTGATCCTCCGGGCCTTGACATAGAACAACGACAGGCCCCGCCCGCCTGCCCGATGCTGGGCCTGGAAACAGGGATCGACAGACTGAGGGGAGGCGGCCATGAACCTGCTCATCATCTACGGAACGGTCGAAGGCCAGACGCGCAAGATCGCAACCCACGTGGCGGATCTTGCAAAATCGCTCGGCCACAACGTCACCATGACCAACGCGGAAGAGACAAGCGAGGTCGATCTCGACGGGGTGGGCGCGGTGATCCTCGCCGCCTCGGTGCACCAGCGCCGCCACCCGCGCCATTTCGAGGCGCTGGTGCAGGGCGCGCGCGAAGGTCTGGCGGCCTGCCCCACCCTGATGATGTCCGTCAGCCTCAGCGCGGCCTTCCCCGAAGGACTGGAGGAGGCCGGGGAATACCTCACCGAGATGAAGATGCGCACAGGCTTCGAACCGGCAGAAACGCTTCTGGTCGCGGGCGCCATCAGGACCGATCACTACGATTACTTCTCGATGCAGGTGGTGCGCTTCGTGGTGATGCGCGGGCGGCCCTTCGATGCCTCCGCCGGAACCCACGAATTCACCGACTGGAAGGCCGTGGACGCGCGCGTCACCGCGTTCCTCGAAAAGGCCGGCTGAGCCGCGCGAACCGAAGACGAGGCTTGCAATAGGCCCGCTCTCCCGACATATTCACATCTGCGAATAAGATCACGGGGATCGGGAGGAGAGCCCATGTTCACACGCCGCGACATCCTTGGCGGGATGGCCGCCGCGCCGCTCTTCGGCCGCGCAGTTCACGCCCGCAGCCTCGGAACGGGCACGCTTACCACCGTAAGCGACGGCAACCTCGTCCTCCCCGCCCTTCCGATCCTCGACACGATGACCGAGGCCGACGCGGCGGCCTTCCTCGACCGCTACGGGCTTGAACGCGACCGCGCGACCCCGCCCTGCAACCTCGCCCTCTACCAGGACGGGACGAACACGGTGCTCTTCGATGCGGGCTCGGGCCCCGCCTTCATGCCCAGCGCTGGCATGATCGTCGACAGCCTCGACGCCGCGGGCGTCGCTCCCGAAGACATCACCCATGTCGTCTTCACCCATGCCCATCCCGATCACATCTGGGGGCTGATCGACGATTTCGACGAACCGCTCTTCTACAACGCCACGCACATGATGGGGCGCACGGAATGGGATTTCTGGTGGGATCCGGCAACCGCCGACACCCTGTCCGAAGACCGCGTGTTCTTCGCCGTGGGCGCGAAACGGCGGATGGAATTCATCGAAGACAGCGTGGTGCTCTTCGACGATGGCGCGGAAATCCTGCCCGGCATCGCCGCCGTCGCCACCCATGGCCATACCCCGGGGCACATGAGCTTCGAAATCCGGTCGGGCGGCGACAGCGCGATGGTGGTGGGCGATGCGATCGTGAACCATCACGTGGCCCTCGCCATGCCCGCCGCCCCCGGCGGCTCGGATCAGGATCCCGACATGGCCGCGGCCACCCGGCTCCGGCTGATCGACAGGCTGGTGTCGGAAGACATGGCCCTTGTCGGCTTCCACCTCCCCGATGGCGGCATGGGCCGCATCACCCCCGATGGCGACGGCTTCCGCTTCGTGCCGGAGGCGGGCTGATGCGCTGGTTCGCCGCCCTCCTCCTCACCGCGACCATGGCCGTCGCGAGCGAGGATATCCCCGATCAATACCCGGGCTCGCCCCTCTATTCGAAACCGGTCGAGGTGATCCCCCATGTCTGGTCGGCGATCGGCGCGACGGCACCGCCGACCTATGAAAACTCGGGCCACAACAACAACCTCAGCTTCATCGTCACCGGCGACGGCGTGATCGTCATCAACGCGGGCGCGGCCTATGTGCTGGCGAAGGCGCTGCACGAGGAAATCCGCAAGATCACCGACCAGCCGGTGAAACTCGTCATCAACGAAAACGGCCAGGGCCACGCCATGCTCGGCAACGCCTACTGGGCCGAACAGGGCGTCGATATCCTCGCCCATGCCGACGCGGCGGCGGAGTTCGCGGAGTACGGGCCCCAGATCCTCGAAGGCATGAAGCGCTACAACCGCGACAAGGCCGAAGGCAGCGATCTCACCGGCCCCTCCATCACCTTCGAGGATGAATACATCGTCGAAATGGGCGAATTCCGGATCGAGGTTCTGCACCTCGGGCCCGCCCACTCGCCCGGCGACATCTCCGTCTGGCTGCCCGCCGAAAGCCTCGTGATCGCGGGCGACATGGCGTTTCACGAACGCCTCCTGCCGATTTTCGAACACACCTACACCGCCGACTGGCTCGACACCTGGGATACGCGCTTCGAGGCGCTGAACGCCACCTACGTGATCCCCGGCCACGGCCACCCGACGAACATGGCGCAGGTCCGCCGCTACACACGCGATTACCTCGCCTACCTGCGCGCGCGGATCGGCGAACATCTGGAAGCGGGCGGCGATCTGGCAGACGCCTATTACGTCGATCAGTCGCCCTACGCCCATCTCGACACGTTCGAGGAACTGGCCACGAAGAACGCGGGCCGCGTCTACGAGCAGATGGAATTCGAATAGGGCCGCCAGCCGAAGAAAGGAACGCCCGGGCGCCCCGGGGCGGATGTGCCGGAACGGCATTCATGAACCCGTCGAAAACCGGAATGATATTCCGAAACAGTCAATTCAGGCGGTCTTTCGTCCTTCTCACCTCCCTTGACGACGCATAACATAGAACGCATGTCCCAATCGCTTGGTCGAATGGGATATGCGACATGCTGCTGGAAACACTGGATCTCGGGCTTGAAACCCGCACGCTTCACCTGATCGCGGGGCTCCTTCTGGGGCTCGTCTTCGGCGTGGCCGCACAGATCTCCCGCTTCTGCCTCCGCCGCGCCGTCGCGGGCGCCCCGGAAGAACGCGGCTCGGCGGCCGCCGTCTGGGTCACCGGCCTCGCCGCCGCGATCCTGGGCTTCGCCGCCGCACAGTCCTTCGGGGTCATCGCGCTCGACGATCACCGCTTCCTGTCGCCGTCCCTCCCCGTGGCCGCCATCGCCCTCGGTGGCCTGGCCTTCGGCGCGGGGATGGTGCTGACCCGGGGCTGCGTCTCGCGGCTCACGGTTCTCTCCGCCACCGGCAACCTTCGCGCGGTCACCGTGCTTCTGGCCTTCGCAGTCACGGCGCATGCCACGCTGAAAGGCGTGCTGGCCCCGGTCCGCACCACGATCGGGTCGGTCAGCGTAGATCTGCCCGTCGGCACGCTGGCCGAGATCCCCTTCGGCCTCGCCGCGCTGGCCGCCGCCGCCACCGTGCTGGCCGCGTTCCTCGCGCTGCGCTCCGGCGCGAAGCCCCTGCAACTCGCCCTCGGCGCGGTCGTGGGCCTCGTCGCGGTGGGCGGCTGGATGGCCACAAGCACGCTTCTCTTCGACGAATTCGAACCGCTGCCCGTGCAGACCGCCGCCTTCACCCTGCCGTGGAGCGACAGCCTGTTCTGGGTCATCGCCTCCACCGCGATTCCCGCGGGCTTCGGCGTGGGCTTCATCGGCGGCGTCCTCGGCGGCAGCTTCCTCAGCGCCGCGGCCCGGGGCGAGTTGCAGCTGCAAAGCTTCAGCGCACCGGCCGAAACCCTGCGCTATGTCTCGGGCGGCGTCCTGATGGGCGTGGGCGGCGTGCTCGCGGGCGGCTGCACGGTGGGCGCGGGCCTTTCGGGCACCGCGACGGGCAGCCTCGCGGCGCTTCTCGCGCTCGCCTCCATCATCGCGGGCGGCTGGGCCGTCGCCCGGCTTCAGACCGGGGCTCAGGGCGTTCTGACGACCGCCTGACTACCGCTGCCCATGAGAAGCCGGTGCGTCACCATCGCACCGGCCCACATCGCGAAGGCCGCAACCCAGGCGGTCAGCGAAAACACCGATCCGCCCGACATGCCCGCGCCCACGGCACAGCCCCCGGCCAGCATGGCGCCGAACCCCATGAGGCAGGCGCCCAGCAGGTAACGCTCCATCGGCGTGTCGGGGCCGAACCGCTCGATCCTGAACTCGCGGCGGAACACCGCCATGGCGAAGGATCCCAGCATCACGCCGGGCACCAGCCCCACGCCGAAACTCGCGGGCATCCTGGGCGCGGTGACAAGGCCCATCAGCGTATCGGTCGAGGGGCCGGTGAAGGTGATCGAGGCCACGGGCACGATCTCGAACGAGGCCTGCGAAATCCAGTAGGTCATCCCCCAGCCCAGGCCCACCGCAACCCCGACGATGGCCCCGGCCACCGCCCGCCCCGGCTCCACCCTGCAGAACGCCGCATAGCCCACGGCAAGCATCAGGGCCGCGGCCGCAAACAGCGCCGCGCCCCCGTGCCCGGCCCCCAGCATCGCCAGAAGATCGCGCCCCGTCCCGCCCGGCACCGTCCAAAGCGCCGAAAGCGCCTCGCGCGGCCGGGCCAGAACCCCGCTCAACGCCGCCTGCGCCACAAGCGTCAGCACGAGGCCCGACACCAGCGCCCGCAGGTTCCCGGTCGAGGCCAGCACCAGCAAACGGCTCGCACAGCCCCGCGCAAGGATCATGCCCGCGCCGAACATCAGCCCGCCGATCACCGCGCCCGACAGGCTGCCGGTGGCGGCAAGCTGCCGCGCCTCGTCCACGTCAAGCCAGCCCGCGACGATCGCCGCCTGCACGCTCAGCACCGCGGAAAAGAAGGCGATCAGCCAGATCGCAAGGCTCGGGCCCGGCCGGCCCGAGGCCACCTCCACCGTCGCCGCGCGCAGGCAGAACCGCGATCGCTGGGCCGCCGCGCCGAAGATCACGCCGACAACGGCCCCGGAGAGCATCAGCGTGCCCCCGTCCCCCAGACTATCGATCAGCGCCTCGAGCATCGGATCTCCGCAGCCCCTGCGCAGCCGCCGCCCGGTGCGCGCTCGGGCCTCGGCCTATTCGGCCACGGCCTCCTCGATGATCTCGTCAAGCATCGCTTCCACCCGGTCCATCACCCCGTCGGGATAGTCGCGCCGCCCCACCATCACGCCATCCCCCGTCTCGGCGACGAAGATGCCATAGGGGCATTCGGCGATGTTCATCGGGTCGGCTTCCATCATCTCGCGGCTGACCACGGCGGAACAGAAGACGAAGATATCGGCCGCCTTGAAAAGCTCGGTGTCGCTGCCGACATCGGCCCCGGTCCGGTTCAGCATGTCGCCCACGTGGCTGACATAATCGATCACCAGACCCGCGCCGACGATCGCGCTTTCCACCGCGAAGGTCGCGTCTTCGAAGCTGCCGTCGAAAGGTTTCACCATCGGCTCACCGGCGCTCGCGGCAACCGGCAAACCCAAGGCACAAGCGAAGAAAAAAGAGCGTAGCATTCTGTCCATCCTCCTCTACGCATACCCTTGCCCGAAAACGCGGTGCGCGCCTTGATACAGATCAGCCGCGCGCCCCCGAAGGCAGGGTTATCCAAACATGTCGGTGGTGATCCCCGTGTACCAGCCTTCCGATTCCATATAGGTGGCCCGGCGCACCTCGGCGCTTTCGCCGGTCTGGCTCACGAAACCGTCGACCTTGGCGATCTTCTCTTCCGTCGCCTCGTAGGTCGCGCCCACCTTCACGCCATCCTCGGTCGCGATCAGCGACCAGCAGGTATTGGCGAATTTCGCCGGGAACACCCGCGATCCGGTCAGCGCGCCCCGCACGGCATTCGCGCACACCTTGGCCTGGCTGTTCGCCGAGAAGCCCGATTTCGGCATATCGCCCTGAAGCGCGGAATCGCCCAGCACATAGATATCCGGATCGGCCTTCGATGACATGTCGGCGGCGTTCACCGGCGCCCAGTTGCCGTCCGTGACACCCGCGATCTCGGCGATCCGGCCCGCCTTCATCGCCGGGATCACGTTGCAGACATCCACCTCCGTCACCTCGCCGTCGATCGTCAGCGTCATCGCCGCGGGATCGACCGAAACGATATCGCCGCCGAAATCCGGCCCGATCCGCTCGATCATCCCGCCGTAATGGGCCATCCAGCCTTCTTCGAACAGCGCCTGCTTGGAAAAGCTCTCCTTCGGATCCGCGATCAGGATCTTGGCCGTCGGATTGTTGGTCTTCAGGTAATGCGCCACCATCGAGATCCGCTCATAGGGCCCCGGCGGGCAGCGATAGGGGTTCGGCGGGGCCACCATTGCGAAGGTGCCGCCCTCGGGCATCGCCAAAAGCTGCGCCTTCAGAAGCTCCGATTGCGACCCGCCCTTGTAGGCATGCGGCATCGCGTTCTGCGCGGTCACGTCCCAGCCCTCGACCGATCCGTCGACGAAATCGATCCCGGGCGACAGGATCAGCTTGTCATATCCGATGGTCGATCCCCCGGCGAGGCTCACGGTCTTCGCATCCCGGTCGACGCCCACCGCCCAGTCATGGACGACGTTGACGCCAAACTCGCCCGCCAGCGTGCCGTAGCTGTGGCCAAGCTCCTCCATCGTCTTGAACCCGCCCAGGTAGAGGTTGGTGAAGAAACAGGTGTAATAGACCCGCGTGGGCTCGATCAGCACCACCTCGATCTCGCCATCCGAATCCTTCGCGATGTACCGCGCGGCGGTCGCCCCGCCACAGCCGCCGCCCACCACGACGACCCGCGGTGTGCCATGCCCGGCGGCATGCACCATGGGCGCGGCAAGGCTCGAGGCCGCAACGGCGGTTCCGATGAATGTCCGTCTGTCCAGTGTCATTGATATCCTCCCACGATCTGAATGACTTACGGGCCAAGACCCTCGAAATACGCCGCCAGGGCGGCAATCTCTTCCGGCGACAGGCGTCCGGCGATCATCTGCATCACCGGGTTCAGCCGCACCCCGTCGCGATAGGCATGCATCGCGACCACGAAATCCTCCTCCGGCCAGCTGACGATCGACGGGATGCCGGCATCCCCCCCGCTCGCCTGGTGGCAGGTCGTGCATTCCGACGACAGGTACTCACCGTACTCGGCATCTCCTTCGAGCGCGAGGATCGCGGGGTCAACGCTGTGATCGGTGCCCCGCGCGGTCGGATCGGCCTCGGGGATATCCGAAGGATTGGCCGAGAAGAGCCGCAGATAGGCCAGAAGATCCGCGCGCTCTGCGGCATCCTTCATGCCGGGATAGCTCATCCGCGTGCCCGACGCGAAGGTGCGCGGGTTCTCGATATAGGCGTCCAGCGTATCGGCATGCCATTCGATCCCGTTCGCCCCCACCCGGGCGAGGCTTTTCGAATAGCGGAAGTCGTCCAAACTCCCCGCCCTGCGGCCGAAGAGGCCGTTCAGGTGCGGGCCGATCCGGTGCCGCGCGCCCTGCCCCACCTCGTGGCACCCGGCGCATTCGGCGAACAGGCGCTCGCCGTTCTCAACCGATCCGGTCTCGGCGGCATGGGCGGCGGAGACACCTGACAGAAACGCCAGCGCGGCGCCTCTTGTCAGGGCCCCCGCCCGGGCCCTCATCCCCCGGCCGCGCGGAGGTAGGCAATCATCGCCTCGATCTCGTCCTCGCTTTTCAGCCCGGCGAAGGACATCTTCGTGCCGCTCATGTAATCGCGCGGCGCCGCCAGGAAGGCCGACAGGCTCTCCTCGTCCCAGACCCGGCCCTCGTCGGCGGCGGACTGGAAGGTGCCGGAATAGCGGAACCCGTCGATCCCGCCGATCGTCCGGCCCATCACGCCGTTCAGATGCGGGCCAGAGCGGTTCTTCGCCCCTTCGCCGATCTGGTGGCAGGCGGCGCATTTCTTGAACCCTTTCTCACCTTCAGCCACCAGCGCCGGGTCCGGTCCGGCCGCGGCCATCTCGGTGTCCGCCTCGGCGGCAGGGGCGGCAGAAGCTTCCTCGAACACCTCTTCCGCCTCGGCGGCCGCCTCTTCGGTATCGGGCGTCACATCGAGGAACGAGGCGCGCTTGGTGATCTCCACGCTCTCCTTGCAGCCTTCCATGCAAGGCTCCTGGCTCAGAACCGGATATTCCGTCTCGGCCCGGTCATCCACGAAGAAGCCATCGGCATTGTACATCGAGACTTCGGTGAAGTTCTCGTGGCTCAGCTCGAAATCGTCATCCACCATGTTGTTCGAATAAAGGATATAGGCGGTGATCGCGTAAACCTCGTCATCGGTCAGCGTCTGCGCCGCGCCGAAGGGCATCGAACGGTGCACGTAATCCCAGACCGTCGACAGGTGCGGCCAGTACGACCCCACCGTCTTCACCGGGTCGCGGTCGTCCAGCGTGTCGAACCCGCCCGCCAGCACCGGCCAGTTGCCTACGCCCTCGGCGAATTCGCCGTGGCAGGCCGCGCATTTCTCGGAAAACACTTCCTCGCCGGTCCAGACGTCGCCACGCCCCTCGGGCAGGCCCCGCCCGTCGGGCAGAACGTCGACATTCCAGGCCGCGATCTCTTCGGGCAGGGCCGCGCGACCCAGGCCATATCCGTCCGCGCGCTCCGGCACGGGGGCGTTGACGGTGCCGCCGCTCGCCAGCCGCACTTCCGCCTCCGCCTGTATCTCGGCAATCCGCGCGTCAAGCTCGGCGGCCCGCGCCGCCGCCTCGCTCGCGCCTTCGGCGGCCGCGCCTGCCTGCGCCTCGGCCGCCTCTGCTCGTTGTTCCAGCCGCTCGATCTTGTCCGCGCCGTAATCGCGCGAGGCCACGCCATAGGCGACCCCGACCATCAGCGCGAACCCCCCGATTGCGGGGATGATGACGTTAGGAGATTTCGACATTCTCAGCCGCTCCTTCCGAATTGATATACCAGGTCTGGATCCCGTTATTGTGGTAGACCGAATTTTCCCCGCGCATCTCGCGCAGCTGGTCCTTCGTCGGCTGAACGTATCCCGTCTCGTCCATCGCGCGGGACTGAAGCAGCATTTCCGACCCGTCCCACTCGATATCGAGGTAGAACCGCGTCAGCGCCTTCGCATCGCCCTGCCGGCCAAGCCGCGCGGTCTGCCAGGTGACGCCGCCATCGGTCGTCACGTCGACCCGCGTGATCCGCCCGTGGCCCGACCAGGCGAGGCCCGAAATCACCAGGGGCCCCGGCCCGTGGGTGATCGGCGATTGCGGGCTGGGCGAGGTGATGACCGATTTGGCATCCATCACCCATGTCCATTTCCGCGCCGATCCGTCTTCCATGACATCGGTGTATTTCGAGGTTTCCTCGCGGCTTTCCACCGCGGCATCCAGCACCTCGACACGGCGTAGCCACTTGACCCAAAGGTTGCCTTCCCAGCCCGGCACCACCAGGCGCACCGGGTACCCGTGCTCCTTGCGAAGCGCCTCCCCATTGGCCTTGAACGCCACCAGCACGTCGTCCAGCGCCTTTTCCATCGGGATCGACCGGCCGTTCGACGAGGCATCCGCCCCTTCGACATAAACCCACTTGCCCGCCAGATCGCCCGCCGCATCGAGGCCCGCTTCCTTCAGAAGCGTCCTCAACGGCACGCCGGTATATTCCATGTTGTGAATCATGCCATGGGTGAACTGCGCGCCATTCAGCTGCGCGCCCGCCCATTCCATGCCGGTGTTCGCGGCGCATTCGCAGAAATAGACATGCGTCTCGCGCGGGAAGCGTTCCAGATCGGCATAGGTGAACACCAGGGGCGTATCCACAAGCCCGTTGATCATCAGCCGGTAATCTTCCTTCCGAAGCGAGATCGCCCCCGAATGGTGCCGCTCGAAGGCACAGCCCTGCGGCGTGATCGTCCCGTCCAGCGCATGGATCGGCGTGAAGTTGATCGACGAGATCGGCCCCGCCGTCAGCCACTCGACGTTCCGCCGGATCACGTCGCTTTCATATTCGATCGGCAGGCCATAGGGCACTTCGTCGACACCCGCTCCGGTGTACATCGCCCAGTCCTGCACTTCGGTGATCAGGGGATCGGGCTCCGCCGCACTGGCGCTCCCGGCCGCAAGCCCGGCGGTCATCGCCGCCCCACCCTTCAGTATACCCCGGCGTGTCGTCTTGCCGTTCATGCTGAAACCTCTTTCTGTCCAGTCCGTTTCGCGCGCCTCACATCACCACCTCGACCGAGGTGTTGGGCGTCACCGTCACCGTGCCCTGTTTGCGGATATGGGCCTCCACCACATCCCAGATCGGCGGGCCTTCGGTGCCTTCGTTGACGCTCGCCCACCCGGTCACGACATAGCTCCGGCCCGGGTCGATCGCCTCGCCCGTCGCCAGAAGCGTCATGTTGCTGATCCGCTCGCCCTGGGGTTTGTTCACATCGATCCGGTAGCCAAGGCCGCCGGTGCGCACCATGTCGCCCCCCTGCTGAAGATAGGGATCGGGGTTGAAGATGTTGTCGGCCACGTCCTCCAGCACGATCTTCAGGAATTCGCCCGTCATTTTTGTGCGATAGGCTTCCGGGTAGGTCATCGAGGTGACGTTCCAGATGTCTTCCCTCGTGATCTCCTGCCCCGGCACCATCGACGGCCCCCAGCGCACGCCGGGCGACAGCGCGATCTCGGCATCACGCTCCGACAGAAGCGCCTCGCAGATCAGGTCGTCCCAGGTGCCGTTAAAGTTGCCCCGGCGGTAAAGCGTGCCGTCGGTCTGCCCGATGACTTCCGACAGCGTGTCGATATGGGGCGCGCGTTCGGCATCGATGATCGCCGTCATCTCCGGATCGGGCGTGATCACGTCCGAAAAGATCGGGATCAGCTTGTGCTTGTATCCCATCATCTTCCCGTCCCGCACGTCCAGGTCGATCCGGCTCACGAATTTCCCGTTCGATCCCGAAGGCACGATCACCGTCTGCCCCACGAGCACCGGTTCGGGCAGCGCGTCATGGGTATGCCCCGACAGGATCACATCGATCCCCGGCACGATCCCGGCCATCTTCTTGTCGGTGTCGAACCCGTTATGCGACAGCACGACAACGCAATCGGCGCCTTGCGAGCGCACTTCGTCCACCATCGCGGCCATGTTCTCGTCGCGGATGCCGAAGGTGAATTCGGGGAACATCCAGCGCGGGTTCGCGATCGGCATATAGGGGAAGGCCTGGCCGATCACCGCGATCTTCGCCCCGCCCCGCTCGAAGAACGTATAGGGCGGGAAGAGGTCGAGCATCGGCTCATCCCATTCCGCGTCGAAGATGTTCTGGCCAAGCGCCGCGAAGGGCAGGCCCTCCACAAGCTCCGTCACCCGGTCGGTGCCCAGCGTGAACTCCCAGTGGAAGGTCATCGCGTCCGGCCGAAGCGCGTTCATCACGTTGACCATGTCCTGCCCTTCGGTGTGATAGCAGGTGTAGGATCCGTGCCATGTGTCGCCGCCATCCAGCAGAAGCGCATCGGGCCGGTCGGCCCGGATCGCCTTGATCACCGTCGACACGCGATCGAGCCCGCCGACCCGGCCATACATATCCGCCAGCGCCGCGAAATCGCCCGACGACAGCGCGTAATGCGACGGCGAACCGTCGTCGATCCCGTAGAAGCGCCGGAAATCCGCCCCCGTCAGGTGCGGCACCGCGCCGGCATTCGCGCCCACGCCCAGGTTCACCGAGGGTTCGCGGAAGTAGATCGGCTTCAGCTGCGCGTGGATGTCCGTGATGTGGATCAGCGAGACATTCCCGAACGTGTCGAACTGAAGAAGCTGGTCCTGGGTCAGCGCCTGCTGCGCGGCCAGCCGCGCCCAGTTGCCGAAGCCAGAGCCCCCGACGATGGCCGAGGCCGCCATACCGACCTGAAGGAAATCGCGGCGCGAGATCATGGGGTCAACTCCATATCAAATTCGCATTTATGAATGCGATGAAAGTGAAAACGCCCGCGCCCCCGGAAAACGGGGGGCGCGGGCGCTCAGGTTACTGGCGGACGGCCGGCGTTTCGACCGAAAGCCCGTTGCCCCGCGAGGCGACGTAAAGCTCGAGCGCCCGGAACTCATCCGAACCTTCCGCGAAGGTCTCGGCCATCGTATCGCGAATACAGCCGCGGAAACGGTTGTGCTTCGAGATCAGCTTGGCCTGCTTCAGACGATAGGTCGGGAAGCCGTTGATCTGGCCCTGGCTCAGGTGGTCGGCCCGGATCATGTTGCCCCAGTTGTCCTCGTGGCAGTTCGCGCAGGAGAGTTCGAGTTGCCCGTAGCGGGTGTAGTACATCTCCTTGCCCTGCTCCCAGTAGGGCGCAGCCTCGCCATCGATCGCGACATCCATGGGCATCCCGCGGGATTGCAGCCCGATCAGCGCCACCATGGCCTGCATCTCGTCGCCCGACCACTTCAACGGCTCCGCGCCCATCTTCTCGGCGCGGTGGCTGTTGATCAGGTCTTCCATCGTCGTCAGCTTGCCGTTGATCACCTTCGGCATGCTCGCGGTCAGGCCCTTGAACTCCTCGGGCCCCTCGTGACAGGACGCGCAGGATTTCCCCTCGCTCCCGTCAGCGGTGTTGAACGCATCCATCGCCTGATCGACGAACAGCATCGACGGGTTGTCGAAGTCATCCATCTGCAATGCCTGCGTCTCGTCGGTGCGGAACCGCCAGCCCGAATATATCGTGCCGCCAAGCGCCCCGTCGAGATGCGCCGGTGCCGCGACTTCCGTCGCGATTTCGGTCTCGTCGTTCACGACAAGCGAATCGTCATCCGGCTGGGCATGGGCCGCACCCGAAAGCGCGAAGCCAAGCACAGTGGCGGAAAGGACCCCTCCCGTTAGTCTTCTCATGGTTTTCCTCCCGTTCCGCCGGTCTCAGCTGACCTCGACGCTCTTGGTCTCGGTGTAGACATCGCCCGTGTCGTCGTACCAGGTGAAGGTGAAGTCACCCGATTCCGGCACCACGGCCTCGAACTCGAAATAAGGGTTGGTCGAGATCGCGGGCGCCAGCACCACGTCGATCACGGTCTGCCCGTTGAACTCGGCGGTGAAGCGGTTGATGATCGACCGCGGGATGACGTTCCCGTCCGAATCCTTCCGCTGGCCCGATTCCATCTGGTGGCTGATCAGCGTCTTGATGGTGATCGCCTCGCCGGCGCTGGCGGACGAAGGAACTTTAACGCGGGGTTTGACTTTGTTTGCCATGTCGCCCTCTCCTTTCGCTCAGCCGCCGCAGCCGCCGATGGTGACTTTCACAGGCACGCTGGCCTGCATGAAACTGCCGTCCGCCATTTTCGCCACGGCGACGACGTTCTGCGACCCGGCAAGCCGGATCCGCGTCGACGCGGTCTGCGAGGCCGACAGCGGGCCGAACCGGAAGGTCGCGACACCCGGAAGCGGGTTGCCGTCGGCATAAAGCCGCACTTCAACCGCGCCCGGCGCGCTGACCGAGATCGGAACGGTGTTGCCGTTCTCCGCGATTTCCGGCGCATCGATCGTGATGCCGCCTTCACCCACGGCCGCGCCGCCGGTGAAATCCGCGATCGCACCCACCTCTTCGACCGCCGCGAAAGCGCGGATCGGCAGAAGGGCGGCGGCCGCGGCGCTCGCCCCGAGGGCCATCAGTTTACGTCTTGTAAATGTCATTGGTTCCTCCTGCTCAGTTTTCCTTGAGCGTCATCAGATAGGCCACCACATCCTCGACCTGCTGCGCGGTCAGAAGCGGCTGTACTTCCCCTTCCGCGGCCTTGCCGGTGAAGCCATTGCCGGGGCGGGTATAGCCTTCGGTGCGGTAGAACGAGGGCATCATCGAGCCTTCGAACATCACCTTCGCATTCGCGACGATGCCGCGAAGCTCGGCCTCGCTCCAGCGATCGGCCACACCATCCAGCGGGGGGCCGATCTCGCCATGAAACGGCAGGTGCGATAGCGCACTGACCGCATGGCAGGCGATACAGTTGCCCGACCCCTTGTTCATGATCGTTTCGCCGTCGGCAGGATTGCCTGGCGCACCGCTCAGCGACGTTGCGACGGCGCCGTCCTCGAAGACGACCTCCGTCGGCTTGATCTCCCCGGCACTGACGGCCGGGGCGGTTAGGGCAACGAGGGTTGCCACGACGACCGGATATTTCATGAGTCCTCCCTTGGCCGTTTTTCAGTAGACTATGGCACACATTCCGGATCACGCAACAACAAATTCAATTAAATGAATTATTGCTCCTCATGGTTGCGCGCTCAGTCGGTCGATCTATCGTTGCGTTCCTGCACGCGGCGCGCGTGGTAGCGCTGGAAATCCTCATCTCCGTCAAGAAGATAGCGCTTTTCCGCGACCCAGGTCATCAGGTCGATGGTGGTGCCCTTGGCAAAGGCGCCCGGCATCATCGCCACCGCCGCCTGCGCCGCGGACTGCCCTTCCTCCACATCTTCGGCGATGTACATGAGAGTCGGCGTGAACATGACACCCCACTTCCGGATCATGTCCTTCTCGGGCATCACCTCGCCGTCGAAATCGGTCACCTCGATATCGCCATGCAGGTTCAGCTGCACCACGAAGAACGTGTCCTGAAGCATCGCGGTCACATCGGGGTCGGGGTAAACCTCCTTGTGCATCTTCGCGCAATAGCTGCACCCGCGCTGCTCCACCATCAGCAGAAGCCGCTTGCCCTCGGCCTGCGCCTCCTCAAGGTCTTCCGACAGATCCTTGAACGTCTCCCGCATCCAGGGCGCCTTGTGCAGCCCGTCATCCCCCAGTTCCGCCGCCTGCACCCCGCCCGCCAGCAGAATCGCCGTCACCACCATCAGAAATCGTTTCATTCTCTCCTCCTCTCACCCAACGGCGCTGAAGACCGGAAAGGTCTCCAGAAGCCAGAAAGCAATGTAATTGATCGTATTCGTCGCGATCAGGATGCCGAAGACGATCAGCAGAACGCCCATCGCCTTCTCCACCGTACCAAGGTGCTTCCGAAATCGCTTCATCCAGGCCATGAACGGCCCGATGAACAGCGCCGCCAGGATGAACGGCGCCGTCATCCCCACCCCGTAGGTGAACAGAAGCGCCGCCCCCTGGCCCGCGCTGCCCTGCGCGCCGGCCATGAAGAGAATCGCCGCCAGCACCGGCCCCACGCAGGGCGTCCAGCCAAAGGCGAAGGCCAGCCCGATCACATAGGCGCCCAGCAGCCCGGCATTCGACGTATCCCCCGCCTCCGACCGGAACTGGCGATAGAGGATACCGATCTTGATCACGCCAAGGAAATGCAGGCCCATCGCGATGATGATCGCCGCCGCGATCCAGCGCAGCACGTCGAACCATTCGCGCACCATCTGCCCGAAGATCGTCGCGGTCGCCCCAAGGCCCATGAAAACGGTGATGACGCCCAGCGCGAACAGCGTCGCGGCCAGGACGGCGCGCGCCCGCACGGCCCCCGTGACGGCACCGCCCGCCGTCACCTGGTTCATGCCCACGCCGCCAAGATAGCTCAGGTAGAACGGCACCATCGGCAGGATGCAGGGCGACAGGAACGACAAGAGGCCGGCGACGAAGGCGCCGAAAAAAGTCACGTCAAACATTGACGAATGCCCACATCGCTGAAATATTCAATTATTAGATTATGTTTCGCGGTATGGTCCGTCAATCAGGATAAGGTCGTGAAAACACTTTTGACGCTTCTCGTCGCCGGGCTTCTGAGCCTGCCCCTCGCCGCCTCGGCCGAGGTCAGGCTTCTGATGGCCGAGGAACATGGCTGCACCTGGTGCGCGCGCTGGAACGCCGAGATCGCCCATATCTATCCAAAGACGCCCGAAGGCCGGGCCGCACCGCTCGAACGCTTCGATCTGCACAGCGAGACGCCGGAAGGGGTCACCCTCGCCTCCCGCGTCCGGTTCACCCCCACATTCATCCTCGTGCGCGACGGCGCGGAACTCGGGCGCATCGAAGGCTACCCGGGCGAGGATTTCTTCTGGTGGCTTCTGACGAAGCTGCTGGACGACGCGGAAATTCCACTGGACACGACAGGGTGAACCCAATGTCTCTCGACGCCAACGCAAACCCCGACCAGCCGTCACGCCTTCCGGTGTTCGACGAAAACATGTGCCGCGAGGACATGGAAAGGATGGTCCGGAACGCCCAGCGCGCGTCGAACTTCCTCAAGGCGATCAGCCACGAGGGGCGTCTGATGATCCTCTGCCACCTCGCCTCGGGCGAAAAATCGGTGACCGAGCTTGAAGATCTGCTCTCCGCCCGCCAGGCGGCGGTCTCGCAGCAGCTCACGCGCCTCCGCCTCGAAGGGCTCGTGACCCCGCGACGCGACGGCAAGGCGATCTACTACAGTTTGACAGACGACCGTCCGCGACAGATCATGGAAGTCGTCTACGATCTGTTCTGCCGGTCGGAAGACTGACACCCGGGGGCAACGAATCCTCCGGCCCGTGTGGGAGGGGAACATGCTTGAGCTGCTGGGCGAGGCGAATGCCGCCGCGCTGGTCGGGCTCGTTGGGGGGATCGCGCTGGGCCTCGCGGCGCGGATAGGGCGATTCTGCACCCTCGGCGCGATCGAAGACGTTCTGTATTCATCGGACAACCGGCGCATGCGGATGTGGGGGATCGCCGTCGGCGTGGCGGTGATCGGCGCGCATCTGGCGATGGCGCAGGGCCTCCTCGACGGGGCCGAAACCGCCTATCTCGATCAGGTCTGGAACCCGCTTGCCACCGTCCTGGGCGGCCTCGCCTTCGGCTACGGCATGGCGCTGTCGGGCAATTGCGGCTACGGCGCGCTGGCGCGGCTCGGCGGGGGCGATATGCGCTCTCTCGTGATCGTCATGGTGATGGGGCTTTCGGCCTACGTGGTGATGTCGGGGCCGCTCGCCTATGCGCGCGTCTTCCTCTTTCCGGTCGAGATGATGCCCGAAACCCCGCAGGGCTTCAGCCAGCTCGCGACCTCCGCCGGGCTCTCGCCCACCCTCACGGGGCTTCTGATCGGCGGCGCCCTCGTCGTCGTCGCCATGGCGGGCGGCGGCATGCTCAGATCCCCGGGCCATGTCTTCTGGGGCACCGTCGTCGGCCTCGCCGTCGTATCGGGCTGGATCGGCACCGCCTGGATCGCCCAGACGGGCTTCGGCAACGAACCCATCGAAACCCACCGCTTCGCCACGCCCATCGGCGACACGATCTTCTGGAGCATGACGGCCAGCGGCAATGCGCTCTCCTTCAGCGTGGGCTCGGTGCTGGGCGTGGTGATCGGCGCCGTCCTCGGCAGCTATTCCAAGGGCCATTTCCGCTGGGAGGCCTGCGAAGACCCGCGCGAGCTTCGCCGCCAGATCTTCGGCGCGGTGCTGATGGGCGGCGGCGCCGTCCTCGCCGTGGGCTGCAGCATCGGCCAGGGCATCGCGGCCTTCTCCGTCCTCGCCTACAGCGCCCCCGTCGCCTTCGCCGCGATCTTCGCCGGCGCGGCGCTCGGGCTTCGCCAGCTCATCACCGGCTTCAGCCCGGCCGAATAGGCGGCGAACGGATCGGCTGGCGGCCCCGATAGGATTCGAACCTATGACCCACCGCTTAGGAGGCGGTTGCTCTATCCCCTGAGCTACGGGGCCCAGCCACGCTCTTGTTGCCCGTCCGCGCGCGCCGGTTCAAGGGGGCACGGCGAGGGCGATGGTCTCTTGCAAGAACTGGTGCCGCCGTGCATTGATGGGGGCGTTAGCGTTAACGAGACTGCACGCCCGGGGCCCTCCCATGACCGAGAAACTCACCAGGAAATCGAACAGACCCCTGACGCTGAAGGATGTTTCCGAAGCATCCGGCGTCAGCGAGATGACGGTCAGCCGGGTTCTGCGCAACCGCGGCGACGTCAGCACGACGACCCGCGAGAAGGTGCTGACTGCGGCGCGCGATCTGGGCTACGTGCCGAACAAGATCGCGGGCGCGCTCGCCTCCAGCCGGGTCAACCTCGTCGCGGTGATCATCCCGAGCCTGTCGAACATGGTCTTCCCCGAGGTTCTGTCGGGCATCAGCGAAGGGCTCGAGGACGGGCCCCTGCAACCGGTCGTCGGCGTCACCCATTACCGGCCCGAACGCGAAGAACAGGTGCTTTACGAAATGCTCTCCTGGCGGCCCTCGGGCGTCATCGTGGCCGGGATCGAACATACCGAGGCCAGCCGCGCCATGCTCGCCGCCTCCGGCATTCCGGTGGTCGAGATCATGGATACCGACGGGCGGCCCATCGACAGCGTCGTCGGCATCAGCCACCGCCGCGCGGGCCGCGAAATGGCGCGCGCGATCGTGAAGGGCGGCTATACGAAGATCGGCTTTCTCGGCACCAAGATGCCGCTCGACCACCGCGCCCGCAAACGGTTCGAGGGCTTCACCGAGGCGCTGGCCAAAGCCGGGCTCGAGGTGATGGACCAGGAATTCTACGATGGCGGCTCCGCCCTCGTGAAGGGCCGCGAGATGACGCAGACCATGCTCGAACGCTCGCCCGAGCTTGATTTCCTCTACTACTCGAACGACCTGATCGGTCTGGGCGGGATGCTCTGGTGCATCGAACAGGGGCTCGAAATCCCGGGCCGGATCGGGCTTGCGGGCTTCAACGGGCTCAACATGCTCAACGGCTTCCCCACCCGCCTCGCGACCATGAACGCGATGCGCCGCGAAATCGGCAAGGCGGCGGCGGAAATCGTGAAGGGCTCGATCGCCGAAGGCACGGCCACGGCGGGCCAGCACATCGAACTCACCCCGAAACTCGAACCCGGCGACACGCTGGGCCGGAAGACGGTGTTCGATCCCGAACCCTGAGCCGCAAACCCCGAGCCGCCGAGGCTTTCCTAAAATTCTAGACAATCTTCACCGGATCGTGCCGGACACGCCACGATTCAGGCTTCTTTGAGGGCTTCCTGCTACCCGGATCTAACGAGTGACGGGAGCTTCGCGTGACAAACTCCAATTTCCATGACCGGCCCGGCCCGGCCCGTTTCCCCGTGTCGGAGGGCTAGGCCATGTGCACAACCTGTATGGCGCTCCGCCCCTATGACGATACCTGCCCCTACCGCGACGCGGTGCAGGACGGGCAGACCACCGGCGACGGCGACGCAACCGCCGGGTCCACCGCGGTCTGGTCGGCCGATCAGGTGGCCACCTACCTGACCACCGGCTACTGGGGGGCAGGCCCGCTGTCGTTCAACGTGTCGGTCGGCGGGACGCTTCTGGTCAACCTTTCGGGCCTCAACATCTACGGCCGCACCCTGGCCGAAGCCGCGCTTGATGCCTGGAGCGATATCACCGGCATCTTCTTCCAGGAAACCACCAGCACGGCCCATATCACCTTCGACGACAACAACCCCGGCGCCTACGCACAGTTCAGCTATTACGGCGACGGCACGATCGTCTCCTCCTTCGTGAACGTCAGCACCTCCTGGATCGGCACCAACGACCGGATCGACAGCTACGGCTTCCAGACCTACCTGCACGAGATCGGCCACGCCCTCGGCCTCGGCCATGCCGGGCCCTACAACGGCGGCGCCAGCTACGGGGCCGACAACCTCTATGCCAACGACAGCTGGCAGATGAGCGTGATGTCCTATTTCGACCAGGCCGAAAACACCGCGGTCGACGCCAGCTTCGCCTATGTCGTCACGCCCATGCTCGCCGATATCCTGGCGATCCAGTCGCTCTACGGCGTGGCCGCCACCCGCTCGGGCGATACCGTCTACGGGCTCGGCGGCAATTCCGGCACCTATCTCGATACCTGGACGGATCTTTCCGCCCCCACGGCGCTCACCCTTCTCGACAGCGGCGGGCGCGACGTGATCGACCTGTCGCACAGCGCGTTCGCGCAGCGGCTCGACCTCCGGTCAGAGGCGGTCTCCGATGTGCTCGGCCTCACCGGCAACCTCGTCATCGCCCGCGATACGGTGATCGAAGAGGCCCGGACGGGCGTGGGCAGTGACACGGTGACGGGCAACGCGGCCGACAACACCCTGCGGCTCGGCGACGGCAACGACACCGGCGACGGGCAGGACGGCGCCGATACGATCTTCGGCGAAGGCGGCGACGACATGCTCTCGGGCGGCGCGGGCGACGACACGCTCGACGGCGGCATTGCCGAAGACACGCTCAACGGCGGCGACGGCAACGACACGCTCCTGGGCGGCGCCGGGTTCGATACGCTCAACGGCGGCGCGGGCGATGACACGGGCTTCGGCGGCGCCCAGGCCGACAGCCTTTACGGTGGTGCCGGCAACGACACCTTCCATGGCGACGAGGGGCGCGACCGGCTCTTCGGCGACGCGGGCGACGACTGGCTCTCGGGCGGCGCGGATGACGACATCATCCGGGGCGGAACCGAAGAAGATACGCTTCTCGGGGGCGCGGGCGACGACATGCTCTGGGGCGACGGCGGGTTCGATCTTCTCCGGGGCGGCGACGGCGACGACCAGATGTGGGGCGGCAACCAGGCCGACAACCTCTACGGCGACGCGGGCAACGACCGTTTCTTCGGCGGCGCGGGCAACGACAATCTGGGCGGCAATTTCAATGCCGACACCTTCGTTTTCGCCGATGGCCACGGGTCCGACACGATCGTCGATTTCGAGGCGCTGAACGTCTTCGAGAAGATCGATCTCTCGGGCGTGACCGCGATCACCGATTTCGACGATCTGTCGAACAACCATCTCACTCAGGACGGCGCGGACGCGGTGATCACCGGCGCGGGCGGCGATCAGATCCGGCTGACCGGGGTGTCGATCACCGATCTCGACGACACCGACTTCCTGTTCTGACCGCGCAGCGAGGTCCCGGGTCGGGCCCGGGACGGCGTTGCGCCCCCCAAAACCGAAAAGGCCGCCCTCGACGGGGCGGCCTTTCTCTCACTGGCCGGCCTAAACCGGCGCGGAAACCGGGCCTCAGCCCTGCCGCGCCTTGAACCGGCGCTGGGTCTTGTTGATCACATAGACCCGGCCCTTCCGGCGGACGACACGACAGTCGCGATGCCGGTTTTTCAGCGAGCGAAGCGAATTCCGAACCTTCATCGGTCTTCTCCTGCAGTCGCGGGCGCGTCGCGCCTCGGATGAACCTCTGCCGCCGGTCGCCCGGCAGCGCTCTCGATGGTGGGCGGTACTGGGATCGAACCAGTGACCCCTACGATGTCAACGTAGTGCTCTACCGCTGAGCTAACCGCCCGTCCCGGTCGGGCCCAAGGCCCGGTCCTGCCCAAAGAACAAGACGCGCGAAGTTCCCTTCCCGCGCCGGTGCCCGGGTCTATAAAAGAGAGGCTTCGTGACTGCAAGGCCTTTTGGCAGCGCATGGCTTCGGTCTATAGTCACCGCGCGAGGGACGAAAGGACAGGAATGCTGGCAGCATACGAACTGGCGATGCCGGAGGCTCAGACAACCTCCGTGCTCTTTGCATCCCCGCATTCGGGCCGCGATTACCCGGCCTCCTTCCTGCGCCGCAGCATCCTCGACCAGCAGACGATTCGCTCCTCCGAAGATGCCTTCGTCGATCTCCTCTTCGATTGCGCGCCCCGCTTCGGGTCGCCGCTGCTCGCGGCGCGTTCGCCGCGCGCCTATATCGATTTCAACCGCTCGGCCGAGGAACTCGACCCCGCGCTGATCGAAGACGTCCGCTCCACCGGCCACAACCCGCGCGTCAGCTCCGGCCTCGGCGTCGTGCCCCGCGTGGTGGCGAACGGCCGCGCGATCTATCGCGGCAAGCTTTCGCGCCGCGAGGCCGATCAGCGCATCCGCGAACACTGGTATCCCTATCACCAGGCGCTCGACACGCTCCTGAAAAACACGGTTCGCCACTTCGACGAGGCGATTCTCGTCGATTGCCATTCCATGCCTCACGAGGCGCTGGAAAACGTCGTGCACCCCAAGGGCATCCGCCCCGATATCGTGCTGGGCGACAGGTTCGGCGCGGCCGCCGGCGGCGCGGTGGTGGACAGGATCGAGGCGGCCTTCGCCGCCGCCGGCCTCTCGGTCATCCGCAACGCCCCCTTCGCGGGCGCCTTCTCGGCCCAGCGCTACGGCCGCCCCTCCCGCGGGCAGCACGTGATCCAGGTCGAAATCGACCGCTCGCTCTACATGGACGAGGCGCGCATCCGCCCCAACGCCAACTTCAAATCCTTCCGCCAGCTGATCGAAGGCATCGTCGCCGAAATCACCGCGATCGGCCGCGAAGACGCGACACCGCTCGCCGCCGAATAACCCTTCATTTTGGTGGAAATACTCCGGGGTCGTCATTGAAGCGCCATTGGTCCGAGCGACAATGGCGACGGGCAGCGCCCCACATGGATCGCCGCGCACCAGCGCGGGGAAACCGCTTTCCCCCCGTCCCCCCGCCGCGTATCACCCGGAAGGGAAACACCTGAAATCGGGGAGGTCATCACATGGACAAGGCAAACACAGGCGTCATCGGGGTCGGGCTCATGGGCCACGGCATCGCGAAGAACCTGCTCGAAAAGGGCCACCCCCTCACCGTGATGGCGCATCGCAACCGCGCCCCGGTCGAGGATCTGATCGGGCGCGGCGCGACCGAGGCGAAGACACCCCGCGAGATGGCCGAAGCGGTCGACATCCTCCACATCTGCGTCTCGGGCAGCCCCGAGGTCGAAGGCGTGATCCGCGGCCCCGACGGCATCCTCGCCAGCGGCAAGGCGGGGCTTATCGTCATCGACTGCTCCACCTCCGATCCCGTCAGCACGCTGCAACTCGCGGATGAGCTTGCCGCGGCGGGGATGATCCTCGTCGACGCCCCCCTCGCCCGCACACCGAAGGAGGCCGAGGCGGGCACGCTCGACACCATGGTCGGCGCCGATCCCGAAACCTTCGCGGCGATCCGTCCCGTCCTCGCCTGCTGGGCGGCGAACATCGTGCATCTCGGGCCCGTGGGGCTTGGCCACAAGATGAAGCTCATCAACAACTTCATCGCCATGGGCTACGGCGCGCTCTATTCCGAAGCGCTCGCCATCGCCCGCAAATCCGGCCTCACCGCCCAGCAGGTCGATGACGTGATCCGCCCCGGCCGGCTCTCGAACGGCTTCTACGAAACCTTCATGAAATACACGCTCGAACGCGACGAGGATGCCCACCGCTTCTCGATCCGGAACGCGGCGAAGGATATGCGCTACCTCGCCAATCTCGCCCTCGCCGTGGGGGCGGTGAACCCCGTGCAGGGCGCGGTCCGCAACGCCTTCGCGGGGATGGAGGCCGAGGGCGAGGGCGACCGCTACGTGCCGATGCTGGCCGATTTCATCGCCGCCCGGAACGGGCTGCCCCCGGTCGACGACGCCTGACACGCGCCCAATCCGCGCGCCGCGCCGGGCTTTGTTTCCCGGCCCGCGCCAATCCGCGCCCCGATTTTGCGCAGGGGCGCTTCCCGCGCAAAGTGCGCCGGCCCGGGACGATCCCGGGCGGCCCTATGGGGGAGCCTGCCATGGCATCGCACATCACCTGGATCGCGGCGACGGCGATCATTCTCGGCGCCGTCTCTGGCGCAACGGCCGGCTACTGGAACGCCGAAACCGGCGCCCGCGAGGCGCAGGATGCGGTCGCAACGGCCTGGCGGATCTGACCCTGGGCCATGAACGAGAACGGGCGCCCCCGAAGGCGCGCCCGTGTCCGTAAAAGGCTCTCTGCCAGAACCGTCCGTCTTGCCTCAGCCCTCGTCGAGCGACAGCGCCACGAAGCGCGGGTCTCCGGCCCGGCGCACGAGCAGCAGAAGCGATTTCCGCCCCGCCTCCCGCGCCCCGTCGATCCGGTCTTCCAGATCGGCGATGGTCGCCACCGGCTGCTGCCCCGCTTCGGTGATCACGTCACCGGGGCGCAGGCCCTTCTCGAAGGCCTCGCTGTCTTCGGCCACGTCTTCCACCACGAGGCCCTCGTCAGTCGCCCCAAGGCCAAGCTGCTCGCGCAGCTCGTCGGTCATGGTCGAAATCGACAGGCCCAGGATCTCGCGCGTCGCGGGCTCCTCGTTGGCCGGCGCCGAGGCCGGGATCGCCCGTTCGGCATCCTCGCGGCGGCCAAGCGTCACCATCAGCGTCTGGGTTTCCCCGTCGCGCCAGACACGCACGCGCACCGCCTTGCCCACCTCGGCATTGCCGACGCGGCGGACAAGCTCGCGGGTATCGGCCACGTCGCGGCCGTCGAAGGACAGGATCACGTCGCCCTGTTCGATGCCCGCATCCGCCGCCGGGCCTTCCGGCACGTCGGTCACAAGCGCGCCCGCGGTGCTCTCAAGTCCGATCGCCTCGGCCACGTCGTCAGAGACATCCTGGATCCGCACGCCAAGCCAGCCACGCCGGGTTTCGCCGTATTCCTCGAGCTGGGCGATCACGTTCTGCGCCACCCGGCTCGACATCGCAAAGCCGATGCCGATCGATCCGCCATTGGGTGACAGGATCGCGGTGTTCACCCCGATCACCTCGCCCCGCATGTTAAAGAGCGGGCCGCCCGAGTTGCCGCGGTTGATGGCCGCGTCGGTCTGGATGTAATCGTCATAGGTGCCCGACAGCGCCCGGCCCCGGGCCGAAACGATCCCGGCAGACACCGAGAAGCCCTGCCCAAGCGGGTTGCCCATGGCCATCACCCAGTCGCCCACGCGCGATTCTTCCGAATCGCCCCAGGGCACGAAGGCCAGCGGTTCGTCTGCGGCGACCTTCAGAAGCGCAAGGTCGGTGTTCGGATCGGTGCCGATGATCTCCGCCTCAAGCTCTCCGCCTTCGAAGAACTCGATCAGAATCTCGTCGGCGCCCTGGATCACGTGGTTGTTCGTGACGATATAGCCGTCTTCCGAGATCACGAAGCCAGAGCCAAGTGCCTGGCTGCGGCGCGGACGGCGCTGGCCGTCATCGTTGCGATCCAGGAAATCGCGGAAGAAATCCTCGAAGGGCGAACCTTCGGGCACGATCGGCTGCGGTCCGCCGGCGCCGGCGGCCACGGTCGTCGATGTGGTGATGTTCACCACCGCCGGGCTCACTTTCTCGGCGAGATCGGCGAAGGTGTTCGGGCGGCTTTGGGCCTCTACGGCGAGGGCTTGCGCAATCAGGAGGGCGAACCCCACCACGAGCGCCCAGAACGCCGCCAGGGGCGAAGGGGTGCCCCGTGGGATGGCGAGTGCCTGTGTCTTCACTGCTTGCTCCTTTTCGGGTTTGTGGCCCCCGGGACTGCGCAGGGGGGCGCTGCAGGTCTCTTGTCTAGATAGATGCCCGGTGCCGCAACGCAACACTTGCTGACATTTGCTCAACCGGTTGTGAGCGTAGCACGGTTTTTGTTGCATCGCATGTCGCAGTTCATTGCGCGGCCCGTGCCCGGCGCCCGATCCTGCGGGCGGCCGGCGGATGCGCAGAAAAAGATCCATGCGCCCCGCTTCGTGCTAGAGTGATCGAACGTCACACACAAAAACACGATGACGACGAGGGACATATGAAGAGAATACTGATCGCGGCAGGGCTTGCCGCGGCAATGGCCGGGCTGCCGGCCGGGGCCGAAACACCGCTCGAACGCGGCGCATATCTGGTCGAGGGCCCGGCGGGCTGCGGCAACTGCCATTCGCCGAAGGGCCCCGATGCGGCGCCCCTGAGCGGCTGGGTGCTGGTCGATGCCGGGCTCGAGATCCCGGCCCACAACATCACCCCCGGCGGCCGCGTCGGCCAGTGGAGCGATGCGGAACTCGCCCGCGCGATTCGCGAAGGCATCCGGCCCGACGGCTCGGTGATCGGGCCGCCCATGCCGATCCACGGCTACCGGCATCTCTCCGACGGCGATCTCGCGGCGATCGTGGCCTATCTGCGCAGCGTCCCGGCGGTGGAGACGGAATTCACGCCCGCCGTCTATCCCTTCCCGCTGCCGCCCAACTGGGGCCCGCCGGTCGACAGCGTGGCAGAGGTGCCGCGCGGGCGCACGGTGGAATACGGCGCCTATCTCGCCGGGCCCGTGGCCCATTGCACCGAATGCCATTCGCTCTTGCCGGGCAAGGGCCCGGACTGGGAGAACAATTTCGGCGGCGGCGGTTACGAATTCGAGGGGCCCTGGGGCATCTCGGTCGCGGCCAACATCACCAACGGCCCGGACGGGCTCGCCGGCTATTCGGATGCCGAGATCGCGGCGATGATCACCGAAGGCCGCCGGCCCGACGGGTCCGAGATGCTGCCGCCCATGCCCTATCACCACTTCGCCCGGATGACCGAAGACGATGTGGCCGCGTTGATCCTCTACTTGCGGACAGTGCCGCCGCTCGAAGGCAACTGACCGGCCCCTGCGGGGCCCCTTTTGGGGCTCCGCCCCGCCGCCCGTGCCGGGCGGCCCCCCGGAGTATTTTTGCCAAAATGAAGGGGGGGACGGCGGCGGTCAGATACCGGCCTGCCGCGCCAGCCAGACGAGAAGGACGCCCAGCGCCACCGCGGCAAGGCCAAGCAGGCGGCGGGCCTCGGGCGGCACCTGCTTCAGCGCCTCAAGCGCCTCTTCCAGACGCGAAGGGGCCAGTGCGAACACCAGCCCCTCGATCACGAGGACCAGACCCGCGCCAAGCAGGATCCAGCCCATGGCTTACTGGCTGACGACCGGCGCGTCGCCAGCATCCGATGCGTCGGAACCGCCGGTGCCTTCGGTCACCTCCGCCTCTGCCGGCGCCTCGGCGCCCGACCCCGCGGTCACCGACCGCGCCCGGCGGGCCGCCGAATTCGCACCAGAGCCCCCGAAGAAATCGAAGAACTCGCTGTCGGGCGTGATCACCAGGGTGGAATTCTCGCCCAGAAGCGCGCGCTCATAGGCCGTCATCGAGCGGTAGAACTCGAAGAAATCCGGGTCCGAGGTAAAGGCTTCGGCGAAAATGCTGTTCCGTTCCGCATCCGCCTCACCGCGGATGATCTCGCTTTCCCGACGCGCTTCGGAGACAAGCTCCACCACCGTCCGGTCGGCCTGGGCGCGCACCCGCTGGGCCGCTTCCTCGCCGCGCGCGATCTCGTCCGCCGCCTCGCGTTCGCGTTCCGCGCGCATCCGCGCGAAGGTGGCGTCGAGGTTCTGTTCGGGAAGGTTCGTCTGCTTCAGCCGCACGTCCACCACGTCGAGGCCCAGCGCCCGCGCACGGGCCTGGCTCTGGTTGCGGATCCGGATCATCAGTTCGGCCCGGTCCTGCGACAGGATCGTGTTCGAGGTCACGCCTTCCGCACCCAGAACCGCCCGGGTCTGGGTGGTCAGGATCGAGGCCAGACGGTCTTCCGCCGCGCGGATGCCCAGGGCACCCACCGCTTGCCGGAACTGCACGACATCGGCGATCCGGTAGCGCGCGAAAGCATCCACCACAAGCCGCCGGTCATCCGACGGGGTGACTTCGATCGGCGGCGTGTCAAGCGACAGGATCCGGTCGTCATAGCGCACGACCTCCTGGATGAGCGGGATCTTGAAGCCAAGCCCCGGCTCTTCCTTCACCTGCTTGATCTGTCCGAATTGCAGCACCAGCGCCTTTTCGCGTTCGTCGACGATGAAGATCGACGACAGCGCCACGGCGACGAGCACCACGAGAACGGGGATGATATAGCCTGCACGTTTCATGTCAGTTCGCTCCCGAGGACGGCTGCGACCGGCGCAGCTCGTTCAGAGGCAGATAGGGCACGACGCCCTGCCCCGATCCGCCGCCGGCATTTTCGTCGAGGATGATCTTGTCGACCGACCCCAGCACACGCTCCAGCGTTTCAAGGTAAAGACGCTTCCGCGTCACGTCCGGCGCCTGTTCGTATTCGGCCAGAACCGCCAGGAAGCGCGAGGCCTCACCCTGGGCTTCGTTCACCACCTGGGCGCGATAGCCCTCGGCCTCTTCCAGAACCTGCGCCGCCTCACCGCGGGCGCCCGCGAGCACCCGGTTGGCATAGGCATCCGCCTGGCGTTCCAGCCGGTCGCGTTCCTGTTCCGCCGCCTGCACCTCGCGGAAGGCGTCGATCACCGCCGAAGGCGGGTCGGCCTTGTCGAGGTTCACCCGGACGATGTTGATGCCTGAATCGTACCCGTCAAGCGTGGTCTGGATCAGGTCGAACGCATCCTGTTCGATCTGGCCCCGGTCGCGGTTCAGGATCGGCGCGAGTTCCGACTGCGCGATGATCTCGCGCATCGCCGATTCCGACACGGCGCGCACGGTCTGCGGCCCGTCGCGCAGGTTGAACAGGTATTTCGCCGGGTCGGAAATGTTCCACACCACCTGGAAATCGATGTCGACGATGTTCTCGTCGGTCGTCAGCATCAGCCCGTCGCCGCCGCGGCCTCCGGCGCGCGACACGCCGATATCCTCGGATTGTTCGCGCGTGACCGGCAGAACCTCGTAGGTGACGACCGGCCAGGGCGCGAAGTTGAGGCCCGGGTTCCCGATCGAACTGAACTCGCCCAGGAACAGTTCGACCGACTGTTCTTCCGGCCGGACGGTGTAGAAGGACGAAAACGCCCAGACGCCGACCGCCGCGATCACCCCCAGAACCACCGTGCCCTTGGAAAAGCCCGGGCCGCCCGATCCGCCGCCCGGCCCGTTCGGCCGGCCGCCGCGGCCGCCCATCAGAACCTTGAGCTGCTCCTGCCCCTTCTTCACGATCTCGTCGATTTCAGGGATCTGCGGGCCGTCTCCACCGGGCCTGCGCCCGCCTCCGCCACGGCGATCGTCGTCGCCGCCTCCGCCGCCGCCGCGAGGGCCGCCGCCCCAGGGTCCGCCATTATTTCCGGCCATATGGGTGTCTTTCCTTTTCGGGTCGGATCATCGTTTGGTGTGCTACCTGTGTGCTTCCGCGCTATTTTCAAGCGGTGCGCATCGGGGTCTTCATCGTTACCAGCTCTTCCGAAATCGTCGGGTGAACGGCAACCGTCCTGTCAAAGTCCTCTTTCGTTGCCCCCATCTTAACGGCAATTCCGGCGAGCTGGATCATTTCTCCGGCACCGGGCGCGACGATCTGGCATCCCAGCACCTTCTGCGAGGCCTGCGAAACGATCAGCTTCATCAGAACACGGTCCGGGCGTCCTGCGAAGGCGGATCGCATGGGGCGGAACGAGGTGCAATAGATTTCGACCGGTTCCTGCTCGCGCGCCTGCTCCTCCGTCATCCCCACGGTGCCAAGCTCGGGCTGGGTGAAGACGGCCGAGGCCACAAGTTCGTGATCGGGCGCGGTGGGGTTGTTCTTGAACACGGTTTCGGTGAAGGCCATCCCCTCGCGGATCGCGACAGGGGTCAGCTGGATCCGGTCGGTCACGTCGCCGATCGCATAGATCGAGGGCACCGCGGTCTGCGAATACGCGTCGACCTCGATCGCCCCGCGCCGGTTCACCTTCACGCCGACATCCTGAAGCCCCATGCCTTCCGTGTTCGGCGTCCGGCCGGTGGCGAACAGCACCTGGTCATAAACGTCCTGCTGCCCGTTCGTGCCCTTCACCCAGATCGGCCCGGCCTCGCCCGGCCGGTGCGCCCCGCCCTCTCTCCGGGCCAGGGGCGAGGCGGCGCCTTTCAGCGCCTGGCTCATCGCCGCGTCGCTCGCGGTCGGAACCGGGCCCTCCCAGCGATCTTCGGCCCGCGCCATCTCGACGATATTGGTGCCGAGATGCAGGTTGATCCCCCGCTCGCGCATGGCTTCCGCGACAAGGCCGCGTGCCTCGTCGTCGAAGCCGCGCAGGATCTGCGCGCCCCGGTAATACTGCGTCACCTCGACGCCCAGCCCGTTCAGGATGCAGGCGAATTCGCAGGCGATATACCCGCCCCCGATGATCAGGATCGATTTCGGCAGGGTCTTCAGCCCGAAGATGTCGTCCGACACGATGCCAAGATCCGAACAGGCGATATCGGGCCGCACGGGGCGCCCGCCGGTTGCCACGAGGATGGTCTTGGCCGTCACCGTCGTGCCATCGGCCAGCGCCACCTCCTGCGGGCCGGTCACCCTGGCGCGGCTGTCATGGATCGTGACATCGGATTGCTTCAGAAGGCTGCGATACACCTCTTCCAGCCGGTCAAGCTCGCCCTTCAGGTGGGTCTGAAACCGCTTCCAGTCGAATTCCCCGGGCTCGGCCGACCAGCCGTAATCCCGCGCAAGCGCCGCCTCGGCCCCGAATTCCGACGCGAACACCATCAGCTTCTTCGGCACGCAGCCCCGGATCACGCAGGTGCCGCCCATCCGGCTTTCTTCCGCCACGGCGACCTTCGCGCCCGTCGCCGCCGCCGTCCGCGCCGCCCGCACCCCGCCCGAGCCGCCGCCAATCACGAAAAGATCGAAATCGAATGCCATGGCCTCAGTCCGACAGGTCGCTGAACAGGTTCTCGGTATCCACGAACTCGATCACGCTTTCCTCGGTCGTGCCCTTGGTGATGTCCTTCACCTCGACCCGCCCGTCGCCATGGCCGATCACCACCACATCGCAGATATCGATGAACAGGCCGTTCTCGACGACGCCGGGGATCTGGTTGATCACGATCCCGAACTGCCGCGCATTGCCGATCCGGCCCAGGTGCAGGTCGAGGATATAGTTCCCCTCGTCGGTCACGAAGGGCGCGTCGCCGTTCATCCGGATCGTCGAACTGTCGCCAAGAACGTCGAGCGAGGCGAGCGTCTCCTCGATCAGCGCCTTCGTCGTCTGCCAGCCGAACGGCACCACCTCGACCGGAAGCGGGAAGGCGCCCAGCGTCTCCACCTGCTTCGTCTTGTCCGCGATCACGATCATCTGGTCCGATGCCGTGGCGACGATCTTCTCCTGCAGAAGCGCCCCGCCCCCGCCCTTGATCAGGTTCAGTTCCGCGTCGAACTCGTCCGCTCCGTCGATCGTCACGTCAAGCCACTTGGCCTCGTCCAGCGTCGTCACCTTGATCCCCACCTGCCGCGCAAGCTCGGCGGTGCGGGTCGAGGTCGGCACGCCGACGATGTCCAGCCCGTCATCCCGCACCATCTCGCCCAGGCTCCGCACCAGCCAGGCCGCCGTCGATCCCGTGCCCAGCCCGACGCGCATGCCCGACTCCACGTAATCGCAGGCCCGTTTGGCCGCGACGAATTTTGCTGTATCGATGGGGGACAGGGGCTTGGTCATCAGGTCGGCTCCGCGTTGGTCGCGCCGGTTATAGGGAAAGCCCCGGCTGAGGGCGAGTGCACAAATGCAGCTTCTGGGATGTGCAGAAGCGCAGATCCGGCACAACGGAGGGACAGTCATGATCGAATTCGACGCGGAAACCGCCGCGATCCTCGAACGCGCCTATCGCGGCCGCGATTTCGTGCGCCGCCGCCACGCCAATATCGCGGCGCTTCAGCCCACGCCGGGAGCGCGGCTCCTCGATATCGGCTGCGGCACCGGGCTCATGCTGGCCGAGCTCTCGGGCGCGGTCGGGCCCGACGGCCACGTCACCGGCATCGACCTCAGCGAGGACATGCTGGAAAGGGCGCGCGCCACCTGCGAAGGTCTCCCGAACGTCACCACCCGGATCGCCGCGGCCGACGCCCTGCCGTTCGACGACGCAACCTTCGACGGCATCGTCTCGGTCCAGGTCTTCGAATACCTCGGCGATCTCTCCCCCGCGCTGGCCGAATGCCGCCGCGTGCTGAAACCGGGCGGGCGGCTGGTGATCGGGGATATGCATTTCGACACGCTCGCCTGGCACTCCGACAGCCCCGCCCGCATGCAGGCGATGGTCGACGCCTGGGACGGCCATTTCGCCGACCGCGCGGTGCCCGCGGGCCTCCTCCCCCGCCTGCGCGACGCAGGCCTCCGCCATGTCGAAAGCCGCCCCGTCACCTTCGTCGATACCGAAGGCCGGCCCGACGGGCTCGCCCGCATGATGTCGATCCTGATGCCCGCCTTCGCCCGCAGCCGGAACGCGATGCCGGAAGAGGAGATCGCGGCCTGGGAAGCCGAACAGGCCCGCCTCGTCGCATCGGGCGGCTACTTCTTCTGCTTCACCCACGTGATCACGGTGGCCGAGGCGATCTGATCTCACCCGCCGATGGGCGGCAGCACCTCGGTCAGGATCGGGCTCGAATAGGCCGGAAGCTCGGGCGCCATCAGAACGGCGAAGATCATCGCCGCCACCACCAGAAGCGACAGGCCGAGCCCCTGAAACACCGGCCCGCCCACCGACAGAACCCGCGCGCCCGTCTCCCGCGCCGCCCGGCGCTTGCGCCACAGCGCCCAGCCCAGAAGCATCGCACAGGCCCCCGGCGGGCTGATCCCGCAGACGATCGCCGCCGCCCCGTAGACGGCCAGGTTCAGCCCGGCATCGGCCCGGCTCTCGCTCGTCATGCGGGGAAGAAAGCGCGCTATGGCGTGGGTCATGGATGCGCGTCCTGCTTCGAAACCCGCCACCCTCCGCCGTCTTCGCGCAGGATCATGGCAGGATTGTGACGGCCCGAACGGCGGCGAAAGCGTCGCTTTCAGGCTGGACTGTCGCTAGGATCGGCCCCACATCACGCGAACAGCGCGCCGGGGCGGTACACAGGCGATACACAGGCGATACACACATGTTTCTGTCGGTTTTCGAGATGTTCAAGGTGGGGATCGGGCCGTCGTCGTCCCACACCATGGGGCCCATGGTGGCCGCCGCGCGCTTTCTCGATACCTTGCGCGCCTCGCCTTTCACGCCCGCCGGGCTCCGGGCGCGGCTCCACGGGTCGCTCGCCTTCACCGGCATCGGCCACGCCACCGACCGCGCTGTGATTCTCGGGCTCGCGGGCTTCCGCCCCGACGATTACGACGCCGAAGCAGGCGAACGCGCGCTGGACGAGATCCGCGACACGCATCGCATTGCCCCCTCCGGCCTGCCCGACCTGGCCTTCGACCCGAAGGAAGACGTGGCCTTCGATTTCGGCCCGCCGCTTCCGGGCCATGCGAATGGCATGGTGATCGAGGCGCTCGATGCCCAGGGCGACGTGATCCTGTCGGAAACCTACTATTCCGTCGGCGGCGGCTTCGTGATGACGGAGGCCGAGCTGTCTGCGGGTCGCAACACCGATGACGCCCCCCCCGTCCCCTACCCGTTCAAATCGGCGGTCGAGATGCTCGAGATGTGCGAAACCACGGGTCGCACCATCGCCGAACTGAAGCGCGAAAACGAACTGTCGCGGATCACCGAGGGCGCGCTCGACGCCGGCCTCGCCCGGATCTGGCAGGTGATGTCGGCCTGCATCGACCGGGGGCTCGAAACCGGCGGCACGCTGCCCGGCGGACTCAACGTCCGCCGCCGCGCACCGGGCATCCACCAGGCGCTTCTGGCCGAACGCGGCAAGAACCTCACCCCGCCCCACACGATCAACGACTGGATCAGCGTCTACGCCATGGCGGTGAACGAGGAAAACGCCGCCGGCGGCCAGGTCGTCACCGCGCCCACCAACGGCGCGGCGGGCGTGGTGCCGGCCACGATCCGCTACTGGCTCGATCACGTGCCCGACGCGAAACCCTCGCGGGTGGGCGAATTCCTTCTCACCGCCGCCGCCATCGCGGGGCTCGTGAAGCACAACGCCTCGATCTCGGGCGCCGAATGCGGCTGCCAGGCCGAGGTCGGCTCCGCCTCCGCCATGGCCGCGGCGGGGCTCGCGGCGGTGATGGGCGGCACACCGGAACAGGTGGAAAACGCCGCCGAGATCGCACTCGAACACCACCTCGGGATGACATGCGACCCGGTGAAGGGCCTCGTCCAGGTGCCCTGCATCGAACGCAACGGGCTCGGCGCGATCAAGGCGGTCTCGGCCGCCTCGCTCTCGCTCAGGGGTGACGGCACCCATCTCGTGCCGTTCGATGCCTGCATCGAAACCATGCGCCAGACCGGCGCGGATATGAGCGAGCGCTACAAGGAAACCTCGCTCGGCGGGCTCGCGGTCAACATCCCGAACTGCTGACCGCGCTCAGCCCGCGGGGCGCAGATCGGTGCCCCCCGGCTGCGGCCGCCGCCCGGCCCAGAGATCGGCCTCCCGCCCCAGCGCCTCGTAGAAATGGCTCATCAGCGCTCGCACCCGCCGCGTGCCGCGCAGGTCGGGATGGGTCAGCACCCAAAGCTCCATGTCAAGTTCCCGGACCGGCCCGGTGGCCCGCACCAGCCGGATGTCGGCATCGCCCACGTAGCAAGGCAGGAAGGCAAGGCCGAGCCCCATGGCACAGGCATTCTGCACCGCCCGCGAGGCGCGGCACTGGAACACCGCGCGCGCCGCCCCCTCCTCCGGCGTGGGCCAGAAAAGCGGCGCCAGCCAGGCGGCCGTGCCCTCGATCAGGCAAAGGCGGTGCGCCGCGAAGGGCTGCCCCGCCGTCGCCTCCAGGTAAGCCGGCGTGGCATAGAAGGCGAAGCGGAAATCCCCGATCCGGCGCCCGAAACTCGCCTCGGGCGGGGCCTTCGTCGCCCGGATCGCCACCTCCGCCTCGCGCCGGTTCAGGTCGACCGCCCCGTGCCCCGGCGACAGATCGACCTGGATCTCGGGATAGGCCGCACAGAAGGACGCGATGATCCCCGGCGCGTGCTCTTCGGCGAAGGCCTCCGGGCAGGTCACCCGCACCCGGCCCCGAAGCGCGGTGTCCCGGCCCAGGATCTCGCGGCCCAGCGCCAGAACCTCCGCCTCGATCCGCTCGGCGTGTTCCATCGCCACCCGCCCCGCATCGGTCATCACATATCCCTTGCGGAACCGGTCGAAGAAGCGCACGCCGGTCTTCTCCTCGACCGCGTTGATCCGCCGGAAGACGGTGCTGTGGGTCTGGCCAAGCCGCCGCGCGGCGCCCGACAGGCTTTCCGCCCGGCAGATCGCGAGGATCAGCGAAAGATCGTTCCATTCCAGCGTTTCCGCCGGCGTCGCGGGTTGGCTCTGTCCATGCGCCATGGGCGGAGCCTGGCCTCATCTGTCCGTTTTTGCAAACTCAGATCGCGAAATCGCCGAATTTCCTTGCGCATCCGGTCATTGCATCCTGCCCTCAGACGGCAACACAAACCGGAGCAAGACCCATGATCATCCAGTTCGTCCAGTTCGAAACCGCCCTGTCCCATGACGATGCCATCGCCGCCTGCCATGACCGTTTCGCCGCCTACGAGGCCTTCCCGGGCCTGATCCAGAAATACTACCTGAAGCTTTCGAAGCCGAACCATTACGGCGGCATCATGGTCTGGGAAACGCCCGAGGCGCTCGCCCGCTTCCGCGACAGCGATCTGGCGAAGACGATCGCCTCGGCCTACGAGGTCGTCGGCGCGCCGGAGATCGACCTCCACGAGGTCATGTTCACCCTTCGCGGCACGGGCGCCCCGAAGCAGGCCGAACACGCGGGCTGAGACCCCGGGCCATGAGTATTTTCGCCAAAATGAAGAACACCCTTCATTTTGGCGGAAAATACTCCCGCCGGAGGCTTGAAAGTTTCCGGCCCCTCAGTCGCCCAGCGCGATCCCCTCGCGGCGGCTGTCCGCGCCGCCCAGAAGGCCCGCCTCCGTCACCGCGATGGCATGGAGCCCCGAGGTCAGCCCCCGCACCGAGGTTTCGAACCCCATCTCCTGCAAGGGCGCCTCGAGCGCCGTGGCGCTCGTGCCTTCTTCCAGGTCATAGGTCCCGAACCGGTTCACCAGATGCGGCAGGTCGACCGCGGCCTGCACGTCAAGCCCCCAGTCCAGATGCCCGATGATCGTCTTCGTCACATAACCGATGATCCGGCTCCCCCCGGGCGAGCCCACGACCAGAACCGGCGCCCCGTCCTTCAGCACGATCGTCGGCGACATCGACGAGCGCGGCCGCTTGCCGGGTTCCACCCGGTTCGCGATCGGCCATCCGTCCGCATGGGTGCGGAAGGAAAAGTCGGTCAGCTCGTTGTTCAGAAGAAACCCGTTCGTCATCAGCCGCGAGCCGAAGCCATTCTCGATCGTCGTGGTCATCGACAGCGCGTTGCCCGCCGCATCGACGATGGAGATATGCGAGGTCGAGGGAAGCTCGATCGACGCATCCGCGCCCCAAAGCAGCGCGTGATCGTATTCGGGCGTGCCCGCCGCGACCTCGGGCAGGGCGTCGTCGCCCGACAGAAGCGCCCCGCGTTCGGCCAGATAGGCCGGGTCCACCAGCCCCTCCGTCGGCACCGGCACGAAATCGCTGTCGGCCATGTAGCGGCCCCGGTCGGCGAAGGCGAGGCGCGAGGCATCGCCGATCAGCCGCCAGGCCTCCGCGCTCTCCGCGCCGAGCGTGGCCAGGTCATACCCCCCGAGCATCCCCAGGATCTGCCCCACGGTCAGCGCCCCCGACGATGGCGGGCCCATGCCGCAGACGTCATGGGCGCGGTATTCGACGCAGACGGCGGGGCGCTCCACCACCCGGTAAACCGCCAGATCGGTTTCCGACAACACGCCCGGATTGTCCTCCGCCCCGCGCACGGTCGAGACGATGTCCTGCGCGATGGCGCCGCTATAGATCGCCTCCGCCCCTTCGTCGCGCATCCGCCGCAGCACGGCGGCATAGGGCTTGTTCACCAGCGTCGCGCCTTCCTGAAGGGGCTCGCCACCGGGGAAGAAATAGGCCTCTGTCGCGGAATAGCGGCGCAGCCGTTCCTCTCCCTCGGCCACCAGCGCGGCCAAGCGGCCCGACACGGTGAACCCGTCCTCGGCATGGGCGATCGCCTCGTCGAAGAGGCCCGACCAGTCGAGCGTTCCCCAGCGCTCATGCGCCGCCTCCATCAGCGCGGGCGTGCCGGGTGTGCCGACCGACCGGCCGCCCACCACCGCATCCCAGAACCCCATCGGTTCGCCATCCGCGGTCTGGAACAGCCGCGGCGTCGCCGCCAGCGGCGCGGTCTCGCGGCCGTCCAGCGTCGTGACGCTGCCCGTCGCCGCATCGTACCACACAAGGAAGGCCCCGCCGCCCAGGCCGGACGATTGCGGCTCGACAAGCCCCAGCACCGCCTGCACGGCCACCATCGCATCCGCCGCGCTGCCGCCTTCGGCCAGAACGCGCGCCCCGGCCTCCACCGCCAGCGGGTTCGCGGCGGCCACCATCCAGGTGGCCCCCGTCGCGGGCGTGCCCGCGGCCTTCGCCGCCAGCGCGGCCTTCGCGCCCTCGCCCAGCCCCTCGAAGGCGGGCGGCAGATCGCCAAGCTCGGTCTCGGGCGCCACCGCATCGGTCGATTGCTGGGCGGCCGCGGGCCCCAATGTCAGGCCGAGAAGAACGCATGCGGCAATGGCGGTGGTCTGTCGAAGATGGGCAGGCATGGGAAAGCCCCTTTCATATCGTCTGATGCAATCCGATCACTCTGGGCCGAGCCCCGTGAGTCGCACAAGGTCCATCGCCCCCCGCGTTGCAGCGCGCCCCGGCTTCTGTCAGACACCGGATCGGGGAGTTTCTCGGGGGCGCCATGGACAGAGCCAACCTTCCTCGGGCACGGCCGGGCATGGCCGTGGGCCTTCTGGGCGGGTCGTTCGACCCGGCCCATGGCGGGCACGCGCATATCACCCGCGAGGCGCTGAAGCGCTTCGGGCTCGATCGCGTGTGGTGGCTCGTCACCCCCGGCAACCCGCTGAAGCCGGTGCAGCCCGCGCCACTGGCGCGCCGCATGGCCGCCGCCCGCACGGTGATGCGCCACCCCCAGGTCGAGATCACCGATATCGAGGCGCGGATCGGCACCCGCTACACCGCCGAAACGCTCGACCGGCTGTTCCAGCTCTATCCCGGCGTCCGCTTCGTCTGGCTGATGGGGGCCGACAACTTCGCCTCCCTGCACCGCTGGGACCGCTGGCGCTGGATCATGGAAAACATCCCCGTCTGCATCCTCGCCCGGCCCGGTCAGCGGGTCTCGGCGCGCATGTCGGTGGCGGCGGGGCGCTATGAACGTTACCGGCTCCGGGGCCGCGAGGCGCCACGCCTCGTCCTCGCCGATCCGCCCGCCTGGTGCTTCGTCAACGTGCCGATGGACAACACCTCTTCCACCGAGATCCGCGCCCGCGGCGACTGGGCGCGCTAGCCCGCCTCAGCGCCGCAGCACGAGCGAGGCGAACCCGCTTCCCATCAGAAGAAGAAGCCCCGTCAGCGTCAGCGCATCGGGCACATCCCCGAAGATCAGCACGCCGTAAAGCGTCGCGAAGACAAGCTGGAAGTAGATGAACGGCGCCAGCCGCGTCGCGGGCGCCATCCGGTAGGCGAGGATCAGAAGCAGGTTCCCCCCCATCGAGGCCGCCGCGCTCCAGACGATCAGCCCGGCGGTGGCGGCATCGATCGGCGGCCAGGCGGCCAGCCCGAAAGGCAGCGTCAGCACCGCGCCCCCCACAAGCTGCGTCAGCAGAAGCGACCGCGGCGGCGCGGCCTCCCTCAGCCAGCGGCTCGCGGTCAGGTATGAGCCGTAGAACAGCCCCGCCAGCACCGCGAAGCCCAGCCCCGGCGTCATACCGAACCCGGGCCGCACCACCAGAAGAACGCCCGCGAACCCCACCGCCACCAGAAGGCTCCGCGCCAGCGTCACCCGCTCGCCCAGCAACAGCGCCGACAGGATATAGCTCACGATCGGCCCCACGAAGAACGCCCCGAACACGTTCGGCAACGGCTCCGTCCGAAGCGCGGTCAGGATCGACACGATCCCCCCCGCAATCAGCCCGGCCCTCAGCCACAGCCGCCAGTCGGTGTAATAGGCCCGGCTGTGGTGATGCGGCCCGAGGAACGGCAGCACCAGAAGCACCCCCAGCGCGAAACGCGACCATGCCACGAAAAGCGGGGAAACCTCCCGCCCTTCGACCAGAAGCTTGCCTGCGCTGTCGCCGAACGGCACGAGCGACATGCCCAGGATCAGGATCAGCGCCGCCCGCAACATCGCCGCATGTAGGATCGCGGTCACGATCATGTCAATTCTATCAACGGCATGCTTGCCGCGTGGCCGCGCGCGCTGTTTACTCCGCGCCATGAGCAGTAAACCGTCGCGACGCAGCGTGCTGTCGGGGCTTGCGGCCCTTGCCGCAACCGGGCCGGCTTTTGCCGAGGCGCCGCTGGCGTCCCTCCGCCCCCTGGCACGCGGCACCGTTCCCGAACCGCCGCCGCCCCCCGAACCGGCCCCCGCGATCGATCTGGTCCGCAAGGCGGGCCTCGGCGGCGCGGTCGGCTATCTCGTGGTCAACGCACGCACGGGCGAGGTGGTCGAGGAACTGAACCCCGATCTGCGCCTGCCCCCCGCCAGCGTCGCGAAGGCGGCGACGGCCTATTACGCGCTGTCCCGCCTCGGCGCGGCGCACCGCTTCGAAACCCGGCTGCTCGCCACGGGGCCGGTCGAGGGCGGCCGCCTCAAGGGCGATCTCGTCCTCCAGGGCGGCGGCGATCCGATCCTCGACAGCGATGCGCTGGGCGAAATGGCCGCCGCGCTCAAGGCCCAGGGCATCTTCGAGGTGACGGGGCGCTTCCGCGTCGATCCCTCCGCCCTGCCCTATGTGCCGGAAATCGACGCCGAACAGCCCGAACAGGTGGGCTACAACCCGGCGATCGACGGGTTGAACCTCAACTTCAACCGCGTGCATTTCAAATGGAAGCGCGCGGGCGGCCGCTACGAGGTGTCGATGCAGGCCCGCGCCCGCCGCTACAGCCCCGAAACCGCGGTGGCGAAGATGACGGTCGAGGATCGGCCCGGCCCCGTCTTCACCTACGAGGATAACGGCAACATCGACTACTGGACGGTCGCGCGCCAGCATCTCGGCAACGAGGGCGCGCGCTGGCTCCCCGTCTCAAGGCCCGCCGATTACACGGCGGATGTGTTCCAGACGCTCGCCCGCTCCCACGGCATCGTGCTCGACCGCGGCAAGGATGTGCATGGCGCGACCGGCACGCCGCTTCTCACCCATGTCAGCCCGCAACTGCACGAGATGCTGGGCGGCATGCTGCGCTATTCCACCAACCTCACGGCAGAGGCGATCGGGCTCACCGCGACCCACGCCTCGGGCACCCGGCCCTCCAGCCTGATCCGCTCGGCGCGCGAAATGAACCTCTGGTACAACCGCGCGCTCGGCTGCCACTCCACCGGCTTCGTCGATCACTCGGGGCTCGGCTACGGCTCGCGCGTCAGCGCGCGCGACATGGTCACGCTCCTTCAGGCCGCGCGCCGCGGCGCGCTTCTGCCGAAGCTGATGAAATCCTTCAACGCGGGCGACGACGCCATCGCGGTGAAGGCCAAGACCGGCACGCTCAATTTCGTCTCCGCCCTCGCGGGCTATATCGATGCGCCGGGCAAGCCGCCGCTCACCTTCGCGATCTTCACCGCCGACATGCCGCGCCGCGACGCCATCAGGATCGAGGAACGCGAACGCCCGCCGGGCGCGCGCGGCTGGGCGAACCGCTCCCGCGGGCTGCAGAAACAGCTGATCCGCCGCTGGGCCGAACGCGCCCACGCTTGACGCGGCGCCGCCCGCGCCGTTCATAGGCCGGATGCAGACCGATCGCCCCACCCTCGGCATCGCCCTGATGCTGGGCTTTTGCGTCGTTGCCCCCTTCGCCGACAGCCTGGCCAAGCTCATCGGCGATCGCGTGCCGATCCTTCAGCTTCTCGTCGCGCGCTTCGGCATCCAGGCCTTCCTCCTCTACCCCCTCGCCCGCCGCGCGGGTCAGCCGCTCTGGTGGACGCCCCGGATCAACCGCCTGGTCTGGGCGCGCACCGCGCTGCACATCCTCGGGATCGGCATGATGTTCCTCGCCCTGCGCTACCTGCCGCTCGCCGATGCCATCGCCATCGCCTTCGTCATGCCCTTCATCCTGCTCTTCCTGGGCTGGTGGCTGCTTCGCGAAACCGTGGGCGGGCGCCGGATCGGCGCGGCACTGGTCGGCTTCATCGGCACGCTGATGGTGATCCAGCCGAGTTTCGAGGCGGTGGGCGCCCCCGCCCTCCTGCCCCTCGGCGTGGCGGTCGTCTTCGCGCTTTTCATGCTCGTCACCCGCCGCATCGCCCGCGCCACCGATCCGATCGCGATGCAGGCCACCAGCGGGCTGATGGCGCTTGCCCTCCTCCTGCCGCCGGCGCTTCTCCTCGCCCCCTTCGGCGTGCCGGAGCTGGGCTTCGTCGAACCGCCCGTCACGGTCGCGGGGCTCCTCGTCGCCCTCGGCGTGCTGGGCACGCTCGGCCACCTCCTGATGACGTGGAGCCTCCGCTTCGCCCCCGCCAGCACGCTCGCGCCCATGCAATACCTCGAAATCCCCGTGGCCGCGGTCTTCGGCTGGCTGATCTTCTCCGATTTCCCGAACGGCCTCGCCCTCACCGGCATCTGCGTGACGGTGGCGGCCGGGCTCTATGTCATCGAGCGCGAACGCCGCGCGGCGCGGCGGACAGCCCCGCCATCGCCGCCGCCAGCTCCGCCCGCGGTATGATCGCCAGCATCGCGTCGCCCTCGAACTCCAGCTGCACCGGGCCGGTCGCGGCATTCGACGTGCCGATCCGGCCCCCCGGCGCGAAATCGATCCCGTCGATCGGCCAGCGCAAACCCTCCGATCGCCCGCGCACCGGGCCCATCGGAAACAGCGACACCCGGTCCCCCGGCGCAAGACCGAGGCTCAGCCGCCGGGGCACCCGGAACACGATGTCGTCGCTTCCGATCACGATGCAGCGCGCGGTCACATGCCGCGCCAGCGCACTGTAGACGGCCAGTTCGTGATCGATCCGCGCGCCCGTGAACCCCAGCGCGAGAATCAGCGGCGCGGTGATCCGCGACAGGCACTTCTCGAAATCCGTGCTGTCCTGCTCGGTCACGTGCAGAAGCCGGTCCTTCGGCAGGCTTTCGCCGGTCGAATGTGGCAGAGAGTCGAAATCCCCGATCACCAGATCGGGCACCCGCCCCGCCTCCAGCGCCGTGGCCGCCCCACCATCGGCGGCGACCAGCCCGGGGGCGATGTTCAGAATTTCTTTGATATCACCGGGATATACCGGGCCAGCACCCAGAAGTGTCACTGGAAAATCGGAGTGAAAGGCCATGTTCCGCACGTGTTGATTTGTGCTCGTTCTGGAAACAGAGCAATATCAATCCCCGAATAAATCCACCGAATTGCCACAGTCTGTTCCTATTCTTCAGTCATGGCACGGTAAACAGGTTCTTGCTGGATCGGGGGAGAAAGCGAAGACGATGGTTGGCGCGAGCAAAATTCTTACCGTCTCTTACGGGACGTTTTCGTGCACGCTCGAGGGGTTCGACGACCCGTTTTCGACGATGCGTGGCATCGCCGAGTATTTCCGCGATCTGGCGGCGGATGACCGCTATTTCGGGGCCGAGCCGCCCACACCGGATGCCGAGATGCTGCACCGCATCGCCCAGGCCGAGGTGGAACGCCGGGTGGAAGCCCGCGTCAGCGACGAAGGCATCGTCCTGCGCCAGGTGGAAAAACAGCCCGATCCCCAGCCCGCGCCCAGCGCCAAACAACCCGCGCCAGAGGCCTATGCCGACGACGACGACAACATGTTCGCCGATCTGGGCGACGCCGATGACGAGGCCGAAGCCACCAGCGCGGCCTTCGCATCCCCGGCCCGCGACAGCTCGGTCGCCGCGAAGCTAAGCCGCATCCGCGCGGTCGTCTCCGGCAATGCCGAGGCGCAGAAAGCCGAATTCTCCGGTCCGATCGAAGACGCCTTCGCCGATATCGGCGAAGACGAAGACGACAACCTGGCCCGCGCGCTCGCCGATGACATCGGCGCCGAACCGGGCGCATCGGAAACTGCCGAGGTGGCGGCCGAAGCCGAACCGGTGCCCGCGCCGGAACCGGAACTCGAACCCGAACCCGAAGCCGAGGCCGAACCGGTCGCGGCGGCGGAACCGGAACACGGCGCGCCCGTGGCCGAAGCGGCCCCGGAAGAAACGCCCCTGGAAGAAACGCCCCTGGCCGAAACGCCCGCCGAACCCGCGCCCTATGCCGGCCCCTTCGGCGAAACCCCGATCGATCCCTACGCGGCCGCCCCGGCAGCGCCCGCTGCAGTGCAACCGGCGGCCTACGAGATGCCCGCCTATGACATGCCGGCAGCCGCCGAAAGCGATCTGACCCACGCCGCCGACATGTCCGCCGCGACCGAGGCCGAGGAAGCCGCCGATCTGATGGCGCTCGACGGCATGGGCGCCGCCGCGCAGGACGAGGCCGAAACCCTCGCCACTGCAGAAGAAGAGGCCAACCTCTGGGCCGAACCGGCGGATGCCTTCGCCCCCGTGTCGGAAGACGCGGCCGGGGATGACGCCGACGACGATCCGGCCTTCGGCGCCGAACTCTCGGCCGCAGACGAAGACGACGACGACGACGGCCCCCGGCTCGACGACGAAAAGCTCGGCCTCGCCGCCCGGATCATCCAGCTGAAGCGCGCCGCCATGGGCGACGACACCGCGATCCACGCGGCGGAGGACGAGGATGACGACGAGGATCTCGACGACATCCGCACCCCCGTCGCCCGCGACATCACGCTGATGGATGACGACGAATTCGACAGCGTCTTCGCCGAAGCGGACGACGCGGACGACGATGATACCGGCATGGCCGCGTCCGAAGACGATCTCGACGACGATTTCGACGCCGAGGACGACGACGACGACGACGACAGCAACAAGTTGGAGGCCGGGCTCGATATCGATTTCGACCTCGACGATCCCTACGCCCCCGAAGAACCCGCCGCCGCCACGCCGGACGAGGCCGTCGAAGACGACGACATGGCCGCAACCCCGGCGGCCCAGGGCCGCGACGGGCTTGCCGCGATGATCGCCGAGGCCGTTACCGGCCGTGACGACGACGCGGACGAGGACGAGGACGAGGACGATGCCGACGACGCGCCCGAGGGCGACGGCGCCCAGCGCCTCGCCACCTTCGAGCCCGAGAAAACCGGCGAAGCGGCCTTCGACCGCATCCTCGAACAGACGAACTCGCGCATGGACGACAGCGAAGGCAACCGCCGCCGCTCCGCCATCGCGCATCTGAAGGCGGCGGTGGCCGCGACCAAGGCCGACCGGCTGATGAAGCGCAAGCGCCAGCCCGAGGAAGAGGCGGCGGAAGAGCAAAGCCAGTATCGCGACGATCTCGCGCAGGTGGTCCGCCCCCGCCGGGCCGAGGCGGGCGACGACGCGACGCGCGACGCGCGCCCCGAAATCGCCGAAGCGCCCTCGCCGCTGGTGCTGGTCTCCGAACAGCGCGTCGATGCCGACGATATCGCCCCGCGCCGCGTGTCCAGCGAAACGATCGACCCCGAGCTCGAGGCCGAGGCCAATGGCGGCTTCCGCGCCTTCGCCGAAAAGATGGGCGCGACCGAACTGCCGGATCTTCTGGAAGCGGCGGCGGCCTATTCGGCCTTCGTCGAGGGCCAGCGCGAATTCTCGCGGCCCCAGCTGATGCGCCGCGTCGCCCATGTCGAACCGGGCGGCGAAGGCTTCACCCGCGAGGCGGGCCTGCGCTCCTTCGGCCAGCTTCTGCGCCAGGGCAAGATCCAGAAACTGAAGCGCGGGCAGTTCACGATCACCGAAGACACCCGCTTCAACCCCGAAGCACGGATCGCCGGCGAATAACGCCCGGGCGACGCGGGACAGTTCCGAACGGCGGCCTCAAGGGGCCGCCGTTTTTCTGTGGCATCCCGGCGCGCGATGCGCCCCCGGAACGAAAAAGGGCCGGCAGTGGCCGACCCGAAATCGCTACACGTCGGGGGCTCGGTCAGAACATGCCCTCAAGCATGTCGTCCGAACCGTCCTCCTCTTCCGCCTCGCCACCGAAGGCCGCGGCCTCCATCGCGACAAGCGGCAGACCGGTCTCCTCCGAAATCCCGTCCTGGGCCGACCCCTGGGTCGGGTTCTGGTCGGACCGGCCCGCAACCGCGGCGTCGAAGTTGTGGCGGTCGGCGGCCGTATCCCCGGGGTCGTTGTTGGCCTGGTGTCCCGCACCGTGCCCATGCCACTGCGTCGTGAACCCGGCCGGTCCGTTCGCATCGGGCGGCGCAAAGACGGGTGTGGCGAAGACAAAAATCGGATTGGTCATGGTACCTCCTGGCAGCTGCCTTGTGTCGTGCCCCGGATCGCGGGTAGGTCGGAATCAGGGCGGAATTGCGGCAGGGGTGCCCCGGTTCGGCGGGATTCTGCCCATCTCCGGCGTCGACGCGGGGCTCCGCCCCGCACCCCGGAGTATTTTCGCCAAAATGAAGGGGGTGGTCAGCCGCTACCTGAGCAGGCCCGTTGCAAAGGCGCCGACCGGATTCAGTGCAGCGGCCACCACGTTCAGGATATCGGAGTGGTCGGAAAGCTCCTTCAAGGCCGACAGACAGTCCTTAACCGGCAGATCGTTCAGACGCCCGGCGAGAGCCGTGAAACAGCGGCACCCCTCGATATCGCTGGCAAGGCCCGCCTTGACGGGAGGCTCATCGGGAAAAGAAACCGCCCGGCCCCTTCCGAAGCGCCATGCCAAGGCTGTTACACGCCGCGACATCCCGCTGCGACGAGGTGTCATGCCGGTCCCATTCCGCTCAGCGATCGCGAAACCGGGCCAGGGCCGCAGTGTCTAATTTCGCAGGCAATTGCGGTTTCCCTTTATCCGGCCCCGCCGGTCACAGCACGTGCATGAACTCCAGATCCCGCTCGCCGGGCCGCCACCCCCATATCTCGACCGGTTCAAACGCATCGTTCCGGAACGCCATGAACAGCCGGGATCGGGGTGTGAGGGGGCCTAGCGCTCTTCCGGCGGCGCGTCCGGGTCGGGCTGGCCCACCCCCCTGAACACCGCCTTCAGCGGAAAGGCCCAGACGACGCCCAGGATCACGTAGACGGCAAGCTCCACCCAAAGCGGCGGCCGGTCGAACAGCGCGATCACGTTCACCGCCACCACGATGTAAAGCGGCAGGCCGATCACCAGGATGAAAAGCGCCCAGCGCCGCCGGGCCTTGTAGCTGAGCGCCATCCGCGCCCTCCCTTGCGGGTTCCGTCAGTCCGCGAACGGATCGGTCACGAGGATCGTATCCTCCCGCTCGGGCGAGGTGGAGAGTAGGGCGACGGGGCAGCGGATCAACTCCTCGATCCGGCGCACGTACTTGATCGCCTCGCCGGGCAGATCGGCCCAGCTGCGCGCCCCCGCCGTGCTGTCGGACCAGCCCGTCATCGTCTCGTAGACGGGCGTGACCCGCGCCTGCTGGTCGGCGGCGGTCGGCAGGTGATCGAGCATCCGCCCGTCCAGCTCGTAGCCGGTGCAGATCTTCAGCTCCTCGAACCCGTCGAGCACGTCAAGCTTCGTCAGCGCGATCCCGTTCACGCCCGATGTGGCGCAGGTCTGGCGCACCAGCACCGCGTCGAACCAGCCACAGCGGCGCTTGCGGCCCGTCGTGGTGCCGAATTCGTGGCCCCGTTCGCCCAGCCGCTGGCCGTCCTCGTCGAAAAGCTCGGTCGGAAACGGCCCTTCGCCCACCCGCGTGGTATAGGCCTTCACGATCCCCAGCACGAAATCGATCGATCCGGGGCCGATGCCCGTACCCGTGGCCGCCTGGCCCGCGATCACGTTCGACGAGGTCACGAAGGGATAGGTGCCGAAATCGATATCCAGAAGCGCGCCCTGCGCCCCTTCGAACAGGATGCGGCGGCCCTCGCTCTTCTTCTCGTTCAGAACCTTCCAGACCGGCGCGGCATAGGGCAGGATCTTGGGCGCAACCTCGCTCAGCGCGGCGATCAGCCCGTCGCGATCCACCTCCGGCAGGCCAAGGCCCCGCCTCAGCGCCCCGTGATGGATCAGAAGCCGGTCAACCCGGGTGGCCAGCGTCGCGGGATCGGCCAGATCGGCCACCCGCACCACGCGCCGGCCCACCTTGTCTTCGTAGGCCGGGCCGATGCCCCGGCCCGTGGTGCCGATCTTCGCCACCGAATTCTGGCTTTCGCGCGCCCGGTCCAGCTCGCCATGCAGGGGCAGGATGAGGGGCGTGTTCTCGGCGATCATCAGCGTCTCGGGCGTGATCTCCACCCCCTGCGCGCGGATCGTCTCGATCTCGGTCACCAGGTGCCAGGGATCCAGCACCACGCCATTGCCGATCACCGAAAGCTTGCCGCCCCGCACGACGCCCGAGGGCAGCGCGTGAAGCTTGAACACCTCGCCGTCGATCACCAGCGTATGGCCGGCATTGTGCCCGCCCTGGAAGCGCGCGATCACATCCGCCCGCTCGCTCAGCCAGTCGACGATCTTTCCCTTGCCCTCGTCGCCCCACTGGGCGCCGACAACCACGACATTTGCCATGCTGTCCCCTTCCACAGACCGGCGCCTCCTATAGCGAGGCCTGACGGCGGTGGAAAGCGGGTTGCGACAGCACCACGCGGCGCGGGTCTTCCGCAAAGGGTTGCGGGGGCGGGCGGGAGGGAATAGATAGCCCGCTGTCACAATCCGAAGGCCACCCGCCCCGATGCAAAACGTCGTTCTGATCGTCCACCTCCTGCTCGCGCTCTGCCTGATCGCGGCGGTGCTCCTGCAGCGTTCCGAAGGCGGCGGGCTGGGCATGGGCGGCGGCGGCGGCGGGATCTCCGCCAGAAGCGGGATGACGGGCCTTCACAAGCTCACCTGGGGCTTCGCCATCGCCTTCATCGCGACATCGCTGATGCTCACGGTCTTCGCGGCGCAAAACGCCTCCGACAGTTCGGTGATCGACCGGCTCGGCATCCCCGCGGGATCGGCCGATGACGGCAGCGGCCTTCTGCCCCCGGCCGAAAGCCTTCTGCCCCCGTCCACCGACAGCGATCCGCTCGCACCGCCCCCGGTCGAGTAACGCAAGCCCCCGAATTGCTGAGGTATCGCGATACCTTGCGCGGCCCTCCCCCGCGTCCCACAGCATATTGCGCATCAAGGGTTCCCATCCCTCCGCGAATCCGGTAGTTCTTGAATCCCGTGGGAGGCGCAAAGTCCGGGCATGAACCCGGGCAGGCAAACGTCTCTCCGACAAGGTTCGGGCACGGGGTTCAGGCACATGGCGCGTTTCATTTTCATCACCGGCGGTGTGGTCTCCTCGCTTGGCAAGGGCCTCGCCTCGGCGGCGCTCGGCGCGCTTCTCCAGGCGCGCGGCTATTCGGTGCGGCTCAGAAAGCTCGATCCCTATCTGAACGTCGATCCCGGCACGATGAGCCCGTTTGAACATGGCGAGGTCTTCGTCACCGATGACGGGGCCGAAACCGATCTCGACCTCGGCCATTACGAACGCTTCACAGGGGTCCATGCCCGCGGCACCGACAGCGTGTCTTCGGGGCGGATCTATTCGACGGTGCTCGAAAAGGAACGCCGCGGCGATTACCTCGGCAAGACGATCCAGGTGATTCCCCACGTCACCAACGAGATCAAGGATTTCCTCTCGATCGGCGAGGACGAGGTCGATTTCATGCTCTGCGAGATCGGCGGCACCGTCGGCGATATCGAGGGCCTGCCCTTCTTCGAGGCGATCCGCCAGTTCGCCCAGGAAAAGCCGCGCGGCCAGTGCATCTTCATGCACCTCACGCTCCTGCCCTGGATCGCCGCTTCCGGCGAACTGAAAACCAAGCCCACCCAGCACTCGGTCAAGGAACTGCGCTCCATCGGCATCGCCCCCGACGTGCTCGTCTGCCGCTCCGACAAGCCCATTCCCGACAAGGAACGCGAAAAGATCGCGCTTTTCTGCAACGTCCGGAAGGAAGACGTGATCGCGGCGCCCGATCTGAAATCGATCTACGAGGCCCCGCTCGCCTATCACCGCGAAGGGCTCGACCAGGCGGTGCTCGATGCCTTCAGCATCAGCCCGGCCCCGAAACCCAACCTCGATCGCTGGCTCGACGTGCAGGACCGGCTCGAACATGCCGAAGGCGAGGTCAAGGTCGCCATCGTCGGCAAGTACACCCAGCTTGAAGACGCCTACAAATCCATCGCCGAGGCGCTCACCCATGGCGGGCTCGCCAACCGCGTCCGCGTCAAGGCCGAATGGATCGACGCGGAAATCTTCGAACGCGAGGATCCCGCCCCCTGGCTCGAAGGCTTCCACGCCATCCTCGTGCCCGGCGGCTTCGGCGAACGCGGCACCGAAGGCAAGATCCGCGCCGCCGAATTCGCCCGCACCCGCAAGATCCCCTATCTCGGGATCTGCCTCGGCATGCAGATGGCGGTGATCGAGGCCGCGCGAAACCTCGCCGGGCTCGACAAGGCGGGGTCCGAGGAATTCGATCACGAAGCCGGCAAGAAGCGCTTCGAACCGGTCGTCTACCACCTCAAGGAATGGGTGAAGGGCAACCACGCGGTCAGGCGCAAGGTCGATGACGACAAGGGCGGCACCATGCGCCTCGGCGCCTATACCGCGAACCTCGCGGAAGGCTCGAAGGTCGCCAGGGTCTACGGCGAAACGGTGATCGAGGAACGCCACCGCCACCGCTACGAGGTCGATATCAAGTATCGCGAACGGCTCGAGGCCAAGGGCCTCTGCTTCTCGGGCATGTCCCCCGACGGGCGGCTGCCGGAAATCGTCGAGGTGAAGGATCACCCCTGGTTCATCGGCGTCCAGTTCCACCCCGAACTCAAGTCGAAACCCTTCGCCCCCCATCCCCTCTTCGCCGATTTCGTGCGGGCCGCGAAAGACGTCTCGCGCCTCGTCTGACCGGGGGGGCCGCCCCGCAAACCGGAAACAGTCAGTTTCCCGCCGCCGCCCGCGAAGAATGTGGCAAAACCGCTTTGTGAAACGCGCCACATTCAGCCCCCGCCACTGTCCCGCCTCCGTCGACAGTCCCGCCACATTTCAGGGAGATCGGCAAAATCCGCTTTGAATTGTAGCCATCGGGGAAATGCACCATGCACCCCGCCGCCCCGAACTGAGGCGCCGCGTTCCAGAAAACGTCACGAGTGCGAGGATTCCGGTCCTGCTCTCGCCGCAGACTGCCTGCTTATTGGGCACCGTAAAGAGTGAGCCGTGTGTGTGGGCGCGTCGGGAGCGATCCCGGCGCGCCTTTTTATGCCCCCCTCAGCAGCACAGCGCGAACGACGCCCTCAGGTGATCCGCCGCCGCCAGCACCGGCGCGCTCGGGTTCTGGCCCACCAGCAATCCCAGCGTGTAATCCGGCAGGGGCGGCAGCCCGTAATGCGCCGGCGCCTCGATGATCTCGCCGCCCAGCGACGACCGCGGGATCGGCGCGACGCAAAGATCGGCCATGATCGCCGCCCGCTGGCCCGAGATATGGGCGCTCTCGAACGTCACCCGGAAATCGCGCCCCTGCGCCTTCAGGCCCTCGATCGCCGCCTGCCGCCAGACGCAGGTCTCTTCCCAGACAGACAGCGGCAAAGGCTCCTTCTCCGCTGCCACCCCGCCCTTCAGCACGGCCCAGACCAGCGGCTCGCGCATCAGCACATCGGTATCATCGGTGCCCATGAAGCCCGCGTTCCGCGTCACGATCGACAGGTCAAGCCGCCTTTGCTGCACCATCTGCATCATCCGGTCGGTGCCGTCGACAACCACCGTCACCGCGATACAGGGATGCGTCTCGGCGAACCGCCGCAGCATCGGCGCCAGGTACCGCTCCGAAACGTCATCGGGCGCCCCAAGCCGCACCTCGCCCGCCAGATCCGGCTGGATGAACCGCGACACCACATCCCGGTTCAGCGCCAGAAGCCGCCGCCCGTGTTCCAGCAACACCTCGCCATCGGCGGTCAGCGTGACCGACCGGCTGTCGCGCAGAAAGACGGGGCGGCCCAGAAGCTCCTCGATCCGCTTCACCTGCATCGACACCGCCGACGGCGTGCGGTGCACCACCTCCGCGGCGGCGGAAAAGTTCCCGGTCTCGGCAATGGCGACAAGCGTGCGCAGCAGGTCAAGCTCCAGAAGCGGCACGGTGGGGGTCGACGGGGCGTTCATGGCATCTCTCAGTTTTTCTGATAGCTGGGCTGAAATCTATTCGTTTGATTGAACCACGTCCAACCCCCATTGTCCAGTCATGACCTGAGATCAGACAAAGGATTAACCCGATGCTTCCCTCCATCCCCTACGCCCCGTTCGACGTCTCCGAAGTCTACCGCCGCCTCCACGCCCGGCAGGAGGCCGCCGACCGCCGCCGGCTTGAACGGCAGGGCTTCCGCGAAATGCTCGATCTCGACGATCACGTGTTGCGCGACATCGGCGTGACGCGCGGCGATGTCGAATACGTCTCGCAGCTTCCCGAGGATCGGGACAGAAGCTCGATCCTCCGCCGTCTCTCCGCGCGGTTCCGCACCGGCGGCTAAGCGGCCTTTCACAGCCCCGAACATGCGCCTATATCAGGCGCATGTTTGCCGATTTCATTGCCCGCCTCGTCCAGCCCGAGCCAGAACCGCTGTCGGATCCCGACGCCCGGCTCGCCCTCACCGCCCTGCTCGTCCGCATCGCCCGTTCCGACGGCGATTATGCCGCGGAAGAGATCGGGCTCATCGACCGGATCACCGCCAGCCGCTTCGGCCTCTCGCCCTTCGAGGCGGCGAAGCTGCGCGGCGAGGCCGAGGCGCTCGAAGCCGAAGCCCCCGATACCGTCCGCTTCACCCGCGCCATCAAGGATGCGGTCGCCTACGAGGATCGCGAGGCGGTGGTCGAAGCGCTCTGGTCCGTCGTCCTCGCCGATGGCGAACGCGACCCCGAGGAAAACGCGATCCTCAGGCTCGTCGCCAGCCTTCTGGGCGTGAACGACCGCGACTCCGCCCATGCGCGCCAGCGGGCCGAGGCGCGGCAGGGGTGATCGCCACCCTGCCGATGTATCTCTTTCCCGAGACGCGCGCGGGGTACGAGGCGCTCTGGGATGGCATCCGCGACGCGCTCCGCGATACCGCGATAGACGCGCCCGACGCCCTCACCCACGATATCCCGCCGATGGATGGCTGGGCCGCCCCCGATCTCGTGCTCGGCCACATCTGCAACCTGCCCTACCGCGCCCGGTTCCGCGACCGGGTGACGCTGATCGGGGCCGCCGATTTCGGGCTCGACGGCTGCGGGCCGGGCGAATACCGCGCGCTCTACGTCGTCCGCCAGGATCACCCCGCGGAAACCGTCGAGGATCTCGACGGCGCCACCATGGCCTATAGCGAACCGCTCAGCCACTCGGGCTGGGGCGCGGCGGCGACCGAGGCGCGCGCCGCCGGCCGCCGCTACCGCCCCACCCTCCAGACCGGCAGCCACGCGGGCTCTGCCGAGGCCGTCAGCCGCGGCCAGGCCGAATTCGCGACGATCGACGCCCAGACCTTCCGCATCCTCGCCCGCCACACCACGCTCACACGCAACCTCAGGGTGATCGGCGCCACCGAACCCTCGCCCGGAATCACCTTCATCACCCGCGCCGGGCAGGATCCCGCGCCTTACCTCGCGGCAATTAACACCGCGATTTCAGGGCTCTCCCCACTCTATAAGGAAAATTTAAGGATGATCAGCGCCGTTTCACTGCCCACAAGTGCCTATGATTTGCCCTTACCCCCCGCTCCGGCGCCACAGATCGGCCCCGACGGCCCCTAGAATCGGGCAAAAGCGTTGCATTCGGGCGAGCCTCGGCCCTACTCTCTTCCCCGAAGAGGGGAAAATCCGCGCGTGACAGACAAACCCGTTATCGAAATACGTGATCTCCACAAGAGCTACGGGGCGCTCGAAGTGCTCAAGGGCGTCGATCTCGTCGCCCCCCGGGGCCATGTCGTCTCGCTCATCGGCTCCTCGGGCTCGGGCAAATCCACCCTCCTGCGCTGCGCCAATCTCCTCGAAGACAGCCAGCAGGGCGAAATCCTCTTCGAAGGCGAAGCCGTGCACTGGCGCGGGCAGGGCCTCGGCCGCCACCCCGCCGACAAGGCGCAGGTCACGCGGATCCGCACCAACCTTTCCATGGTGTTCCAGCAGTTCAACCTCTGGGCCCACATGACGATCCTGCAGAATGTGATGGAAGCCCCCGTGACGGTGCTGAAACGCGATCCCGCAGAGGTCGAGGTGAAGGCCCGCGAATATCTCGAAAAGGTCGGCATCGGCGACAAGTGCGATGTCTTCCCCGCCCAGTTGTCAGGCGGCCAGCAACAGCGCGCGGCGATCGCCCGCGCGCTCTGCATGGAACCGCGCGCGCTTCTCTTCGACGAACCCACCTCCGCGCTCGATCCCGAGCTGGAACAGGAGGTCGTGCGCGTCATCAAGGATCTGGCCGCCGAAGGGCGGACCATGATCATCGTCACCCACGACATGAACATGGCGCGCGACGTCAGCGATCATGTCGTCTTCCTTCACCTTGGAAAGATCGAGGAAGAAGGCCCCCCGGCCGAACTCTTCGGCAATCCCAAGACAGATCGGCTGCGGCAATTCTTGAACGCAGGTGTCGCGGCCTGACCAAATGAAAAGAGCGTTCACTCGGGAGACCATAAAATGAAAAAACTGATCCTCTCCACGGCGGCGCTGGCCTTTGCGGCGGGCGTGGCATACGCCGGAAGCCACTCGGTCGTCCGGCTCGGCACGGAAGGCGCCTACCCTCCGTGGAACTTCCTCAACGACGCCGGCGAGGTCGACGGGTTCGAACGCGAACTGGGCGACGAGCTGTGCAAGCGCGCCGAACTCACCTGCGAATGGGTCACGAACGAGTGGGATTCGATCATCCCCAACCTCGTCTCGGGCAACTACGACGCGATCATCGCGGGCATGTCGATCACCGACGAGCGTGATCAGGTCATCGACTTCACCCAGAACTACACGCCCCCCGATCCGTCGGCCTATGTCGGGGCCTCCGAAGGCGTCGATCTCGAAGGCGGCGTGATCGCGGCGCAGACCGGCACGATCCAGGCCGGCTACATCGCCGAGTCGGGCGCGACGCTCGTCGAATTCGCGACACCCGAGGAAACCATCGCCGCCGTCCGCAACGGCGAGGCCGATGCGGTTCTGGCCGACAAATCCTTCCTCGCGCCGATCGTCGAGGCGGAAGCCGATCTGATGTTCGTGGGCGACGACGTGCCGCTCGGCGGCGGCGTCGGCATGGGCATCCGCGAGTCCGATAACGAGCTGAAGGCCAAGTTCGACGCGGCGATCCAGTCGATGAAAGACGACGGCTCGCTCAATGCGATGATCGAGAAATGGGAAGTGTCCTCGACCTTCTGAGGCCCTCACCGATCAGGGGGGGCACGCACCCGGGAAACGCCCCGCCGCAGCCTCTGCGGCGGGGTTTTTCATGTCCGGGCGGGCCCGGTCCGCCAGACAGCGGTCCCGAAGGCCCCGCGAAAAACCCGGTGGACCTTTCGCCCGAGGGACGCCACGCCTCCCCCTCTTGCCCGGAGTCAAGGGGCGTCAGCCCCGCCGGGCAGGGCCCGACCGCCCCCCGGGCGGGCCCTCCTGCCACGGTGCAAACCAACGCCGTGTCGTTCGGTTTTGAGAGATAAAGCGCACTGAGCGCGCGTCGGCGGGCCCACCCGCGGGCGGGCCCTGCCCGGCTTTTCGCATGTGTTGGCAATGTCCGCCCAGCCGACATTCCCACCCGCCTCCCACCCCCCCGTCGCAAACGCCCCCTCATGCGGCGCTGCAGCATTTTCCTTTGCGCTCACAGCATGCGATGCCTGACACCACGGGCCACGCACGGCGCGCACGAACGACAGGGGGATCCCCGCCATGATCCACGTCCTCTCCGGCATCTGGGCGCTGCTGCTCGGCATCGTGCTGATCATGCTCGGCAACGGCATGCATTTCACCCTGATCGGCCTCCGCGGCGGGATCGAGGGCTTTTCGGCCACCGAACTCGCCGTCGTCACCTCGGGCTATTTCATGGGCTTTCTCTCGGGCGCGCGCCTCACGCCGCTCCTGATCCGCCGGGTCGGGCATGTGCGGGTCTTCGCGGCACTGGGCAGCTTCATGTCGGCGGGGCTCATCGCCTTCACCCTTCTGGCCGAACCCTGGGCCTGGACGATCCTGCGGATCCTGATCGGCTTCTGCATGTCGGGCATCTACGTGGCCGCCGAAAGCTGGCTCAACAACGCCGCCACGAACGAAACGCGCGGCAAGGTGCTCTCGGCCTACATGATCGCCCAGACGCTCGGCATCATCGGGGCGCAGTGGCTTCTGACACTGGGCGACGCGGCGAACGCGGCGCTGTTCATCGGGGCCTCGATCCTCGTCTCGATCTCCTTCGCGCCGATCCTGCTGTCGGTCACCCCCGCCCCGGCGGTGGAGGTGGCCAGGCCGATGACGCTCGGCAAGCTTTTCACAAGCTCGCCCCTCGGCACGGTGGGGATCTTCCTTCTGGGCGGCGTCTACGCCACGCAATCGGGCATGGGCGCGGTCTATGGCACGCAGATCGGGCTTTCGGCGGCGCAGATCTCGCTCTTCGTCGCGATGCTGTTCGCCGGCGCGCTGCTTTTCCAGTACCCGATCGGCTGGCTGTCCGACCGGGTCGACCGGCGGCAGCTTATCTTCGGCGCGGCGCTGGCGGGCGGGGCCTCCTGTGCGCTGGGCTGGCTCACCGGCGGCGCGCTCTGGCCGCTGATGGCGGCGGCCTTCCTCGCGGGCGGGGTCACGACGCCGCTCTACGCGCTGTTCCTGGCCTATACGAACGATTTCCTGTCGGTGGAGGAGATGCCGGCAGCTTCGGGCGGGCTTGTCTTCACCTTCGGGCTGGGCGCGATCCTGGGGCCGCTTCTCACCGGCTGGACGATGCAGGTCGTGGGCCCCGGGGCCTTCTGGCTCGTGCTCGGGGCGACCTTCGCGGCCATCGCGCTTTACGCGCTCTACCGGATGACCCAGCGCGCCATCGCGCCGGTGGAGGAAACCGAAAGCTATCTCGGCGTCCTGCCCACGGCCTCGACCGTGGCGGTCGAGGCGGCGGGCGCCTGGGCGGCGGAACAGGCCGAGGCGGAGGCGGAGGCGGTGGAGGCCGAACGCCCCCCCGCCTGAGCCCGGCCCCGAACGGGGCACCGAAAGCACAAACCGCACCCTCCCCTGCACGGGGCCTCTTCCATATCCCACCGGATCGGCTAGTCTTTTCGCCGCAGCGCAACAACAACCGGATGGCGCATCATATTTTCGTTCTGCACAGATCCCGAGACGCTTGACCGGCTGCGCTGGCTCGCCTGCTACCTGACGACGGGCAAGCACGCGAATTTCTACGTCTCCTTCGGGACGGTGCTCCTGCTTCTGGGCATCACGGCGCCCACGGCGCTCGCCTTCGGCTTCGGCGGGGCGATCGCGGCGCGCTCGCACATCCTGCCCATACGCTGGTTCGGCCAGGGCTATACCGCCATCGTGCGCGGCGTGCCCGATATCGCCTTCTTCCTGTTCTTCGTCATCGCGCTCGACCAGATGTTCGAATTCCTGCGCCACAAGGTGAAATGCCCGGACTGGACCGAGCCGATCCGCCAGGGCAACGATTTCATCGTCTGCGCCGAGGCGAAGCTGCCGCTGTCGACCTCGCCGCAATGGGTGCACGAAACCTACGGGTTCTTCCTGGCGGTGCTGACCTTTTCCATCGTCTTCGGCGCCTTCGCAGCGAACGTGCTCTACGGCGCGATGCGGGCGGTGCCCCGCGCGCAGCTCGAAACCGCCGAGGCCTATGGCATGACCCACCGCCAGACCTTCTGGCGCATCCTCGTGCCGCAGATGTGGGTGTTCGCCCTGCCCGGGCTCTCGAACCTCTGGATGGTGCTGATCAAGGCGACGCCGCTTCTCTTCCTCCTCGGGGTCGAGGATATCGTCTACTGGGCGCGCGAACTCGGCGGCACGGCGAACCCGCGCTTCACCGACTACCCCCATGGCGACTGGCGGATGTGGTATTTCCTGGTGCTTCTGATCTTCTACCTGGGCTTCACCCGGGTTTCCGAGATCCTGCTGGAGCGGGTGATGCTGAAGCTGACCCACGGCCAGGCCACCATGGGCGGCGAACGCCAGCGAAAGGCGGCGGCCTGATGGTGGTGTCCCATCTTCACCGGGTGTTGCACGCGATTGCGGGGCAATCGCTGTCGCGCACGCGGTCCTTTCTGCGAAAGGACCGGGGATGAGCTGCCTTCAGACGATCGCCGATTACGGCCTTCGCTCCATCGGGATCGGCGAGCGGCTTCTGCCGCGCGAGGATTTCACGCTCTGCCAGCACTTCACCCTGATCGGCTCGGGCATGATCTGGAACATCTATTTCGGGGTGATCGCGCTGTCGCTGGGGTTCCTGCTCGCCACCACCGTGGCGATGGGCAAGGCGGCGGAAAACCCGCTTTACCGCAAACCCTCGGAATGGTTCATCTTCCTTTTCCGGGGCTCGCCGCTCTTCATCCAGTTCTTCTTCGCCTATTTCCTGTTTCTCAGCCTGAAAAGCCAGTACCCGGCCTTCGACGCCTTCACCTCCGCCTGGCTCGGCGCGGCGATCGTGCTGTTCCTGAACACCGCCGCCTATTCGGGCGAGATCTTCTATGGCGCGCTCCGCTCCGTCCCGAAGGGCGATATGGAAGCGGCCGATGCCTATGGCTTCACCGGCTGGATGAAGTTCCGCAAGATCACCTGGCCCACCATGCTGCGGCTTGCCTGGCCCGCCTATACGAACGAGGCGATCTTCCTGTTCCACGCCACGACGCTTGTCTTCTTCTCGGGCTTCCCGGCCTGGCAGCAGCGCGGCGACGCGCTCTATTACGCGAATTACTTCGCCGACAAGACCTTCAACCCCTTCGTGGCCTACCCGATCGTGGCGGGCTATTTCATCCTTCTGACGCTGACCGTGATCGGGGTGTTCGGGCTGGTGAACCGGCGGCTCAACCGGCATCTGCCCGAGGCGCGCCGAGGGCGGATGAAGATCAGACCGCAGCTCATACGATGAGAGCGCATGGTTCGACGCCTTCGGCGCCGATCCGCGCGCGGGGGCTCGCGCCCCCGCGCGCGTGTGAGTATTTTTGCCAAAATGAAGGGAGGGGGCGCGCGTGAAGGACTGGCTCGAGGCGCATCCCGAGGTGCGGACGATCCGCGCCGCGATGGTCGATCTGAACGGGCAGGCGCGCGGCAAGCGCATCCCCGTCCGTGCCATCGACAAGGTGCTGGAAGGCGGGCTGAAGATGCCGCTTTCGGCGCTCAACGTCGATATCTGGGGCGACGATATCGAAGACAGCCCGCTCGTCTTCGAAAGCGGCGACCGCGACGGCGAGGTGCGCCCGACCGAACGCGGCTTCCTGCCCGTGCCCTGGCTCGAGGCGCCCTCGGCCCTTCTGCCGCTCTGGATGTATGGCGAGGACGGCAAGCCCTATATGGGCGACCCGCGCCACGCGCTCGACGCGATCCTCGCGCGCTACCGCGCCCATGGCTGGACGCCCATCTGCGCCACCGAGCTTGAATTCTACCTGATCGACGACAGCGGGGCCGAGCTTCAGCCCCCGCCCTCGCCCCGCTCCGGCCGCCGGCGGCTGGGGGGCGAGATCCTGTCGATGCGCGCGCTCGACGCCTTCGACAGCTTCTTCAACGCGCTCTACGACGCCTGCGAGGCGATGGATATCCCCGCCGAAACCGCGATTTCCGAAGCGGGCATGGGCCAGTACGAGATCAACCTCAGCCACGGCCCCGCCATGAAGGCCGCCGACGACACCTGGCTTTTCAAGATGCTGGTCAGGGGCCTCGCCCGCCAGCACGGCTTCGCCGCCAGCTTCATGGCCAAACCCTATGCCGATTATTCCGGCACCGGGCTTCACATGCATTTCTCGGTTCTCGACCGGGACGGGCGCAACATCTTCGACGACGGCACCGAGGCCGGGTCGGACACGCTGCGGTCCGCCATCGCCGGCTGCCTCGACGCGATGCAGGACGAAACCCTGATCTTCGCCCCCCATGGCAGCAGCTACGACCGCTTCGTGCCCGGCGCCCACGCCCCCACCGGCATCTCCTGGGCCTATGAAAACCGCACCGCGGCGATCCGCGTGCCCGCCGGCCCCGGCAAGGCGCGCCGGGTCGAACACCGGGTCGCGGGCGGCGACGTGAACCCCTATCTCTTCATGGGCGCCGTCCTGGGCGCCGCGCTTGTCGGCATCGAAGACAGGCTCACCCCGCCCCCGCCGGTGACCGGCAACGCCTATGCGCTCGAGCTGCCGCGCGTCACCGACGACTGGGGCCGCGCGATCGGGCAGTTCGAAACCTCGGGCCTCCTGCGCCGCATCTTCCCGCGCGAACTGATCCGCAACTACACCATGACGAAGAAACAGGAACGCCAGTATTTCGCCGAACTGTCCGAGGAAGAACGGATCGATCTCTACCTCGACACCGTCTGAGGATCATTAGAGACCCCCTTGCCCCGGGCGCCGGGCCCGCCTAGAGGTGAGGGCATACATGTTATAACAGGTGCGTCATGCACATCGGATTACTCCAGACCGGCCATTTGCCGGAGGATTTTCAGGCCGAGCTTGGAGATTACCCCGAGCTTTACGGCCGGCTCCTGAACCCCCACGGCATCACGATGACCGCCTACCCGGTGGTCGACGGCGTCTTTCCCGAGGGGCCCCGCGCCCATGCGGGCTGGCTGATCAGCGGCTCGCGCCACGGCGCCTACGAGGATCACGACTGGATCCCGCCCCTCGAAGCGCTCATCCGCGAAATCGTCGCGGCCCGCGTGCCGCTCGTCGGCATCTGCTTCGGCCACCAGATCATCGCCAGGGCCCTCGGCGGCACGGTCGAGAAATTCACCGGCGGCTGGGCGGTGGGCCGCCATGTCTATGAGTGGGAGGGCGAGGAGATCGTGCTGAACGCCTGGCACCAGGATCAGGTCACGAAGCTGCCCGAAGGGGCGCGCGTGCTGTCCTCCTCGCCTTTCTGTTCCTTCGCCGCGGTGGGCTATGGCGACACCGTGCTGACGGTGCAGGCCCATCCCGAATTCGGGCCGTCGGAAACCCGCAAGCTTCTCGAAACCCGCGCCCCGGGCGTCGTGCCCGCGCCGCTGATCGAGGAAGCGCTCACCACGATCGACGACCCCAACCACGACACGGAACTCGCGCGCCGGATCGCCGCGTTCTTCAATCAAGGAGCTTCCCATGACCGCGTGGCTTGAAAAATGCCCCGAGGCCGTGCGCGACTATCTCGACGGCGGCCGCCTCGACGAGGTCGAATGCATCATCTCCGACCTGCCCGGCATCGCCCGCGGCAAGGCGACGCCAGCCACGAAATTCGCCCGCCAGTCGCGCTTCTTCCTGCCGAACTCGATCTTCTACCAGACGATCACCGGCGACTGGGGCGAGGCCGCGGGCGACGAGGGCTTCACCGAACCCGACATGATCCTGAAGCCCGATTTCGATACGGCCACGGCCGCGCCCTGGGCCACCGACAAGACCGTGCAGGTGATCCACGATGCCTTCGACCAGAAGGGCAAGCCGGTGCCGATGGCGCCCCGGAACGTGCTGAAACGGGTCTGCGAGCTTTACCGCAAGGAAGGGTGGGAGCCGATCGTGGCGCCCGAGATGGAATTCTACCTTGTCGGCCGCAACACAGACCCGCGCCAGCCGATCGAGGCGATGATGGGCCGCACCGGCCGCCCCGCGGCGGCACGCCAGGCCTATTCGATGAGCGCGGTGGACGAATACGGCCCCGTGATCGACGACATTTATGAATTCGCCGAACAGCAGGGGTTCGAAATCGACGGCATCACCCAGGAAGGCGGGGCGGGCCAGCTTGAAATCAACCTCCGCCACGGCGACCCAGTGAAGCTCGCCGACGAGATCTTCTATTTCAAGCGGCTCATTCGCGAGGCGGCGCTCCGGCACGATTGCTTCGCCACCTTCATGGCGAAACCGATCGCGGGCGAACCGGGCTCTGCCATGCACATCCACCACTCGATTTCGGATGTCGCGACCGGGCGCAACCTGTTCTCGGGGCCCCAGGGCGGCGAGACGGATGCGTTCTTCAACTTCATCGGCGGGCTGCAGAAGCACCTGCCCGAAGTGATCGCGATCATGGCGCCCTATGTGAACAGCTACCGCCGCTACGTGAAGGATCACGCGGCCCCGATCAACCTCGCCTGGGGGCGCGACAACCGCACCACGGGCTTGCGCATCCCCGTCTCCGAACCCGAAAGCCGGCGGGTGGAAAACCGCCTCGCAGGGATGGATTGCAATCCCTATCTCGGCATCGCGGCCTCGCTGGCCTGCGGCTATCTGGGGCTGAAAAACGAGGAATGGGCGGGCCCCTCCTTCAAGGGCGACGCCTATGCCGAGGACGACAGCGACAGCACGCTTCCCGTTTCGATGCACGAGGCGCTCGATCTGCTGGCCGATGCCAAGGCGATCCGCGAGGTGCTGGGAGAGCGGTTCTGCCAGGTCTACGAGATCGTCAAGCAGACCGAATACGACGAATTCCTGCAGGTCATCAGCCCCTGGGAGCGGGAGCATCTTCTCCTGAACGTGTGATGAGCATTCTCTACCGGAACGACAAGACGGGGGTCTTCCCCGAAAGCTGGTACGCCGCCTCGGCCGAGATCCCGCCCGCGCGCCCCGCGCTCGACGGCGACGCGCGCGCCGATGTCGCTGTGGTGGGCGCGGGCTTCACCGGGCTCTCGGCGGCGCTCGAGCTTCAGAAGCGCGGCTTTTCCGTCATCGTGCTCGACGCGCACCGCGCGGGCTTCGGCGCCTCGGGGCGGAACGGCGGGCAGGTCTGGACTGGCTTCCGCCAGTCGCCCAAATGGGTCGAGGCGAAGCTGGGCGGCAACGCCGCCCGCGCCATGTGGGACATGTCGGAAGCGGCCAAGGACCAGGTCCGCCGGCTGAGCGCCGAACACGCGCCCGACGCGCGCTACACCCCCGGCCTCGTCGCCGCCGCGTCAAGCGACGCGGAAACCGCCGAGCTTGCCGAGGAGGTCGAATTCATCGCCGACAGGTACGGCTACACCGACGCCACCATGCTCGACACCGACGCCATGCGCGCGGTGGTGAAGACGAAAGGCTATGTCGGCGGGATCATGGACAGGGGCGGCGGCCACATCCACCCGCTCCGCTACGTCCTGGGCCTTGCCCGCGCGGTCGAGGCCGCGGGCGGGCGGATCTGCGAACTGACGGAAGTCACCCGGCTCGAGGATGGCGCGCCCTGCCGCCTGACCACGCCGAAAGGCACCGTGACGGCCGATCACGTGATCATGGCCGGCAACGGCTACATGACCGATCTCGTGCCCCATGTCGCGGCCCGCGTGATGCCGATCAACAGCTTCATCGCGGCCACCGAACCCCTCGACGACCCGCGCGCGGTGCTGGGCGAGGACGTGGCGGTTGGCGACAGCAAATTCGTCGTCAACTACTACCGCATGAGCGAGGACAACCGCTTTCTCTTCGGCGGGCGCGAGGCCTATTCACTGGGCTTCCCCGAGGATATCCAAAGCGCCCTCTACCGCCGGATGCTGGCGCTGTTCCCGCAGCTCGAGGGCGTGAAGTTCACCCATGTCTGGGGCGGCACGCTGGGGATCACGATGAACCGCATGCCGCTCGTGGCGCGGGTCGGCAAGAACGTGCTGAACGCCAGCGGCTTCTCGGGCCAGGGCGTCGCGCTCTCGGGCTTCGCGGGCACGGTGATGGCCGAGGCCATCGCGGGCCACGCCGAACGCTTCGACCTTCTGAGCACGGTGCCCTCGCAGCCCTTCCCCGGCGGCGCCGCCTTCCGCGCGCCGCTTCTCACGCTCGCGATGACATGGTTCTCGCTCCGGGACCGGCTGGGGATCTGAGGGAGGAAGCCGCGCGATCGCCAGACCGTGGGCTGGCGACCCTGACGGCGCCACGACGCGCTTTATCCCACAAGCCCGCACACCCCGGAAACGAAGCCCCCAGCCTCACCCTATCGCCAGCCCGGGGGACGGTCTGGCGATTGCGCGGCGGCTGCGCCGCTATTCGCGCAAGGGAGCCGCGTCACCGTGCCCGCCCCCCAAAGGCGCAGCCCCGCCGGGCGCTCCTGCCTGTCCCCGAGGAATTCGCCTGCCGGGCAAGGGATCGCGCGGCGGCTTCGCCGCTATTCGCGCCCGGGCGCACAGCGGCTAGGGCCCGGCCACCCTCTCCCGTCCCATCCCCTCCCGCGCCGCGATCTCCAGCCCCACGAACACCCCCGCCGCCCTCTGTGCGAACCGCGCGGCCGCGCGCAATGCCGCCCCCCGGGCGATCTCCGCCGCCAAGGCCCCCACGAACATATCCCCCGCCCCGTGCGCCGACACGACCCTCGCCGCCGCCGCCGGCATCGCCTCCACCGCGTCGTCGCAGAGGATCAGCCCCCGCGCCCCCAGCGTCACGATCACCGCCCCGGCCCCCTCGCGCAGGGCGCGCGCCGCCGCCTCTGGATCGGCGAGCCCGGTCATGTCCGAAGCCTCGATCTCGTTGACCACAAGGATACCGGGCGAAAGCCCCGCCCCCGCCCGCGCCGGCGCCGCGTTATGAACAAGCGTCACCCCCGAAGGCAGCGCCGCCGCCAGCGCCGCATTCGCCGCCGCTGGGATCTCGTTCTGCATCACGCAGACCCGCACGCCCGCCGGCACCTCCACCACCCCGTCATTCTCCAGATTGGCGCCCGACACCACGACCGCCCCATACTCCCCCGCCGCCTCGGTAATCGCCACGCTCATCCCCGTCGGCGCATCGACCCGCAGAACCCGGCTCCGCTCCACCCCGGCACGGTCCAGCGCCGCCTCCACCTCCGCCCCGAACCGGTCGCGCCCCACGCGGCCGGCCATGTGCACCCGCGCGCCCATCCGCGCCGCCGCCACCGCCTGGTTCCCGCCCTTCCCGCCAAAGCGGTAATCCACGGCGCTGCCCATCAGCGTCTCGCCCACCCGGGGCAGGCGCGGCGCATCCACCACCACGTCGAGGTGCAGCGCGCCCAGAACCAGAACGCTCATGCGCCGTAAAGCGCGGCGGCCACGATCCGCTGGCTCAGCGCCGCATCCTGCCGCGCGATCGCGGCCGTCAGATCCGCGTCCCCGGCCAGCCCCGCCGCCACGCTGCGCAACCGCTCGGTCAGCCGGATGTTCGTCCGCGCCTCCTCCACCGGGTCAAGCCCGCCATGATCGGGGAAGGTGTCGAAATAGATCACCCCGTCATACCCGATCCGCTCCAGCTCCACGAACAGCTCCACGGTCTGGATCGCGTGCACCGTCCCCACCATCAGCCCGTCGTCGCGCTTGCCGTAGCCGTCGTTCAGATGCACCCCCAGAAGCCTGGAATGCCGCGCCACCAGATGCGCCGCATGGGCCGGCATCTCGTCGGCATAAAGCACATGGGCGAAATCAAGCGTCACGCCGATATTCCCCCGCCCCGCCTCCTTCACGGCCAGAAGCGTGTGGCCCACATCGGGCATCAGCGCGAAGGCGCGGGGTTCGTTGGGCTTGTATTCCAGCGCGATGCTCAGATCGGGGTTGTGATCGGCCACCGCCTGAAGCGCCGCGATCGTATCGTCCCACATCCGCCCGTAATCGCCCTGAAAGGCGTAATCCACCCCGTCCTGCCCCATCCAGAGCGTCATGAGGGTTCCGCCCATCTCTGCCACCGCATCCAGCCCGGCGCGCGTCACGTCCAAAGCGGCCTGCCGTACCGCGGGGTCGGGATTGGTGAAGGCCCCGATGGCGAACCCGGGATCGGTGTAATAGCGCATCGCAAGGCCGTTCAGCGCCATCCCCGCATCGCCCAGCATCCGGCCGATCTCTGCCGCCCCATGCCCCTCGAAATGATCGGGATAATTCAGGTCGGCGGCATCCAGCCCGCCCACGCGCCCCGCCGCCCCGATCATGTCGGCAATCGTCGGCTTCGCGGCATCGCTCGCGCGCTTGAAGGCGTTCAGGCGGGCCGCGTAGCGGGCGCGGTTCGGGCGATGGGCCAAAGGCGTCTCCTCAGCTTGACGTGAAATACTCGGGATGCGCGCGTTCGAGGGGCTGAAGGAAGGTCATCAGCTGCCGCAGGTGGTGCCCCATCGCCGCCCGCGCGGCCTCCGCATCCCGCGCCTCCAGCGCGGCCAGGATCGCGCGGTGCTCCTCCAGCGTCTCGGCCACCCGCCCCGGCACCGGCAGCACAAGCTGGCGCGCGCGGTTCACCTGCACCCAGGCGGTCTCGGCCACCTGCGCGATCCGGCGAAACCCGGTGGCATCCAGGATCACGGCGTGCAGCGCCGCATCCTGCGCATAAAACCCAGCGAAATCAGCGTCTTCCACCAGCGCCTCCTGGATGCGGATGTTCCGCCGCAGGATCGTCAGCGTCTCGTCGGTGATCGTCCCGGCCACGTGGGCCACCGCGTGAAGCTCGATCGCCTCGCGCAGGAACGCGCCCTCGCGCAACTCCGCCATCGAAAACCGCGACACGAAGGATCCCGCCTGCGGCACGATATCGACAAGCCCCTCGCCCGCCAGCCGCGCCATCGCCTCCGAGACGGGCGAGCGCGACACGCCCAGCGCCTCGCAGATCTCGGGCTTTCTCAGGATCGCGCCGGGCGGGATCGCCAGCGCCATGATCGCCTCGCGCAGCGCCAGATAGGTGCGCTGCGACAGCGAGCCGTCGAACTCCGACAGGGGCCTGAGCGGCAGTTCCGGCCCTTGCGCTTGGTCTGACGGGTTCTGTAACATGTTAGAATGCTAGCCATGCCGGTTGCCCTGTCAAGAAAACGGGCACTCAAGAAAGGACAGGCGCGTGTCACACGAGACGTCCCGCACGATCCGACTGCACCCTGACGACGATGTCGTCATCGCACTTCAGGATCTTCCCGAAGGCACCAAGGTCGCCGATGGCGTCACGCTGTCCGGCCCGGTGAACCGCGGCCACAAGATCGCGCTGCGCGACATCGCCCCGGGCGCCAGCGTGCTCCGCTACGGCCAGATCATCGGCGTCGCGACCGAGGCCATCGCGGCCGGCGCCCATGTCCATTCCCACAACCTCGGCATGGGGGATCACGCGCAGGATTACGCCCACGGCTCCGAATGCCGGCCCCTGCCGGCGGTGGACGAACCCCGCACCTTCCAGGGCTACCACCGCGCCGACGGCCGCGTCGGCACCCGCAACTACATCGGCATCCTCACCTCGGTGAACTGCTCGGGCTCCGTCGCCCGCTTCATCGCCGAGGCGGTCGAGAAATCGGGGCTCCTCGACGCCTTCCCCAATGTCGACGGCGTCGTGCCCCTCGTCCACGGCACCGGCTGCGGCATGTCGAACGCCAACGAAGGCTACACCGCGCTTTTCCGCACCCTCGCGGGCTATGCCGGGCACCCGAATTTCGGCGGCATCCTCCTCATAGGCCTCGGCTGCGAGGTGATGCAGATCCCCGATCTGATCGGCAAGGCGCGGATGCGCGAAGACGGCAACTTCCGCTACATGACGATCCAGCAGACGGGCGGCACCCGCGCGACGATCGACAAGGGGCTCGAGATCGTGACGGCGCTCGCGGACCGCGCCAACGCGGCCACTCGCGCCCCCGCCCCCGTCAGCGAACTGGTCCTCGGCCTGCAATGCGGCGGCTCCGACGGCTATTCGGGCATCACGGCGAACCCCGCCCTCGGCGCGGCCTCCGATCTTCTGGTGCGCCACGGCGGCACCTCGATCCTGGCCGAAACGCCCGAGATCTACGGCGCCGAACACCTCCTCACCCGCCGCGCGGTCAGCCCCGAGGTGGGCGAACGCCTGATCGAACGCATCCGCTGGTGGGAGGATTACACACGCCGGAACGGCGGCGAGATGGACAACAACCCCTCGCCCGGCAACAAGCGCGGCGGCCTCACCACGATCCTCGAAAAATCCCTGGGCGCGGTCGCCAAGGGCGGCACGGCGCCCCTGACCGACGTCCTGCAATTCGGCGAACCGGTCACCAAACCCGGCTTCCACTTCATGGACAGCCCGGGCTACGATCCCTGCTCCGTCACCGGGCAGATCGCCAGCGGCTCCACCCTCATCGCCTTCACCACCGGGCGCGGCTCCGTTTCGGGCTTCAAGCCGACCCCGGGGCTGAAGCTCGCCACCAACACCGAAATGTTTACCAGGATGTCCGATGATATGGACATCAACTGCGGAGACATCGTATCCGAAGGGGTGAGCGTCGAGGAAAAGGGGCTCGAGATTTTCGAGCTTCTGATCCGCGTCGCCAGTGGCACACGGACAAAAAGTGAAGAGCTGGGTTTTGGCGGGGCCGAATTCGTGCCCTGGCAGATCGGCGCTGTGATGTAGGGAACAAGATGCAGCTTGACGGACTGACAGCGTTCTGCACGGCCTCGGGGGCCGGGATCGGGCTGGCCACGGCGCGCGCGCTCAGGGCCGAAGGCGCCCGCGTCATCGCAACCGACATCAGCGAAGACGCCCTCGCCCCCCTCGCCGGGGAGGGCATCGAAACCCACCGCCTCGACGTCACCGACGGGGCGGCGGTCGCGGCGCTCGCCGAAAGCGTGGGCGCGGTCGACATCCTCTTCAACTGCGCGGGCTTCGTCCATCACGGCACGATCCTCGACTGCGACGAAGAGGATTTCGATTTCTCCATGGGCCTCAACGTTAAGGGCACCTACCGGGTGACCCGCGCGCTCCTGCCCGCGATGCTCGAAAACGGCGGCGGCTCGATCATCACCGTGGCCTCCGTCGCCTCCTCGATCATCGCCGCGCCCAACCGCTTCGTCTACAGCGCCACCAAGGCCGCCCTCATCGGCATGACGAAATCCATCGCGGCGGATTACGTGACGCAGGGCATCCGCGCCAACGCGATCTGCCCGGGCACGGTGGAAAGCCCCTCTCTTCAGGGCCGCATGCGCGCCCAGGGCGATTACGAAACGGCCCGCGCCGCCTTCGTTGCCCGCCAGCCCATGGGCCGCATCGGCGCGCCCGAGGAAATTGCCGACCTCGCCGTGTTCCTCGCCGGGCCACGGTCGAGCTTCATTACCGGACAGGCCATCGCCATCGACGGCGGGTGGTCCAACACATAGGGAACGAGTGACATGAAACTACTGCGATACGGCCCCCCGGGCCAGGAAAAGCCGGGCCTCCTCGACAGCGCGGGCACGATCCGCGATCTTTCGGGCGTCGTCGACGATATCGCGGGCGATGTGATCACCTCTGCCGGTCTCGCCCGCATTGCCGGGGTCGATCCCGCCAGCCTGCCCGCGGTCGAGGGCACGCCCCGCATCGGCCCCTGCGTGGGCCGCGTGGGCAAGTTCATCTGCATCGGGCTGAACTTCTCCGATCACGCCGCCGAAACCGGGGCCGAGCCGCCCGACCAGCCGATCATCTTCGCCAAGTCCACCTCCGCGATCTGCGGGCCCTATGACGACACGATCATCCCCAAGGGCTCGGAAAAGACCGACTGGGAGGTCGAGCTGGGCGTCATCATCGGCGACGAGGCGCGCTATGTCTCCGAAGCCGACGCGATGAACCACGTCGCGGGGTTCTGCGTCGTCAACGACATCTCCGAACGGGCCTTCCAGATCGAACATGGCGGGCAGTGGACCAAGGGCAAATCCGCCGACACCTTCGGCCCGATCGGCCCCTGGCTCGTCACCCGTGACGAAATAACCTGCCCCCAGAACCTCAAGATGTGGCTTGAGGTCGACGGCCACCGCTACCAGAATGGCTCGACCGAAACGATGATCTTCGGGGTCCCTCATCTGGTGAGCTACCTGTCCCAATACATGTCCCTGCAACCGGGCGATGTGATCTCGACCGGCACGCCGCCGGGCGTGGGGCTGGGGCAGAAGCCGCCGGTCTACCTCAAGCCGGGCCAGACGGTGCGGCTGGGGATCGAGAACCTCGGGGAACAGGAACAAAGGACCGTCGCCTATTCCGGCTGACCGAGAAGACCGTATGGACGGAGACGCGTTTTTCGCCGCCGTCCGCGACTGGGCCCGGCGCATCCCCGACGGGGAGCGCCGCGTGCTCGCGATCGCGGGCGCGCCGGGATCGGGCAAGTCGACGCTGGCCGAACACCTTGTCGAACGGCTCGATCCGGGCCTTGCCGCGATCCTGCCGATGGACGGCTATCACTTCGACGACCGGGTGCTGGACCCGCGCGGGCACCGGGCGGTGAAGGGCGCGCCGCACACCTTCGACGTGGGCGGGTTTCGCGTGATGCTGGCGCGGCTTCGGGCGAATGATGAGCCCGAGGTGGCGGTGCCGGTCTTCGACCGCGATCTCGAGGTCGCGCGCGCGGCCGCCCGCATCATCCCCGCCTCGGTGCGCCTGATCGTGGCCGAGGGCAACTACCTCCTCCTCGACCGCGCGCCCTGGACGGATCTTCTGCCGCTCTATGACCGGACGGCCTATCTCGACGTGCCGCTCGAGGAACTCGAACGCCGCCTGAGGGCGCGCTGGGAAGGCTACAGCATGACGCCCGGCGATATCGCGGCGAAGCTCGAAGGCAACGACCTGCCCAACGCCCGCACCGTGGTGACCGAGCGGCGCGCGGCCGATTGGGTGGTCACCTGGCAGGGCGCGCCGGATCCCGCGCGCTGAGCCGGGCCGGCGCAGGCCTGTGGGCAGGCGCCTTCCACCTCCGAGCGGCGCGCTTTATCCCGAAACCCCGGAGGACCCAGAGCAGAGAAATCCCCGCGCAAGAGCGCCTGCCCGCGCTGCAGCCCCCCTCGCGCTGAGCCGGGTCAGCGTCCGACCGCCGGGGGGACGCGCCAAGATCACGACGGAGCACTTTATCTCTCAAAACCGAACGACGGCACGCAGGACGCCACCGTTGCAATAGCGTCCGCCCGAGGGGGCGGCGTCCCTCGGGCGAAAGGTCCACCGGACCTTTCGCGGGACCCTCGGAACCGCTGGCCCGGCGGCCCTCACGGGCCTCGTCCCGGGCCGGACACCGCCCCGCCGCTCCCGCGCGCATAGCCGGGCCAGGGCATGCCCGTGGGCAGGCGCGCCCACCCTCCGAACGGCGCAGTTTATCCCGCAATCCCGAAAGACCCAGAGCAGAGAGACCCCCAAGCAAAAGCGCCTGCCCGCCCGAACGGGCATGCGCTGGCCCGGCGGGGCTCACGCCCCTTGTCCCGGGCCGGAAACCGCCCCGCCGCTCCCTCGCGCATAGCCGGGCCAGGGCATGCCCGTGGGCAGGTGCTCGCGACCTCCGGACGGCACAGTTTATCTCTCAACCCCGCGCCACCTAAAGCGGCAAAACCACCGCGCAAAAGCGCCTGCCCGCCCGAACGGGCATGCGCTGGCCCGGCGGCCCTTCGGGCTTCGATTCCGGGCCGGCGAAAGTAATAGCGACTCGCTATCATCTCGCCCGGTAGTAGCGACTCGCTATCAGTTCCGGACCGTACGCCCGGTTCAGAAACCGCCCGATCGCCATTTCGCGGATTTTCTGTGTACGCGCTGTGTACGCCCGGTGTACGCCGGGTGCACACCGCCGTTTCCGGCCCCGCAACCGGTTAACCCACCGTGTGTTCCTACCCCAGAAGATCCCCCAGAACCCCGAAATCCGAGAACCGCACATCATGCGGGATCGCCTCCACCGGCCCCTTCCGATAGCCTTCGGTGTAAAGCAGAAACCGCACCCCCGCCGCCGCGCCCGTCGCCCCGTCCACCTCGCTGTCGCCCACGAAATGCACGCTCTCCCGCGCCGCCCCGTTGATCGCCTGCCGCAGGGGTTCGGGGTCGGGCTTCCTGACGGCCAGGGTATCGCCCCCCACCACAGTATCGAAGAACCCCGCCCAGCCCAGCCGGTCGAGGATATCCCGCGTCGGCGCCTCGGGTTTGTTGGTGCAGATCGCCATCGTCGCACCGCGTTCCGCCAGCGCCTCCAACGCGCCCGCCACCCCCGGATAAGGCCTTGTTAACACGAGAGGATCCGCGCGGTAGAGCACGCGGTAACGCTCGATGACCGCTTCGGTCAGCGGCAGATCCGCCGCCTCCGCCACCCGGGTTACAAGCTTCGGCACGCCTTCCCCGATGAACCCCCGCACCCGCGCCTCCGACAGGGGCGCGCGGTCGTATTCGGCCAGAAGCTCGTTCGCCACCCGCGCCAGATCGGGCGCGGAATCGATCAGCGTACCGTCAAGATCGAACACCACCCGCATCACGCCGCCTTCCACTTGATCGAACATCCCATCGACGGGATCTGCTCCGCCGGGCCGCGGCCGGTTTCCGCGATCTGGCGCATCGCCTCGTAAAGATCGCGCCGCGCGTCCCCCGCCGCCGCCTCCCGCCGCGAGGCGTCGAGCCGGCCCCGGTACTGCAGCCCGCCCTCGGCATTGAACCCGAAGAAATCCGGCGTGCAGGCCGCGTCATAAGCCCGCGCCACCGCCTGATCGGCATCATTCAGATAGGGGAAGGGAAAGCCCATCTTATCGGCCATTTTCCCCATGTTTTCAAAGCTGTCGGCGGGATATGCCACGGCATCGTTCGAACAGATCGCGGCCACGCCCACCCCCAGCTCGGCCAGATCGCGCGCATCGCGCACGATCCGGTCGATCACCGCCAGCACATAGGGGCAGTGGTTGCAGATGAACATGATCAGCGTGCCGTTCGGCCCGGCGATATCGGCGAAAGAATAGCTGCGGCCATCGGTTGCGGGCAGCGTGAAATCCGGCGCGGGCCAGCCGAAATCGCAGACGGGGGGATGGGCGGCCATGGTCTTTCCTCTCGGTCGCGGGGTCGAAAAGCGTTATGCACCGCCCTGCCCCGGAAACAAAAGCCCCACCCCGGCCGATACATAAGTTCAACCCACCCCCCTTGACCTTTCCGACAGACACTTCAGGCTTAACACCATGCGCGACAGTACGGACATTCACCCGGTCCAGAGCGAGGGCCACAGAAAGCTTATGGCCTTCGTCGAAGGACGCTCCGACGATCCCTTCGGCATCATGGGCCCCCACGAGATCGGCGGGCAATGCACGCTCACCGTCTTCGATCCCGGCGCGGCAAGCGTCACGGCAGAGGCGAAGGGCGAGACCTGCCCCCTCGCCCCCGTGCCCGACGCCCCGGGGGCCTTCGCGGGCCCGATTCCGGCGCCCACGGGCTACACCCTCACCGCCACCGGCCATGACGGCGCCACATGGGAAATCGAGGATCCCTACCGCTTCGGCCCGGTCCTTGGCGAGCTTGACGAACACCTCCTCGGCGAAGGCACGCATCTGAGGATCTGGAACACCCTCGGTGCCCATGTGATGGAACACGAAGGCGCCAGCGGCACCCATTTCGCGGTCTGGGCGCCCAATGCCGCGCGCGTCTCGGTCGTGGGCGCCTTCAACTTCTGGGATGGCCGCCGCCACCAGATGCGCCGCCGGGGCGGCACGGGGGTGTGGGAGATCTTCCTGCCCGGCATCGGCGAAGGCGTGCCCTACAAGTACGAAATCGTCGCCGCCGACGGTACGATCCAGCCCCTGAAGGCCGATCCGGTTGGCTTCGGCTCGGAACACGCGCCCGACAACGCCAGCGTCGTGCGCGATATCCGCGGCTATGGCTGGAAAGACGCGGGCTGGATGAAGGCGCGCGGCCCCCGGAACAGCCGCGAGGCCCCGATCTCGATCTACGAGGTGCATCTCGGCTCCTGGCGCCGCCGCTGGGACGAGGGCGGGCGACCCCTGTCCTACAAGGAAGCCGCCGAAGAACTCGTCACGTACGTCTCGGACCTCGGCTTCACCCATATCGAGCTTCTGCCGATCAGCGAATATCCCTTCGACGGCTCCTGGGGCTATCAGCCTGTGGGCCTTTTCGCGCCCACGATCCGGTTCGGCCCGCCGCACGAGTTTCGCGATCTGGTCGATGCCGCGCACCGGAAGGGGCTGGGCGTTCTGCTCGACTGGGTGCCGGGGCATTTCCCCACCGATCCCCACGGGCTTGGCCGGTTCGACGGCACGGCACTTTACGAACATGCCGACCCGCGCGAGGGCTTCCACCAGGACTGGAACACGCTGATCTACAATTACGGGCGCACCGAGGTGGCGAATTTCCTCGTCTCGAACGCGCTTTACTGGCTTGAGGAATACCATATCGACGGGCTGCGCGTGGATGCGGTGGCCTCGATGCTCTACCGCGATTATTCGCGGAAAGCCGGCGAATGGGTGCCGAACAAGGATGGCGGACGCGAGAATTACGAAGCGATCGCCATGCTTCAGCGTATGAACACCACCACCTACGGAGAGGTTGGCGGAATCATGACGGTGGCAGAGGAATCGACGGCCTTTCCCGGCGTCTCGAAACCCGTCGACGCGGGCGGGCTTGGCTTCGGGTTCAAGTGGAACATGGGCTGGATGAACGACACGCTGTCTTACATCGAGAAGGATCCGGTCTACCGCAAATACCACCACAACCAGATGACCTTCGGCCTGCATTACGCATTTTCGGAGAATTTCATCCTGCCGATCAGCCATGACGAGGTGGTGCATGGCAAAGGCTCGATGCTCGCCAAGATGCCGGGGAACGAGTGGGAAAAATTTGCCAACCTGCGCGCCTATTACGGCTTCATGTGGGGCCATCCGGGCAAGAAGCTTCTGTTCATGGGACAGGAATTCGCCCAGGGCACGGAATGGAGCCACGCGGGCCAGCTTGACTGGGATGCCGCGGGCCGGCCGCTCCATGACGGGGTGCGCCGCCTGATCGGCGATCTGAACCGCGTCTACCGCGAAACGCCGGCGCTGCACGTGAAAGACGCCATGCCCGAAGGGTTCCAGTGGATCGACGGGGCGGATGCCCAACATTCCACCTTCTCCTGGATCCGCTGGGGCGACGAGGGCGACGCGCCCGCCGTCGTGATCTCGAACTTCACGCCGGTCGAACGCACGGGCTACCGCGTCGGCCTGCCATTGGCCGGGGCCTGGGAAGAGGCGGTCAACACCGATGCCGGGATCTACGGCGGCGGGAACCGGGGCAACATGGGCGGCGTTACCGCCGGGGATGAGGGCTGGCACGGCCAGCCCGCCAGCGCGGAGGTTACGCTTCCCCCGCTGGGCACGATCATCCTACGCTACAAGGGATAAGACGAGGTCGGGGAGGACCGGATGCAGCACAGTTCACGACGTATTTCGCAGCGCACCATGGCGTTCGTCCTGGCGGGGGGCCGCGGCTCGCGCCTGAAGGAACTCACCGACCGGCGCGTGAAGCCCGCGGTCTATTTCGGCGGCAAGACGCGGATCATCGATTTCGCGCTGTCGAACGCGCTGAATTCCGGGATCCGGAAAATGGCGATCGCCACGCAATACAAGGCGCATTCGCTGATCCGGCACTGCCAGCGCGGGTGGAACTTCTTCCGCGCGGAACGGAACGAATTCCTCGATATCCTGCCCGCCTCGCAGCGGATGGACGACAAGACATGGTACGAGGGCACCGCCGACGCGGTGCGCCAGAACATCGATATCGTCGACAGCTATGACGTCGATTACATCCTGATCCTCGCCGGCGATCACATCTACAAGATGGATTACGAGATCATGCTGGAACAGCATGTCGAAACCGGCGCCGACGTGACGGTGGGCTGCCTCACGGTCCCGCGCGAAGAGGCCTCGGCCTTCGGCGTGATGGATGTGGATGACAATCTGACGATCAAGTCCTTCCTCGAAAAGCCCGCCGATCCGCCGGGCATGCCGGGCGACGACACCCGCACTCTGGCCTCGATGGGGATCTATGTCTTCAAGTGGTCCTACCTGCGCGAACTGCTTCTGCGCGACGCGGAGGACGAAGCTTCGACCCACGATTTCGGGGGCGACCTGATCCCCTACATCGTCGCCAACGGCAAGGCGGTGGCCCACCGCTTCAGCGACAGCTGCGTGAAACACAGCGCCGACGCGCCCGCCTACTGGCGCGACGTGGGCACGGTCGATGCCTTCTGGAAGGCCAATATCGACCTCACCAATTTCGACCCCGAGCTTGATCTGTGGGATATGAACTGGCCGATCTGGACGCATTCCGAAAGCGTGCCGCCCGCGAAGTTCATCCACGACCAGAAAGATCGGCGCGGCAGCGCGGTGTCCTCCCTCGTCTCGGGCGGCTGCATCATCTCGGGCACCGAGATCCGCAATTCGCTGCTTTTCACCATGGTGCACACCAATTCCTACTCGGTGCTCGATCACGTGGTGATCCTGCCATACGTGAACATCGCCCGCCACGCGCGGCTGACGAATTGCGTCGTGGACAGGGGCGTGAGGATCCCCGAGGGCCTTGTCGTGGGCGAAGACCGCGCCGAGGATGAAAAGTGGTTCCGCGTGACCGATGGGGGCGTGACGCTGATCACCCAGCCGATGCTCGACCGGCGCGAAGCGGCGATGTGAGGCGCTGGGGCCCCCGCGGCCCCGCGCGAACCCCGCTTCTCTTGACCGCGATCATCGAATAGACGTCATCCATGCGACCTGCGCTCTCCGTCACTTCCGAATGCGCCCCGCTGGTGAAGACCGGCGGGCTGGCCGATGTCGCGGGCGCGCTGCCCATGGCGCTGGCCGAAGAGGGCTGGGATCTCAGGACGCTGCTGCCGGGCTATCCGAAGGTGCTGGAGGCGACGGGCAAGGGCCGCGTCGTGATGACCGAGGACGATCTTTTCGGGGGCCCCGCCTCCGTCCGCTCCGTCCGGCATGAGGGGCTCAGGCTCTACATCCTCGATGCCCCGCATCTTTATGACCGCGACGGCGGGCCCTATTCCGATGCCTCCGGCGCCGACTGGCCAGACAACCCCGCCCGCTTCGCGGCCCTGTCGTGGGTCGCCGCGCGGATCGGGGCCGAAGGGCTTGGCAAATGGACACCCGAAGTGCTCCACGCCCATGACTGGCAGGCGGGCTTCGCGGCACTCTACCTGTCGGAGATGGGCACGGCCCGGCCCGGCACGGTGCTGACGATCCACAACATGGCCTTCCACGGGCTTGCCCCGGCCAGCGCGCGGGCCGCCCTGCGCCTGCCGGCCCGGGGCTTCGGCCCCGACGGCTATGAATTCTGGAGCCAGATCAGTGCCCTGAAAGCCGGGCTCGTCTGGTCGGACAAGATCACCACCGTCAGCCCGTCCTATGCGCGCGAGCTTCTGACGCCCGAATTCGGCGCCGGGATGGACGGGCTTCTGCGCGCGCGGGCCGACGATCTGTCGGGCATCCTGAACGGCATCGACACCGAGACGTGGAACCCCGCGACCGACCCGGCGATCGAGAATTACAAAAGCCCCGGCGGCAAGAAGCGTGCCCGCGCCGCGCTCCGCGAGGAGTTCGGGCTGCCCGAGGCCGACGGCCCCTTATGCGTCGTCGTCTCGCGGCTTTCCGATCAGAAGGGGCTCGATATCCTCCTTGACGCGCTTCCCGCGCTTGTCGACCGGGGCGGGCAGCTTGCGCTTCTGGGCTCGGGCGACAAGACGCTCGAGGCGCGCTACCGCGCCGCCGCCGAGCATCCGAACGTCGCCGTTCATATCGGCTATGACGAGGCGCTGTCGCACCGGATGATCGCGGGGGCGGATGCGATCCTCGTGCCGTCGCGGTTCGAGCCCTGCGGGCTTACCCAGCTTTATGGCCTGCGCTACGGCGCGGTGCCGATCGTGGCCTATACCGGCGGGCTCATTGACACGGTGATCCCGGCAAGCCCCATGGCGATGCGCGCGGGCGTGGCGACCGGCATCCAGTTTCACCCCGCCACCGCCCATGCGCTCGCAGGCGCGCTGATCGACGCAGTCGCGCTTTACAAGACACCGGGCGCCTGGGCGGATCTTCAGAAAAACGGCATGCGCCAGCAGGTCGGCTGGCAAAGTTCGGCCCCCGCCTACGCGGCGCTTTATGACAGCGTGGCACGCAGGTGATGCAGCATCGAATTTCGGTATCAGCCGGCCGCGCGGCCCCGCTTGGCGCGACGCCCGACGAGGCGGGCGTCAACTTCGCCGTCTTCTCGGCCAACGCGACGCGCATGGTGCTTTGCCTCTTCGACGAGGACGGGCGCGAAACCCGGATCGACCTGCCCGAACGCGAGGGCGACATCTGGCACGGCCATGTCGCGGGGCTGACGGTGGGGCAGGCCTACGGCTTCCGTGCCTACGGGCCCTACGCCCCGGACGAGGGCCACCGCTTCAACCCCAACAAGCTCTTGCTCGATCCCTATGCCCGCCAGGTCACCGGCGCGCCGGTCTGGGACGGGGCGCTTTACGGCTATACCCGCAAGGCCCCTGCCGAGGATCTGAGCTTCGACCCGCGCGACAGCGCGCCGTTCATGCCGCGTGCGGTCGTGGCGCCCGAGGCCTGGCCGCACGATCCCCGCCGCCCGGCGACGCGGCTGTCGGACACCGTGATCTACGAGGCGCATGTGAAGGGCCTCACCGCCGCGCACCCGGCGCTCGCGGGCGCGGGCGGCACCTTCGCCGCCGCGGCCTCCGACCCGATCCTCGATCACCTCACCCGGCTTGGCATCACGGCGATCGAATTCCTGCCCTGCCAGTTCTTCCTCGACGATCACTTCCTCGTCGAAAAGGGGCTGGTGAATTACTGGGGCTATCAGCCGATCGGCTATTTCGCCCCCGATCCGCGCTATCTGGGCGGCGAGGATATCTTCGCCTTCCGCCGCATGGTCGACCGGTTCCACGGCGCGGGGATCGAGGTGATCCTCGATGTCGTCTACAACCACACCGGCGAGGGCGGGCATCTGGGCCCCACCCTGTCGTTCCGCGGGCTCGACAATGCAAGCTATTACCGGCTGATGCCCGACGCCCGCTATTTCGTGAACGATACCGGCACGGGCAACACGCTGGCGACCGATCACCCCATGGTGCTTCGCCTCGTGATGGACAGCCTGCGCTACTGGGCGACCAGCATGGGCGTCGACGGGTTCCGCTTCGATCTGGGCGCCTCGCTGGCGCGCACCGAACACGGCTTCGACCGGAACGCCCCGCTTCTGCAGGCGATGCGGCAGGATCCGGTGCTGTCGCAGCTGAAACTCATCATGGAGCCGTGGGATATCGGGCCCGGCGGCTATCAGCTTGGCAACTTCTCCGCCCCCTTTCTCAGCTGGAACGACAAGTTCCGCGACGGGGTGCGCCGGTTCTGGCGCGGCGATCCGGGCCGCGCGCCCGATCTTGCAACCCGGGTCTCGGGCTCGGCGGATCTGTTCGATCATTCCGGGCGGCGGGCCACCTCGTCGGTCAATTTCCTGACCGCGCATGACGGCTTCACGCTCGAGGATGTGGTGAGTTACCGCCACCGCCACAACGCCGCGAACGGCGAGGGCGGCAAGGACGGGCACGGCGAAAACTATTCCGACAACCTCGGCGTCGAAGGGCCGACCGACAAGGCCGGGATCCGCGCCGACCGCGCCCGCCGCAAGCGCAACATGATCGCGACGCTCCTTCTGTCCCAGGGCACGCCGATGATCCTCGGCGGCGACGAACTGGGCAACAGCCAGGGCGGCAACAACAACGCCTACAATCAGGACAACGAAACGGGCTGGATCGACTGGACCGATCGCGATCCCGTCTTTCACCGCTTCGTCCGCCGGATGATCGCGTTCCGCCGCGCCCACCCGATCGTGCGGCAGGCCATGTTCCTCCATTCCCGCGAACGCGCCATCGACGGGTTCGAAGATATCTTCTGGCGCCGCACCGACGGCGCGGCGATGGGGCAGGAGGACTGGCTGGACCCCGATCTGAGGACGATCTGCGTCGAAATCCGGACGGCCTCGGGCACGCCCCACTACGCCGCCCTCGAATATGCGATCTTCCTGGTATTCAACGCGGGCGAGGCGCTGTCGTGCCAGTTGCCCGAACCGCCGCCGGGCCAGCGCTGGTCGAAACATGTCGACACCGCCGCGCCCGATGCCGCCCCCGCGCGGGCCGAGGCCGGACCGGCCCCCATCGCCGCCGACAGCCTTGCCGTTTTCGTCCTTGAACCCGCGACCTGACCCGAAGCGAAGGAACGCCCCATGACCCCGATGACCGTAGAGACCCAGCCGATCGAGGGACAGAAGCCCGGCACCTCGGGCCTGCGCAAGAAGACCCGCGTCTTCATGGGCCCGCATTACCTTGAGAATTTCGTGCAGGCGATCTGGGCGGGCGCGGGCGGCGTTCGGGGCAAGACCCTCGTTCTGGGCGGCGACGGGCGCTATTTCAACGACCGTGCCGCGCAGGTGATCCTGCGCATGGCCGCGGCCTCGGGCGCGGCGAAGGTGATCGTGGGGCAGAACGCGATTCTTTCGACCCCCGCGGCCTCGAACCTCATTCGCAGCCGGGGCACCGATGGCGGCATCATCATGTCGGCCAGCCACAACCCCGGCGGCCCGGAAGAGGATTTCGGCGTGAAGTTCAACACGCCGAACGGCGGCCCGGCGCCGGAAGAGGTGACGAACCGCATCTTCGAGGCCACGAAGACCGTCACCTCCTACGACATCCTGGAAAGCCAGGACATCGACCTGACGCGCCCCGGCACCACGGCCTTGGGTTCGATGGAGATCGAGGTGGTCGATCCCGTCACCGATTACGCCGCACTGATGGAGACGCTGTTCGATTTCGACCGGATCCGCGACCACCTGAAGGGCGGCTTCCGCGTGGTCTTCGATGCCATGCATGCCGTCACCGGGCCCTATGCGGCCGAGATCCTGATCAAGCGCCTCGGCGCGGGCGGCGACGCGGTGCGCAATGCCGTGCCCTCGCCCGATTTCGGCGGCGGCCACCCCGATCCGAACCCGATCTGGGCCAAGCCGCTGGTCGATCTCGTCATGGGCCCCGATGCGCCCGATTTCGCCGCCGCCTCCGATGGCGACGGCGACCGCAACATGATCCTCGGGCGCGGGATCTACGTGACGCCGTCGGACAGCCTCGCGGTGCTGGCCGCCAACGCCCATCTCGCGCCGGGCTACGCGGGCGGGCTTGCGGGCGTCGCGCGCTCGATGCCCACCTCCCGCGCGCTCGACCGGGTGGCGGAGGCGAAGGGGCTGTCCTGCTACGAAACGCCCACGGGGTGGAAGTTCTTCGGCAACCTTCTCGATGCCGGGAAGATCACGCTTTGCGGCGAGGAAAGCGCGGGCACCGGATCGGATCACGTGCGCGAGAAAGACGGGCTCTGGGCCGTGCTTCTCTGGCTCAACATCCTCGCCGTCCGGGGCGAAAGCGTGGCCGATATCCTGAAGGGTCACTGGGCGGAATACGGGCGCAACTATTACTCGCGCCACGATTTCGAGGGCGTCGATGCCGATGCGGCGAACGCGATGATGGAGGGGCTGATCGCCCGCCTGCCGGGGCTTGAGGGCGAAACCGTCGCGGGCCGCAAGATCGAGATGGCCGAGGAATTCGCCTATGACGATCCGGTCGACGGCTCCCGGTCAGAGCACCAGGGCGTGCGGATCGGGTTTGAGGGCGGCGGACGCGTCGTGTTCCGGCTGTCGGGCACGGGCACGGTGGGCGCGACGCTTCGGGTCTATCTCGAAGACGTGGAAACCGACGCGGGCGCGCTTGGCCGCGACCCGCAGGAGGCGCTTGCGGGCATGATCGACGCCGCCGAAACGCTGGCCGGGATCAGGGCGGCCACGGGGCGGGACGCGCCGGATGTGATCACCTGATCATTTGGCGCTGAGCCGTGCCGGCGCATGCCCGTGGGAAGGCGCTTCCAACAGGTGAGCGGCGCGCTTTATCCCGCAATCCCGCATAGCGCTGAAGCGGTGAGGCCACCGCGCAAATAGCGCCTGCCCGTGGGGCGGGCATGCGCTGGCACGGCGGCCCTGCGGGCCTTGATTCCGTGCCGGGGAAAACCTCAGAGGTTCAGCACCCCGATCCGCTCGAAGAACCAGTAAAGCCCCACGATCGCGATCAGGATCGATCCCGTCAGGGCCACCGCCCGGTACATCACCGGCGTGTCCACGACGACAAGCTCCTCGTCGTCGAGCCGCGCCACCGAGGCCGCCCAGCCAGCCGCGAGGATCACCAGGAACGCCGCCAGGATCACCGAAAGCTGCCCCAGCTCCACCCCCACGTTGAACGCGATCAGCGCCACCACGAACTGCCCCTGCGGCAGGCCCACATCACCCAGCACGCTTGCAAAGCCCAGCCCGTGCAACAGCCCGAACCCGAACACGATCGCCGGCCGGAACCAGCCCAGCGCGGGGCGGAACAGGTTTTCGATCGCCACCCACGAGATCGACAGCGCGATGAAGGCCTCGACCAGCCACATCCATTCGGCCGGGATCTGGATGATCCCCAGTGTCGCCAGCGCCAGGGTCACCGTATGCGCGAGCGTGAACGCCGACACCTGCCAGAGAAGCGGCCGCCAGGCGAGCGCGAAGAAGAACAGCCCCAGCACGAAAAGGATATGGTCAAGCCCCTTCGGGATGATGTGATCGTAGCCCGACAGCACGTAATCGAGCGCGGTGTTCCACGCCGTCTGCCCCGACCCGCCGCTGCGCGGGATCGGATCGGACAGATCGCCATCCTGCAGATAGGCGGTATAGCCGTCGTCGATCCCCTGCTGGCGCAGGATCAGCCCGCCAAGGGAGCCGTCCCAGCCGATCACCAGCGGCTCCTCCCCCGGCGGCAGATCGGCGGCGATCCGCACAACCGAGAACCGCGCCACCTCCGGGTTGCCCACGGGCGGCACATCGGCGCCCAGAAGCTCGGGCGCCAGCCGGGTTTCGCCCGCCATCAGCGTGATCCGCGCCGCGATCGCGGGCCAGGAGCGGTTGAGCTCCGCCGCGATCTCCTCGGGCGACATCCGGCGCTTTTCGTCGTAAAGATCCGAATTCGCGGCCTCGTTCGTGTCCGCAAGCCCGGCCAGATCGACCCCGGCCAGGGGCGCCTCCAGCGTCATGCGGATGGTCAGATCAAGCCGCTCTTCCCCGATCACGAAATCGGCCACGGCGGGCTGCACCTCGTGGGCCCGCGCGCCCGTGACGCCGGAGACCAGCAAAACCGTGATCAGCACAAGGGTTGACATCAGGCCCCCGCACATCACCCTGAACCCATCCGCAGTTGTTCGAGCCTGTCCGCCCATGACCCTGAAATCCCTTGCACCTCTCATCGTGGTCGCACTTAGCACAGTCCCCGCGCTCGGCCACGAGTTTTGGATCGATCCGGTCGACACCGCCGTGCCCCAGGGCGAAGAGATCGTGGCCAATATCCGCGTGGGCCAGGCCTTTGACGGCACCGCCTACAGCTTCTTTCCGAAGAACTTCCGCCGGTTCGAAATCCTCTCGGGCGAGGCCACGGCCCCGGTGGAGATGCGCATCGGCGATCTTCCGGCGCTGGCGCAGACCGCGCCCGAAGGCCTTGCGATCCTCGTGCACGAAACCCGCGACTACGATCTGACCTACCGGGAATTCGACAAGTTCGACGCCTTCGTGCGCCACAAGGATGCCGCCTGGGTGCTCGACGCCCATGCCGCCCGCGGCCTGCCCGAGACCGATTTCAAGGAGGTCTATTCGCGCTACGCCAAATCCCTCGTCGCGGTGGGCGACGGGCAGGGAAGTGACCGCGCCGTGGGGCTTGAGACAGAGCTTGTCGCGGGGCTCAATCCCTATACCGACGATCTGTCGGGCGGGTTGCCGGTGACGCTCTACTACCAGGGCGCGCCCTGGGCCGATGCACAGATCGAGGTGTTCGAAAAGGCCGCCGATGACAGCGTGGCGATCAGCACGGTGCGCACCGATGCCGGCGGGCAGGCGATCGTGCCGGTCAGGCCGGGCCACCGCTACATGCTGGACGCGGTGAAGCTTCGGGAACCGGGGGAAGAAGTGTCGGAGAAAACCGGCGCGGTGTGGGAAAGCCTGTGGGCCAATCTCACCTTCGCGGTGCCGGACGAGTGACGCGCGCCGCCCCTTTCCCTCGGGACAAGGGAAAGGGGCAGGGCGTTACTCGGGATCGCTATCGATAAGCCAGCCGCCGGGTCCTGCGATCTCATCGGGAAGGGCGAGGATCATCACCTCGCGCAGCATGAGACAGGTGATGGCACTCATCACAACAGTGTCGAACGATACGGCAAACAACCAGTCCATCGGACCCTCCATTTCGATGATGCCAATAAAGCCCCGGATCGGGGCGCGAAAGTGGCGCGCGGGCGGGGTCATCGGGGAGTTTTGCGGAAGTTACGCGATCTGGATCACACAAGCCCCCCCGAAACCGGGCAAAACCGTGACGGACGGGGCGATTCGGGGAAGATCAGGCCATTCGGGCACGCGTTTCGCCGCGCCTCCGGCGCGCCGACCGATGTGGGGCTCCGCCCCACACCCCGGAGTATTTTCGCCAAAATGAAGTGCGCCTGGTTCATTTTGGCGAAAATACTCCCGGGGGGCCAGGGGGCTGGAAGCCCCCGCGATCGGGCCCCGTCACCCCGCACCCGGCCTGCTCGTTCGGAACGGATCGTCCGGATAGCTCACATGCGCCAGATAAAGCCCATCTGGCGGCGCCACCGGCCCGCAGGCCGCCCGATCCCGCGCTTCGAGCGCCCCTTTCACGCGGTCGGGCGGCCATTTCCCGGCTCCCACCCGCTCCAGCGTGCCCACGAAGCTCCTGACCTGGTTGTGCAGGAAGCTCCGCGCCGCGACGTCGAAGCGATATTCGGGGCCCCCGCGCCCCTCGACTTCGCTGATATCGAGGCGGTCGAGCGTCTTCACCGGGCTGTCGGCCTGGCATTCCACCGACCGGAAGGTGGTGAAATCGTGCCGCCCGACGAGATGCCCCGCCGCTTCCCGCATCGCCGCGACGTCGAGCGGCTGCGGCACCCGCCAGGCCAGCCCCCGGTCATGGGTGAGCGGCGCCCGGCGCGCCACGATCCGGTAGACATAGGCCCGCCCCACCGCTGAAAACCGCGCGTGCCAGTCACCCTCCACCCGCGCCGCCGCCGTCACGGCGACGGGATGCGGCTTCAGATGATAGTTCAGCGCCTCCGACAGGCGGAACGGCTCCCACTCCCGGGAAAGATCGCATTGCGCCACCTGCCCCCAGGCATGAACACCCGCATCCGTCCGCCCGGCGGCGGCGACCGAGGGCACATCGGGCTCCAGCCGCGCCAGCGCGGCTTCAAGCACGCCCTGCACGGTCTCGGGCCCCGTCTGGCGCTGCCATCCGGCGAAGGGCGTGCCCACATATTCGATCTTCAGTGCATAGCGCGGCATGGCCCGGCCCATAGCGCGCGGCACCCGGGTCTGGCAACCGGCGAGGCCCGCGCCTATGTTCTGACCCTGAACGGCGAGGCGACCCATTTGATACTCGGTGATATTGCGGACGGGCTGACGCGGGTGGCGGAATCCACCCGCAACACGGTGTCCGAAGCGTTTTTCGAACCGGTGATCCGGATCGGCGTGACGGGGCTGTCGCGCGCGGGCAAGACGGTGTTCATCACCTCGCTGGTGGCGAACCTGATCGGGCGGGCGCGGATGCCCGCGCTTCAGGCGCAAGGCGAAGGGCGGCTTCAGATGGCCTATCTGCAGCCCCAGCCCGACGATACCGTGCCCCGCTTCGACTATGAAACCCACCTGGCCGCCCTGACCGGCCCCGATCCCCACTGGCCCGACGGCACGCGGACGGTGAGCGAATTGCGCCTGTCGCTGCGCGTTCTGCCCTCGGGGCTTCTGGGCGGGCTGTCGGGGCCCCGCACGATCCATCTCGATATCGTCGATTACCCGGGCGAATGGCTTCTGGACCTGTCGCTTCTCGACAAGAGCTATCGCGAATGGTCGGAGGAAACGCTGGCCCGCGCCCGGCCCCGCGAGATCGCGGGGCCCTTCCTGCAGGCGGTGGAGGCCGCCGATCCTTCCGCGCGGCTCGACGAGCCCGAGGCCAAGGCGCTGGCCGCCGCCTATGCCGCTTACCTGACACAAGCCCGCGAGGCGGGGCTGTCGGATTGCACGCCCGGCCGGTTCCTCCTGCCCGGGGATCTGGCGGGCTCGCCGGTTCTCACCTTCGCGCCCCTTACCGTCGCCGACACCCCGCGGCGGGGCAGCCTCTGGCGCGAATTCGACCGCCGGTTCGAGGCCTACAAGCGCGAGGTCGTCAAACCCTTCTTCCGCGAACATTTCGCCCGGATCGACCGGCAGGTGGTGCTGGTCGACGCGCTGGGCGCGATCCATGCCGGCCCCGCCGCGCTTGATGACCTGCGGCAGGCGATGGGCGATATCCTGGGGGCCTTCCGGCCCGGGCGGAACGCCTTTCTGTCACAGCTGTTCCTGGGAAAACGGGTGGAGAAGATCCTGTTCGCCGCGACGAAGGCCGACCACCTGCATCATAGCCAGCACCCCCGCCTGACCGCGATCATGGAGGCGCTGGTGGCCGACGCGAAGGCCCGCGCCGATTACGCGGGCGCGGCGACCGAGGCGATGTCGATCGCCGCCTTGCGCGCCACGACCGAAGACGAGGTGGCCCATGAAGGGCGCACCCTGCCCATGGTGCGCGGGCTTCTGAAGGAAACGGGCAAGCCCGCGGCCTTCTATCCCGGCGAATTGCCCGAAGATCCCTCGCACCTTCTGACACCGGCGCGGCAAGGGGCCGAACGCTGGCTTGATGCCGATTACGCGATCATGGATTTCGCGCCCCGGCCGCTCACGCTGAAACCCGGCGAGGGCCCGCCCCATATCCGGCTCGACCGGGCGCTTCAGTTTCTTGTGGGAGACCGGCTGTGACAGACCCGCGGAACGGCCCCGTCCTGATCGAGACCGAGGATACCGGCCCCTCGCCTGCCGCCGCGCCGCCCGTCCTCGACGCCCCCGCCCCCGAAGGCGCGGCGATGCAGGCCGCCGCCGGGTTCGCGGCGCGGAAGCCCTCGGCGCTCGCGCGCTGGTTCTGGCGGCTTCTGGGCGCGATCGTCACCTTCGGCCTGTCGCTCTGGGCCTGGGATTTCGTGACCGGGCTGATCGCGCGGAACGCCGTCCTCGGCTATGTCGCGCTTGCCCTTCTGGGCCTCTTTCTTGCCGTCTGTCTTGCCATCATCCTGCGCGAATGGGCGGCGCTGGCGCGGCTGGCGCGGCTCGACAGCCTGCACCACGATGCGGACGCGGCGCGTGCGGCGGGCGATCTCATGGCGGCGCGGGGCGTGGCCCAGCGGGTGCGCAAGCTTTATGCCGGTCGCCCGGACATGACATGGGCCGAGGCCCGGCTGACCGAGGACACGGGCGAGATCCTCGATGCCGACACGCTGTTCGACCACGTGGAACGCACGCTGCTGGCCCCGCTCGATGCCCGCGCCCGGGTGGAGATCGAGGGCGCGGCCCGCCAGGTCGCCACCGTCACCGCGCTTGTGCCCATCGCGCTGGCCGATGTGGTGGCGGCGCTCACCGCGAACCTGCGGATGATCCGCCGCATTGCCGAGATCTATGGCGGGCGGGGCGGTACGCTCGGGGCCTGGCGGCTGACCCGCGCGGTCTTCGCCCATCTGGTGGCCACGGGCGCCGTGGCGGTGGGCGACGATCTTCTGGGCTCGGTCGGCGGCGGGCACCTTCTGTCGAAGCTGTCGCGCCGGTTCGGCGAGGGGCTGGTCAACGGCGCGCTGACCGCCCGGGTGGGCATCGCGGCGATGGAAGTCTGCCGCCCCCTGCCCTTCCACGCCGAACGCCGGCCCTCGGTCACCCGCGTGGTGCAGCGCGCGCTCACCGGCCTCTTCGCCACCGGCGAGGCAGGCCCCCGCTGACAGCGCCTTGCCGCGCCCCGTCTTCGCGCCTATAAGCCGGTCTCATGACGATGCGGACCGCCATCATCATTCGAATTACGGGCCCGGCGCTCTGACCCATGAGCCGCCGGGACAAGGCGTTTGAGCCATCGCGCCGCCCCCTCGCCCCTTCCATCCGACTGAATTCCGGGAACACCTCCCATGTGTGCCGATACCCCTGACTACAAAGACACCCTGAACCTGCCCGAAACCGAGTTTCCGATGCGTGCGGGCCTGCCGAAGCGCGAGCCCGACTGGCTGGCGCGGTGGGAAGAGATCGGGGTTTACGATCGCCTGCGCGAAACCGAAGGCCGCCCGCCCTTCACGCTCCATGACGGGCCGCCCTACGCGAACGGGCACCTGCATATCGGGCACGCGCTGAACAAGATCCTGAAGGACATGGTGGTGCGCTCGCAGCAGATGATGGGCAAGGATGCGCGCTATATCCCCGGCTGGGATTGCCACGGGCTTCCGATCGAATGGAAGATCGAGGAACAGTACCGCGCGAAGGGCAAGAACAAGGACGAGGTCGACGTGGTCGACTTCCGCCAGGAATGCCGCAAGTTCGCGGAAGGCTGGATCGACATCCAGCGCGAGGAGTTCAAGCGCCTGGGCGTGACCGGCAACTGGGCCGAGCCCTACGTGACGATGGATTTCCATGCCGAGCGGGTGATCGCCGAGGAGTTCCAGAAATTCCTGATGAACGGCACGCTCTACCAGGGCTCGAAACCGGTGATGTGGTCGCCGGTGGAACAGACGGCGCTGGCGGAGGCCGAGGTCGAGTATCACGACAAGGAAAGCTTCACGATCTGGGTGAAGTTCGGGGTGCTGCCCGAGCGCAGTCCCGGCCAGGGCGCCGGGACCTCCGGCGGCGAGGCCCCGGATCAGGTCCGGGGCGGCGTGGCCTCCGATTTGGTTGGCGCAAGTGTCGTGATCTGGACGACGACGCCCTGGACGATGCCGTCGAACAAGGCCGTGGTGTACGGTCAAGACATCTCCTACGGCCTCTACGAAGTGACCGGCACGCCCGGGGAAAGCTGGGCCAGGGTGGGCGACCGCTTCATCCTCGCCGACACCCGCGCCGAAGACGTGATGACGCGCGCGCGCCTTGAGCCGTCGATGTACACCCGCGTCCGCGACGTGCCCGCCGAAGAACTCGCGGGCCTGTCGCTGGCCCACCCCCTTGCGGGCACCGAAGGCTCGAACGGCGAATGGGACGACCCCCGCCCCTTCCTTCCCGCCGATTTCGTCTCGGACGAGGAAGGCACGGGCTTCGTCCATTGCGCGCCCTCCCACGGGATGGAGGAATACGAGCTGTTCCGCGACCGGGGCGAGCTTGCCCAGGTCATCACCTACAACGTCGAAGACGACGGCAAATTCCGCGACACCCTGCCGTTCTTCGGCGGCCATTACATCCTCAGCCGCAAGGGCGGCGAGGGCACCGCCAACAAGGCGGTAATCGACAAGCTTGTGGAAGTGGGCGGGCTTCTGGCGCGCGGCAAGATCAAGCACAGCTATCCCCACAGCTGGCGCTCGAAGGCCCCCGTCATCTACCGCAACACGCCGCAATGGTTCGCCGCCATCGACAAGGAAGTTGGCGACGGGCAGGACACCTACGGCACCACGATCCGCGAACGCGCGCTCAGATCCATCGACGAACTGGTGACCTGGACGCCGAAAACGGGCCGCAACCGGCTTTATTCGATGATCGAGGCGCGGCCCGACTGGGTTCTGTCGCGCCAGCGCGCCTGGGGCGTGCCGCTGACCTGCTTCGTGAAGAAGGGCGCTTTGCCCACCGATGACGATTTCCTTCTGAAGGACAACACCGTCAACGCCCGGATCCTCGAAGCCTTCGAGGCCGAAGGGGCCGACGCCTGGTACAAGCCGGGCGCGAAGGAACGCTTCCTCGGCAACGATTACAGCGCCGACGACTGGGAAAAGGTCGACGACATCCTCGATGTCTGGTTCGATTCAGGCTCCACCCACGCCTTCGTGCTGCGCGACCGGCCGGACGGGTCGGAAGACGGCATTGCCGATCTCTACCTCGAAGGCACCGACCAGCACCGGGGCTGGTTCCATTCCTCGATGCTTCAGGCCTGCGGCACGCTGGGCCGCGCCCCCTATCGCGGCGTGCTGACCCACGGGTTCACGCTGGACGAGAAGGGCAACAAGATGTCGAAGTCGCTCGGCAACACGATCGTGCCCGAGGAGGTCGTCAAGCAATACGGCGCGGATATCCTGCGGCTCTGGGTGGCGCAGACCGATTACACGGGCGATCAGCGGATCGGGCCCGAGATCCTGAAGGGCGTGGCCGACAGCTATCGCCGTCTGCGCAACACCTTCCGCTTCCTCCTGGGCAACCTCAGCGGGTTTTCCGAAGCCGAACGCGTGGCCCCGGCGGATATGCCGGAACTGGAACGCTGGGTGCTGCACCGGCTCGCCGAACTCGATCACACGGTGCGGAAGGGCTATGCGGCCTATGATTTCCAGGGGGTGTTCCAGGCACTTTTCAACTTCGCCACCACCGATCTTTCGGCCTTCTATTTCGACATCCGGAAAGACGCGCTTTACTGTGACGGGCCGTCCCAGCGCCGGAACGCGGCGCGCACGGTGCTTGATATCCTGTTCCACCGGCTGACGGCCTGGCTTGCGCCGGTGCTCGTCTTCACGATGGAAGAGGTCTGGCTTGAACGGTTCCCGGGCGACAGCTCGTCGATCCACCTCACCGATTTCCCCGACACACCGGGCGACTGGCGCGACGAACCGCTTGCGGCGAAATGGCAGAAGATCCGTCGGGTGCGCCGCGTCGTGACAGCCGCGCTCGAAATCCAGCGCCGCGACAAGGTGATCGGCGCCTCGCTCGAGGCCGCGCCGGTCGTGCATGTGCGCGACGAAGACACGCTGAAAGCGGTGAAATCGGTGCCGTTCGAGGATATCTGCATCACCTCGAACATCGGCCTCACCGGCGATCCTGTCCCGGCAGAAGCGTTCCGGATGCCCGAGGTCGAGGGCGTGGGCGTCGTCTTCGAACATGCGGACGGCGAGAAATGCCAGCGCTGCTGGAAGATCCTGCCGGATGTCGGCACGCACGCCCATGCCGCCACCTGCGGACGCTGCAACGATGCTTTGGGATGACATCGTCGAAGGCTATGACCGGCTTGACCTGACCCGGCACTGCGGCGGACGCGTGGTGCTGGGCTTTCCGCCGAGCATCGGCGCGGTCGATGTCCGGGAACGAGTGCCGGGCGGGTCGAGCTTTCTGAGCGACGAGGATCTGATCGGGCGGGTGCATGCCACCGATGACAGCGTGTGGACTTTTGCGGTTCAGCGGGTGCGGGCCGATGAAATCGTGCCGTTGCCGTGTGGGCGGCAGGTGATCGTCGGTGAATGGCTGATCGACGTGGCGCGGCCCAAGAACCTCGAGCGCGCGCCGATCTTTCCGGTGCTGGGGCACATCGCGGCCGGACCGGGGCTGATCCTTCACGATCACGGGTTCGTCGCGTGTTTTGGCGAGGGGGGCATGATCTGGCGCTCTGTCGGGCTGTTCGACGCCAATATTTCCGGCGTGGAGGTGAAAGGCGGGCGTCTGCTTTGCACCGGCTATCTGCCGTGGATCGAGGAAGAGCGCAGGTTCTGTGTGGAGCTTGACGCCGCGACCGGGCGGATCGTCGGCGGAGATTCCGAAGTCCTGGAGATTCATCTGCGGGACTGAGCGCCGTGCATCAGACTGTGCCACACCGCGCGGCGGGAGAGGGGCTCTCTCATGCCACTGTACATGTTCCGGGGCCGTCATACCCCCGCGTCACTCAACGCCATGGTCGTCGAAAACCCGCAGGACCGGGCGGCAGCCGCCTCGGGGGCCATGGCCGGCGGGCGCAGGACCAAGCCGATGACGGTGCCGGAGACGATGTCGGCCATGAAGCGCGCCAAGGCGGCGCGCGGCGCCTACGTGCCCGCATCCTGATCGCAGGAAGGACGCGGCCCGCGACGGGTGGGGCCGCCCGCCCCGTTCGAGATGCTCGACACGCGGCTGATCTGGCGGCGCGGCGCGCGCTCGTCGCGGATCGATACGCTTCGGGGCCTTCTGAGCCGGGATCAGCGCGACAGCGTGATATCGTCCAGCACGATCTGCCAGTAGTGATCGTGCGAAATCTCCAGCCGGTCGATCCCGGTCCACCCGGCATCGAACCAGACGGGGCGGTAATTCGAGGCGATGAACGCATCTTCTCCCACCAGTTCTCCGTCGCGATAGGCCCGGAACCGCACCGGCGCATCAAGCGCCCCGGCCCAGGCGACGCCGACAAGCGCGCCGTGAAAATCGAACGGCGCGTCTGACGTCAGCGTCACGGGATGGCCCGAGGAGTTGTAGCCCACGAACTCCCCCGACGACGTGCCGTTGATATAGCCCCAGCCGCCGTAGAACTTGTTGTGCGTCGCGATGAGGTTGTGCCAGACAAATCCGTCGGCGGCCCCCATCTCGACGATGTTTTCGCTCGCGATCCGGCCCTCGAACCGTTCCACCAGGTCAGCGTCGCCCGTCGCGCCGCCCTCCGCCACGGGAATGCGCACGGGCCAGTCGCCCACCTGAACGATCCGCTGCACCATCCCGTCGCCATCAAGCGACCAGCCGACCGACCAGGTGCCGGGCGCGCCGAGGGTGCAGACGAAGCGGTCCCCCTCCTCGGCGCCCACGACAACCTCGCCGTCTTCCGAAAGACACACCATCGCATCGACGCCGTCCGCCGCGGCCTCGATCGTCAGGATGGGGGCAAGCCCCACGAAATCGTTCGGCGGGTCGAGCACCAGCCCCGCGGGCGCCTGTGGCAGCGCGCGGATCTCGCCCGCCTGCACCCGGTTGCCCGTCGTGATCTCATAGCCCTCGGGCGGCACCACTGTGAACGACACCGGCCCCGGCGTGCGGATATCGAGATCCTCGTCATCCGACATCTGGAAATTGGCGAAGCCCGAAAGATTCGCGTTCTGCACGATCCGGTCGCGGCCGTCCTGTTCCAGCACCACCTGGGTGCCCGAGAGGGGCATCTCCCCCGCATCGTACATCCCGTTCCGGTCGAGATCGCGGAACACGAACAGCGAGATGTTCAGATCCCGCGCCGCCGCCGGCTGCGCCAGAAGCGCGAGGCATGCGATCAGGGAAAGCCGCCGCATTCCGCGCGACGCTATTTGCCGAGTTTCTTGAGCTGCGACTGAAGATCGGACAACTGCTGGCGGATCGCCGCCAGTTCGTCCTTCGTCTTGTCGCCGCCCTCCTCCTCGTCGTCGTCTTCCGAATGCGGCGCCGACCAGCCCGACATGCCGCCGGTCATCGCCTTCATGAAGGCTTCCTGCTGCGCGCGCATGGCGTCGAAACCGGGCATGGCCGACAGCGGGTTCGCCATGTTCTCGATCATCTTCGACTGGCCGTCGCGCAGCATCTCGAAGCTCATGGCCAGGAATTGCGGCACGATCGACTGCGCCTGGCTCGTGTAGCTCCGGACCAGATCGGTCAGCACCTCGAGCGGCAGGACATTCTCGCCCCGACTTTCGTGCTCTGCGATGATCTGCAACAGGTACTGGCGCGTCAGGTCGTCGCCCGATTTCAGATCCACGATCTGAACCTCGCGCCCCGCATGGATGAAGGCGGCGATATCCTCGAGCGTCACGTAGTCGCTGGTTTCGGTGTTATAGAGCCGGCGGCTCGCGTAGCGCTTGATCAGAAGCGGCGCTGACTTATCGGCCACGAAGGTCTCCTTCTCGACGCGGTGCAGCGAAGCTTAGGGCCCCAAGGTGGAAAAAGAAAGTGTTCTCAGGCGTTGCCGTAACGGCTGCACTGCGACATGACGGCCCCGAGATGACGGATCGCATTCCAGATATGCCGCGCCGGCTGGTGGCCGAGGCGCTGGGAACGGGGTTCCTCGTGGCCGCCGTCGTGGGCTCCGGCATCATGGCCGAACGGCTGACCGATGACGTGGCACTTCAGCTTCTGTGCAACACGCTGCCCACGGGGGCGATCCTCGTCGTGCTGATCTCGACGCTGGGGCCCATATCGGGGGCGCATTTCAACCCGGCCGTGACGCTGGGCTTCGCGCTCCGGCGCGAGATCGGGGGCGGCCCCGCGCTGGCCTATGCCGCCGCACAGATTGCGGGCGGCTGCCTCGGCGCCGTGGCCGCGCATCTGATGTTCGCGCTGCCGCCACTTCAGGCCTCCGTCACGATCCGCACCGGCGGCGCGCAATGGTTCGCCGAAACCGTCGCGGCCTTCGGGCTCATGGGCGTGATCCTCGCGGCCCTGCCCCGGCCGGCCACGGTGCCCTGGGTCGTCGGGCTTTACATCACGGCGGCCTACTGGTTCACCGCCTCGACATCCTTCGCGAACCCCGCCGTCACCATCGCCCGCGCGCTGAGCGATACGTTTTCGGGCATCCGCCCCGCCGATGTGCCCGCCTTCATCCTGGCCCAGTGCCTTGGCGCGGCGCTGGCGACGGCCGTCTTCGGCTGGCTTCTGCGCCGCTCAGGCTGAACAGACGGGCGGCAGATCGGCCTCGATCGCGATCAGGTCGTCCAGCGTCGCGGGCGTCACCGATCCCAGGACAAGCGTCTGCCCCACCACGATCGCCGGGGTGCCGTAAAGCCGAAACCGGTCGGCCAGCTGCTGCGCCGTCACCAGTTTCCGCGTCACCTCTTCCGAGGTCAGATCATCGATCAGCCGGTCCGCGTCGAGCCCCGCGCTGTCGGCCAGCGATCTGAGGTAATCGGCCTCGGCCGCCACCCGCGACCGCATCAGCCGGGCGTGGAAGGCGGGGTATTCGCCCTGAAGCCCGGCGGCCAGCGCCGCGCGCGCCGCGGGCTCCGACAGGGGCGACAGAAGCGGCAATTCGTGCCAGGTGATGGTGATCCGCCCGGCCGCGTGGCGCGCGGCCAGTTCCTCGGTCAGCACCCGGCAATAGGGGCAGAAGTAATCCGAAAACGCCGCCACCGGCACCGTGCCTTCACGCCGCTCGGCGAAAAGCGCATCGCAAAGCCGCGCATCGTCCAGCCGCGGCGGCCCCGGCTCGGCAGGCTCGAGCCCGACAAGGGGATTGAACGCACCCCGCGAAACCTCGCCCGCCACCACCCGGCGAAAGCCCTTCGGGTCCTCCAGCGGCTCGAAGGCAAGCCCCGGCCCGCCCCAGCGCCGCAGCCCGGTGTTCACGCCCCAAACGAACAGCCCCGCCGCACTCAGCGTCAGAAGCGCGCGCCGCGTTCGGTTTTTGCTCACAGTCTCGCTCCAGACCCTTGCACTCGCCGGCCCGATCGCCTGAACTCGGGCCCGATCGTCCGCGTTCTAGGAGACCCCCGATGCAGAAAACACGCAAGAGTGTGAAAGACTATGTGCGCACGATCGTGGATTTTCCCCATGAGGGGATTCTCTTTCGCGACGTCACCACGCTCTTCGCCGATCCGCGCGGCTTCCGCATGTGCGTCGACCAGCTTCTGCACCCCTATGCGGGCGAGGAAATCGACAAGGTCGTGGGCCTCGAGGCCCGCGGGTTCATCCTCGGCGGCGCGGTCGCGCACCAGCTTTCGGTGGGCTTCGTGCCGGTGCGCAAGAAAGGCAAGCTGCCCGGCACGACGATCAGTGAGGATTACCAGCTTGAATACGGCGAGGCGGTCGTCGATATCCACGACGACGCGATCCAGCCCGGCGAAAAGATCCTCTTGGTCGACGATCTTCTGGCCACCGGCGGCACGGCGGAGGCGGGCATCAAGCTGATCGAACGGCTGGGGGGAGAGATCGTGGGCTGCGCCTTCGTCATCGACCTGCCCGATCTGGGCGGGCGCAAGAAGCTCGAAGCCCTCGGCATGGATGTGCATACGCTCTGCGAATTCGAAGGTTTGTAAACCGCCCGTTAGGGGGTTGGGCGTAAATCGGGCGCCAAGCGGCCATGCCTGTCGCTTAGTTTCCTCTGATGCTCAGGTTCGGCCGGGCGCCGGGTTTTCCTCACCTGCGCCCGGCCGTTCCGCTATCGGCAGAACCGCCCCGGGGTTCATGATGCCCTTCGGGTCCATCATCGTCTTGATCCGCCGCATCAGCGCCAGGTTCACCGGGTCGCCATAACGCATCAGATCGCCCGTCTTCAGCCGCCCCAGCCCGTGTTCGGCGCTGAACGACCCCTCCATCTCGGCCACCAGATCGTGCACCACGCGGCTGAGCGCGCCGCGCACCCCGTCATAGGCCGCCCGCGTCTCCCCCGCCGGGGGGAAGAGGTTGTAGTGCAGGTTGCCGTCGCCCAGGTGCCCGAAGGCGTTGATCCTGACAGGCGCCACCGCCGCCACCCGCCGCGCGGCCTCGGTAAGAAAGGCGGGGATCCGCGACAGGGGCAGCGAAATATCGTGGCTCGCCACCGCGCCCACCTTGCGGTTCGCCTCGGGGATCGCCTCACGCATCTGCCACAGCTCCGCCCGCTGGGCTTCGGAGGCGGCCAGCACGCCATCGGTGATCTCGCCCGCCTCGAAGCCTTGCGCAAACACCTCTTCCAGCATCGCCTCCGGCCCCGCGGCCGTCGCCGTCGCGATCTCGGCCAGCACCGCCCAGTCGGGAAAGGGCGAAAGCCCCGGTGCGGGCCCCATCCCCACCTCGTCGAGAAACGCAGGGCCCATGCCCGAAATCAGCTCGAACGCCGACACCGCGCCCCCCGTCACCGCCTGCGCCCGCGCCAGCAGCGAAAGCGCGGCCCCGGGCGACGGCACGGCCAGAAGCGCGGTGGCCCGCGCCCCGGGCACGGGGAACAGCCGAAGGCTCGCCGCCGTGATCACCCCCAGCGTGCCCTCCGACCCGATCATCAGGCTTTTCAGGTCATAGCCCGTATTGTCCTTGCGAAGCCGCTTCAGCCCGCCGATCACCTGCCCGTCGGGCAGAACGGCCTCGATCCCCAGGCACAGATCCCGCGCGGTGCCGTAGCGCAGCACGTTAAGCCCGCCGGAATTCACCGAAAGCGCGCCGCCGATCCGCGCCGTGCCCTCCGATGCGTAGGACAGGGGAAAATACCGCCCCGCCTCCGCCGCCGCCGTCTGGATCTCGTGAAGCGTCGCGCCGGCTTCCGCGATGATCACGTTCTCTTCGGGGTAAACGGCGCGGATCCGGTTCATCCGCTCCAGCGACAGGATGATCGGATCGGGCAGGTCTTCGGCCACCTGCCCGCCGACAAGTCCCGTGCCCCCGCCATAGGGGATGACGGGCGTGCCCGCCGCCGCGGCCGCCGAAAGGATCGCCGACACCTCCGCCACCGTGCCCGGCGCCAGGACGAGCCCCGCCCGGCCCTGCCACCGCCCCCGCGGTTCTTCCAGATAGCCGGGCGCGATATCGCGAAACGCCTCCGCCGGAAGCGTCTCGCGCAGCGCCGCGCGCAGGTCGTCGGTCACGGGGGTCAGCACCGTCATGACACCGGGTTCTGACAGCGCCGCGCGGCCCCGTCCAGTCACTCCCTCAGATAGGCGGGCGCCATCAGCATCACGGTCGGGCGGTCGGGCAGCGTGGCAAGCGAGATCTCGATCGAACTGGGGAAACTGTCGTCGATCGCGAAATCCTCCGCCATCCCGGCGGCGAAGAAACCAAGCGAGGCATCCGAGAACCAGTGCATCGGGATCACCACCGAAGACCTGAGCCGCTTCAAGAGCCGGATCATCGTCGGCAGATCGAGCGTGTAGCCGCCGTCGACCGGCGCCATCACCACGTCAAGCCGCCCGATCGCGGGAAGCTGTTCGGGCCCGGGATAATGGTGCAGGTGCCCCAGATGCCCGATGCACAGCCCCGCCACCTCGAAGATGAAGATCGAATTGCCGTCGGGCCGCGACGTGCCCCCGAAATCCCCGCCCCGCACGTCGGTATGCACGTTCCTGACAAGCATTTCGCCCAGATCCACGTGATGATCGCGCCGTTCGCCGCCCGTGGCCCAGCCTTCCAGCACATGGGGAATGCGCGGGTCGGGCGAGGCCGTCCAGTGGGTGCCGTGCGCGTTGTTCATCGTCGCCACGTCGGGCACGTGATCGGTATTGCCGATGAACCCGGTGTAATCCGTCACCGCCGACAGCCCGCCTTCCGTCTCGATCAGGAACATCGCGTGGGCGAGATAGCTGATCCTGACGGTATATTCGGGCAGCGCGGGCCGCGTGCTGGCAAGGTGCAGGTATTCGATCCCCGGCGCGGCATCGGCAATGGCGATGCAGTGGCTCGGGCGCCGGTCCTGGGCCAGCGCGGCAAGGGGCAGACATGTGAAAAGGGCAAGGGCGGCAATCAAGCGGGCCATCGGCGGTCCTCCATCGAACGACGGTTAACCTAGCGCGGATCGCCGCCCCGCAAAGCCGTCTAGACGATCCCGGCCGCGCGGAACGTCCCGAAAAACCGCTCCGCGGTCTCGGGGTTCCGGTAGGGGAAGATCCGGGCGAAGCTTTCCAGGCTGAAATCGGGCCGCATGGCATAAAGCGCCTCGCGCGCCCGCGCGGCCCCCGCCTCGTCCCCCAGCATCGTCAGGCAGGAGGCCAGGTAGGCATGCACATAGAACGGCGGCTCCTCCATCCGGCGGAACGCCTCGACCGCCTCGTCGAAGCGGCCCAGCGTGTGCAGGCACCGCCCGATCATCGACCAGTACCAGCTTGGATGAAACGGATTAAGCCGCATCGCCTCGCGGATCGTGCGGATGCCGTCCTCGGGGCGATCCGCATACATCAGGTGCCGCCCGTATTCGACCAGAAGCTGCGCGTCGTTGGGGTTCGCGTTCCGCCCGGCCTGGAAATGGTGGCTCGCGGTTTCGAAATCCCGCGCGATGGTCAGGGCGACGCCCAGCGCGCAATGGGCCTTGGGCTCGCGCGGGTCGTGCTTCAGCGCCAGCCCCGCAAGCTCCACCGCCGGGCCCACGTTCTGCCCGATCTCGAAATACCATTCGTCATAGACCTTCAGAAGCGCCAGAAGCCCCAGCGCCCGCGCATTTCCCGGTTCGATCGCAATCGCCCGTTCCAGATGCCCGGTGGCCTCGGCGAAACTCTCCCGGCTGATCCGGTCCGCGGCCCGCGTCGCGCGCAGGATCAGAAGATGCGCCTCCAGCCCCTCGGCGGGCCTGCCCTGCGCGCCCGAGATTTCCTCTTCCTCGATCTGCCCCACCACGGTCGCCGTCACGGTGCGGGCGATCTCGGTCTGGATATCGAAGATATCCGTCAACTCCCGGTCGAAGCGTTCCGCCCAGATCTCGCGCCCGCTGTCGCAGCGCACCAGATGGGCGGCCACCCGCACCCGCGCGCCCGCGATCCGCACCGATCCCCCCAGCAGGAACCGCACCCCAAGCTGGCGGCCGATCTCCTCCGCCCCCGTCTCCTCTTCCGAGAACCGGAACGAGGATTGGCGCGCCACGGTCATCAGGCTCTTGTTGCGCGACAGTTCGATGATCACATCCTCGGCGATCCCCTCGCCGAAGAACGCGGCCTCCTCGTCGGTGCTGAGCGCCCGGAACGGCAGCACGGCAACCGAGGGCCGCCCCGGGATCTCGGGCGCCCCGGGTGCCACGGGCACAGGCGCGGGCGCTGCCGCCGCCCCCCGCCCTGCCCGCGCGGCCCGGATCTCGGCCACCAGATCGAGCGTGGGTTTCTCGGGCGTCACCCCCAGTTCCGCCGACAGAACCCGCGTCAGTTCGTTGAACTGCCTGAGCGCCGCATCATGCCGCCCGGCGCGCAGATGCGCCCGCATCAGGCGGCGGTGCACATGTTCCTGCAAGGGATCGATGCTCAGAAGCCGCGCGGCCAGCGCCGCCATATCCTCGCCCCGGCCCTCGGCCTCCGCCCGGTCGGTTTCCTTCAGAAGCGTCGCGGCGAAAAGCGCCTCCAGATGGCTTCGCTCCGCCTCCGCCCAGCGATCGAATTCGGGGCTGACCGGCCCGAACCCTTCCAGGAACGGCCCGCCGTAAAGCGCGAGCGCCGCCTTCGGATCCTGCTCCGCCGCCGCTTCGAACCCCGCGACATCGAGCGCGGCACGGCCCGTGTCCAGCGTCACCGCTGCCCCGTCCGCCACGATCGCACCGGCCCCGTCGCCCAGCCCCCGGCGCAGCGCGCTCAGCGCCTGCCGCAGGCTGCCGCGCGCCTGGTCTTCCCCGCTCTCGGCCCACAGAAGCGCCGCCAGCGTCTCGCGTGGCACCGCCACGCCCGGCCGCCGTGCGAGATAGGCCAGAAGCGCCCCGGCCTTCTTCGGCGGGGCGGGCACGGGCTGCCCGCCGGCCCGGACCGTGAAGGGCCCAAGCACGGATATCGTCAGATCGGCGTGAATCTGTCCCTCTTGTCGTTTTCACGCACCGTTCACGCTGGCCGGAACGGGCCAATCACGGGGAAAGCCTAACGTGAACCCATCGAAACCGCCAAGCGGCAGTCACAGAAGATCACGAAGGGAAAAATCATGTTCCACAGCGACCGCATCATCCACACCGCCCATCTGAACGACATCGACCGTGCCTTCACCCCGCAGAAGCGCCCGCTTGCGCCCCAAGGCGGCAGCATGCGCACCGTGCTTGCGGCCATCGCGACGCTGGCCGCGGCCTCGGTGATCGTGCTCGGCACCGGCCTCGTCGGCTGAGGCCACCGGGGAAGGCCGGGGGGCGCTAAAGCTTTCCGGCCAGGTGCAGGTCGAGGTCGTCAAGCCTGTCCTGCCCCCAGAACCGTTCATCCCCGTCGGTGATATAGAACGGCGCCCCGAAGGCGCCCGCGTTCACCGCGTCCTCCAGGTTGCGGGCATATTCCTCGGCCTCGGTAAGCATCATGCCGCCCGCAAGTCCCGGATCGAACCCGGCCTGCCCCAGGCAATCGGCGATCACGTCATCCTCGCCGATGTTCCGCTCCTCGATCCAGCAGGCCCGGCCATAGGCCTGCACCAGTTCGCCCAGGTTCCCGCCCCCCGCCTTCTGCGCCGCGATCAGCGCGTAGGAGGACGGCGCGGGGTTCGGCGGATAGCCCGGCGGCATCGGGTTGATCGTGATCCCCAGTTTCTTCGCCTGCCGCCGAAGCTCCTGCTTGCGGTATTCGATCCGGCTGGGATGCCGGTCCTTCGGCGGCGTCCCGCCGGTGCGCGCGAAAAGCGCCATCAGATCGAGCGGTTTATACGTCACCGTCGCGCCGTGTTTTTCGGCAATCGCCTCCATCCTCAGCCCGGCAAAGAAGGTGAACGGCGAGAAGGTGGAGAAGTAATAGTCGATATGCGCCATTTCGATGCGACTTTCCTGATGTGTGGTTTGCGCGACCCTAGGCCCATGCTAAGCGGTGTCAACGTTACGAATCCGTCATAAACCGGCGGAACAGAGGGACTGCTGCCACATGCCTCACCAGAGCGAACCGAAACTCATCTCCGGCAATGCCAACCGACCGCTCGCCGAGGCCATGGCCCGGCGCATGTCCATGCACCGGGGGGTTTCCGTGGGCCTCGTCGAGGCGCGGGTGGAGCGGTTCAACGATGCAGAGATCTTCGTCGAGGTGTTCGAGAACGTGCGCGGCGAGGACATGTTCATCATCCAGTCGACGTCGAACCCGGCGAACGACAACCTGATGGAACTTCTGATCATGACCGACGCGCTGCGGCGCTCGTCGGCCAGCCGGATCACCGCCGTCATCCCCTATTTCGGCTATGCACGGCAGGACAGGCGCACCAAGGCGCGCACGCCAATCACCGCCAAGATGGTGGCGAACATGATGGTCTCCGCCGGGATCGAACGCGTGCTGACTATGGATCTGCACGCCGCGCAGATCCAGGGCTTCTTCGATATCCCGGTCGATAACCTCTATGCCTCGCCGGTCTTCGCGCTCGACATCAAGAACCAGTTCAAGGATCCCGCGAAGATCACCGTGGTCTCGCCGGATGTGGGCGGCGTGGCGCGGGCGCGCGAGCTTGCGCAGCGGATCGGCTGCGCGCTCGCCATCGTCGACAAGCGGCGGGAGAAGCCCGGCGAAGTGGCCGAGATGACGGTGATCGGCGACGTGAAGGATCAGACCTGCCTGATCGTCGACGATATCTGCGACACCGCCGGTACGCTGGTGAAGGCGGGCGACGTGCTTCTGGAAAACGGCGCGAAGGAAGTGCATTCCTACATCACCCACGGCGTCCTGTCGGGCCCGGCGGTGGAACGCATCACGACGTCGAAGATGAAAAGCCTGGTGATCACCGACTCGATCCAGCCGACCGCGGCGGTGAAGGCGGCGAAGAACATCCGCATCGTGCCGGTGGCACCGATGTTCGCGCAAGCCGTGCTGAACATCTGGAACGGCACAAGCGTGTCGTCGCTGTTCGACCCGGCGACGCTGGAGCCGATCTATGAAGGCATGTACGCCCGTGGTTGAGCGCGTCACATGGTGACGACCGTCACCACCATCATCATCAGCACGACCATAAGCGCCATGAGGTAATCCGCCGGCGGCCCGTCATGGGTTCCGTCGATAAAGCGGCGGATGCGCCAGAGCGTGATCCAGAAGCCTCGCCAGAGCGAGTTGATAATCCGTTCCATCCAGCCCCCAGTCAGATGGTTGGCGGGAAGTGTAGCGGCATCGGCCGCGAAACCGCACAGGAACAGGGTGAACAATTCGTTTCCAGTCGGGGGACAAGACGCGCGATTGCCAGCCCGCGGGCTGGCGACCGCGCGGCTCAGCGCCCCGGCACGGTCTCCGTCGGCACCTCTGCCGGCAAGGCCACCTCCAGGATTTCCAGATCCTCCGACGCCTCGGCATAGCGCGTGGCCAGCCCCGGCGGGATCACGAAGGCATCGCCGGGTTCAAGCGCATGGGGCACCTGCCCATCGCCTTCCAGCACCATCCGCCCTTCCATCACGAAGCTGAAAAGGATGTCGCCCCCGTGCACCGTCCACCCGGCCTCCCCTTCGCCGCGCCGCACCACATGCACGCCCGCCACCCCGCCCGTGTTCTCCCCGATCGTCGTATCCCGCGCCACGAACCCGGGCAGGCGGTGGGGCGCCCAAAGCGCCCCTTCCGCCTCGTGATGCACGAAGCGCTGGCCCTGAAACCGCCGGTCGGGGTTCACCCGGTCGTTCGGCAGGGTCATCTCGTGGTCGATCGTGGTGATATGCTCCGCCGGCACCCCGATCTCGATCACCTCGATATTGTCCGAGGCGTAAAGCACCCGGTGCCGGATCTCGGGCGGCTGGATCACGCAGTTGCCGGCGTGAAGCCGGAACGGCGGCCCCTGATCCTCGTACACAAGATCCACCCAGCCCCGGTAGCAGAAGATCAGCTGAAACCCGACCGTGTGGAAATGCACCATGTCGGGCACCGGCCCGCCATCGGGGATGCGGATGTGGCTTGCGATGATCGACCCGCCCAGCCGGTCGGGGATCAGGTCGCGGTATTGCATTCCCGCGCGCCCGATCACCCAGGGCGCCTGGTCGCGCAGGCGGCGGACGACGAAGGCGTGTTCGGTGGGCGGCACCGCGAAGGGCGGCGTCAGCGGCCCGGTTTCGATCCGCGTGCCGCCGGGCGAGGTAAGCGGGCCACCGGCCAAAGCGTCCGCATCGTCGCTCAGAAGCCGGATCACCCCGGGCGGCGCATCCGCCGCCACATCCAGCCGCAGGCGAAGCCCGTGGCCCGACAGCACCGCCACCCGCGGATCGTCGGCGGGATAGATCACATCCATCCGGAACCCCGGCGTCCCGGTCCAGAAGGCGATCTCCGCCGCCAGATCCGCCGTGGGCAGAACGATCTCTCCCCGAATGTCGCTCATCCCCCGCTCTCCCATCCGTCATTGATCCCGCGCGGCCGAAAGCGCATGGTGAGAAAAACGGCCCCCGCTTGCAAGACGGCAGGGGAAAGGATAAGCGATCCGGAAATTAGTTTAACGCTAAACTATATTCCGGGCAGGGAGGGTTTCTGATGAAGGATTCACCGAACGACGCGCTTCGCACGGCGGCGCTCGAGTACCACGCCAACCCCAAACCGGGGAAGCTCGAAATCCGCGCGACGAAGCCCCTGGCCAACGGCCGCGACCTTGCCCGCGCCTACAGCCCCGGGGTGGCCGAGGCCTCGAAAGAGATCCACGCCAATCCCGATGCCGCCCGCGATTACACCGCCCGCGGCAACCTCGTCGCCGTGGTTACCAACGGTACGGCGGTTCTGGGCCTTGGAAACATAGGCGCGCTGGCCTCCAAACCGGTGATGGAAGGCAAGGCCGTCCTCTTCAAGAAGTTCGCCAATATCGATTGCTTCGACATCGAACTGAACGAAAGCGATCCCGAAAAACTCGCCGATATCGTCTGCGCGCTCGAACCCACCTTCGGCGCAATCAACCTCGAAGACATCAAGGCGCCGGATTGTTTTATCGTTGAACGGTTGTGCCGCGAGCGGATGAACATCCCCGTCTTCCACGACGATCAGCACGGCACGGCCATCGTCGTGGGCGCGGCGGCCACCAACGCGCTGCGCGTCGCGAAGAAGGCGTTTTCCGAAATCAAGGTCGTCTCCACCGGCGGCGGCGCGGCGGGCATAGCCTGCCTCGACATGCTTCTGAAACTCGGGGTGAAGCGCGAAAACGTCTGGCTCTGCGATCTTCACGGCCTTGTGCACGAGGGCCGCGAAGAAGACATGACGCCCCAGAAAGCGGCCTATGCCCAGCCCGGCGGGGCCCGGACGCTGGCCGATGTGATCGAGGGCGCCGATCTTTTCCTCGGCCTTTCGGGCCCCGGTGTCCTCAGCCCCGCGATGGTGAAGAAGATGGCCGACCGCCCGATCATCTTCGCGCTTGCGAACCCCACGCCCGAAATCATGCCCGACGAGGCCCGCAAGGTGGCCCCCGATGCGATCATCGCCACCGGGCGCTCGGATTTCCCCAACCAGGTCAACAACGTCCTGTGCTTTCCGTTCATCTTCCGCGGCGCGCTCGACGTGGGCGCGACCACGATCAACGACCAGATGGAACTGGCCTGCATCGAAGGCATCGCGGCCCTCGCCCGCGCCACGACAAGCGCCGAGGCCGCGGCGGCCTATTCGGGCGAGGAACTCACCTTCGGCCCCGATTACCTGATCCCCAAACCCTTCGATCCGCGCCTGATGGGCGTCGTCGCCTCCGCCGTGGCCGAAGCGGCGATGGAAACCGGCGTGGCCCAGCGCCCGATCGACGATCTCGACGCCTACAAGCAGAAGCTCGACGGCTCGGTCTTCCGCTCCGCCCTGATCATGCGGCCCGTGTTCGAGGCCGCCGCCACCGCATCGCGCCGCATCGTCTTCGCCGAGGGCGAGGATGACCGCGTCTTGCGCGCCGCCTTCGCGATGATCGAGGAAACCACCGACAAGCCGATCCTGATCGGCCGGCCCGAGGTGGTGGAAGCGCGCGCCGAGCGGCTGGGCATCCCCGTCCGCCCCGGTGCCGATTTCGATCTGGTGAACCCCGAGAACGATCCCCGTTACCGCGATTACTGGACGACCTATCACAAGCTGATGGCGCGGAAGGGCGTCACCCCCGATCTCGCCCGCGCGATCATGCGCACCAACACCACCGCGATCGGCGCGGTCATGGTGCACCGCAAAGAGGCCGACAGCCTGATCTGCGGCACCTTCGGCCAGTACCTCTGGCACCTGAACTATGTCAGCCAGATCCTCGCCACGCCGAAACTCTGCCCGATCGGCGCGCTAAGCCTGATGATCATGCCCGAGGGGCCCCTCTTCATCGCCGACACGCAGGTGAACCCCGAACCCACGCCCGAACAGGTCGCGGCCACCGCCATCGCCTCGGCCCGCCATGTCCGCCGTTTCGGCATCGTGCCCAAGATCGCGCTCTGCTCGCATTCCCAGTTCGGCAATCTCGACTGCGGGTCGGGCCGGGTGATGCGCGCGGCCGTCGCGATCCTCGACGCGCACCGCCGGGATTTCGAATACGAAGGCGAAATGCACGCCGACACCGCGCTTGATGTCGACCTGCGCGACCGCATCTTCCCCGGCAGCCGCCTGAACGGCGCGGCGAACGTCTTGATCTTCGCGAATTCCGATGCCGCCTCGGCGGTGCGCAACATCCTCAAGATGAAGGCCAGCGGGCTTGAAGTGGGGCCGATCCTGATGGGCATGGGCAATCGCGCCCATATCGTGACGCCGTCCATCACCGCGCGCGGGCTTCTGAACATGTCGGCCCTCGCCGGCACGCCCGTGGCCCATTACGGCTGAGGACTGCCCCGAAACGGTGAAGCGGCCGCGATCCTGGGGGTCGCGGCCGCTTCTTTCTTTGCCCGGGGAGTGACGAGGTGTGGTCCCGGGCCTACCTGAGCGTAGGTCAGTCGAGAAATGCCGCGACCTGCGCGGAGGCTGCCAGAGTGATCGGATCCGCTGCCATGATCCACGCACCGACCTGCTCGATCTCGGATCCCGCGGCAAGCCGCGCGACCCGGGCGTCATAGGCGCCGGCGCCGATTGTGGCGTGGAGAAAGATCTTGAACCCCATTCCAACCACCAGAATGAACAGAACCGACCGCCACGGTACCCAGATGCTCCGCTTGGGTTGTGCGACGATAAGCCCGTCTTCGGTGAGTGCAGGGACATACCCCCGCGCGAGGCGGGAGTGCTTTGCGATGATCCTTTCCATGCGCTTGTCAAAGCTGCGCAAATTTGCGTCTGCCATGCGAATGCTCCATGTCGTCTGGCCGTTACGCCGTTCCCGAGCGGCGCGAAGGTAGTTTCTTCAGGAATTGCGGCCTTTCTTGGGCATTTTCGCCACAATCAAGCGCTTGAATGTGAAGGAATTTTATTAATGTCGTAGCAATAGCGTCGTCCAGTCGACAATCTCCGTCCGCGAGACAAGATTGAAGCCATATTCACCATAAATCGCAGAAACTTCTTCGGCCTGCGAATTCAGGATGCCGGAGAGAATCACCTGCCCCCCCGGCGCGACGACCGCGGCCATATCCGGCGCCAGATCGATCAGCGGGCCTTTCAGGATATTCGCGAAGATCAGGCCGAAGGGGCCCTTCAGCAGGGGATGATCGAACCCCGTGGCCTCGACACAGCGAATCGCCCCTTCGAGCCCGTTGGCGCGCAGGTTCGCGTCCGCCACCTCCACGGCCACCGCGTCGATATCCGACGCGATCACCTCGGCCTCGGGCCAGACCCGCGCCGCCGCCATCGCCAGAACGGCGGTGCCGCAGCCGATATCGGCCACCCGCTCGGCCTCCACGCCCCGGTTCACCAGGTCGTCCAGCGCGCGAAGGCAGCCCAGCGTCGTGCCGTGATGCCCGGTGCCGAAGGCCATCGCCGCCTCGATCCTAAGCCCGATCCGCCCGTCGGGCAGCTTCCCGGCGTCATGCCCGCCATAGACGAAGAACCGCCCCGCCTCGACCGGCTGAAGCTCGCGCCGCACATGGGCGACCCAGTCGGTTTCGGGCACCTCCGACACCACGAATTCCGCCGTCCCGAAGGCCGCGCTCAGAAGCGCAAGCTGGGCCGGATCGGGTTTTTCCTCGAAATACCCGCCGATTTCCCAAAGCCCCGAACCGTCCTCCATCTCGAAGACGCCCACGCCCATCGGCTCGGGCGTCAGCCGCTCCAGCGCATCACTCAGGGTTTGTGCCGCGCGCGCGTCGGGCAATGTCGTGAAAACGGTCCAGGTGGGCATGTCGCGGGCCTTCTGCGGCGAAATCGCCTTCGGCGCTAAGCCGCGCCGCGCCTGCCGTCAAGCTCCGCCATCGCCTGCGAAACAAGCTCGTCCACCGGCGCGGAGGACTCGAGCCGCAGAACCGGCTGCGACAGGCTGTCGAGCCAGGCCTCGTGCGCCGCCCGGCTTCGCCCCGAAAAGCCGGGGTCGTCATAGCCCATCGCCCAGTCGAGGAAGCCGCGATAGGCGCCTTCCAGATCGCCCCCCGGCCCGATCCGCGGGCCCAGCCGCTGCCGCTCGCGCTGGCGCAGCCGCGCCAGCCGCATGCCCGGCGGCAGGGTCAGGAAGATCACGTGCGTGACCCGGGGCAGGATAGGCGCCCCCCAGCCCAGGCACGACCCCGACAGGATCCAGTCGGGCCGGCCCAGAAACACCTCTTCCATCAGGTGAAGGCGTTCGCGCACCGCGCGCTTTTCGCGAAACGGCGGATCGGACGGCACCCAGTAGAAATCGTCGGTATCGAAGGCCTGGCTTGCCAGCCGCGAGGCCAGCGCCCGCGCCAGCGTCGAGGTGCCCGTGCCGCTCGCCCCGGTGATATGGATGCGCCGGCCCACCCCGCCCTCAGGCCGCGGTGCCGATCGGACAGGTCACGCCCGTCCCGCCGATCCCGCAATAGCCGCCGGGGTTCTTCGACAGGTATTGCTGGTGGTAATCCTCGGCCCAGTAGAAGGCGGGCGCGTCGACGATCTCGGTCGTGATCGCACCGTATCCGGCCGCCTTCAGCCGCGGCTGGAATTCCGTCTTCGTGGCCTCGGCGGCGGCCGTCTGTTCCGGCGAATAGGTGTAGATGCCCGACCGGTACTGCGTGCCCATGTCGTTGCCCTGGCGCATGCCCTGGGTCGGGTCGTGGCCTTCCCAGAAGACGCGCAGCAGCTCGTCATAGCCGACTTGGCCCGGGTCATAGACCACGCGCACCACCTCGTTGTGCCCCGTCCGGCCGGAACACACCTCTTCATAGGTCGGGTTCGGGGTATAGCCCCCCGCATACCCCACCATCGTCAGCGTGACGCCGGGCACCTTCCAGAACATCCGCTCCACGCCCCAGAAACATCCCATGCCGAACATCGCCACCTCGTGCCCCTCGGGCACCTCAAGCGTCAGCGGCACGCCGAACACGGCATGCTCGCGGGCGGTGGGAATCGGGCTCTCGCGCCCCGGCAGCGCATCCTCGGGGGCGACCATCTCTGACTTCTTCTTCTGGAACAGGAACATCGGCGTCGGTCTCCGTTTTGTCTCTGCCGCATAGATAGGCGCGGAAGGGTGGCTTCGCCAGCGCCTCACTCCGCCGGGGCGGCGAGCGGGCGGGTGAAGATCGTTTCATTCCCCGGCGCGGGATGGCGCGGGATCATCAGCGCGAGGATCAGCGAGGTCGAGGCCATCCCGGCGGCCAGAAGGAACACGCCCCCCGGCGACACGATCCAGAGATAGCCCAGCATCGCGGGCAGGAACACCGCCGCGATATGGTTGATCGTGAAGGCCACGGCGGCGGTGGGCGCGATATCGGCGGGATCGGCGATCTTCTGGAAATAGGTTTTCAGCGCGAAGGCCAGCGCGAAAAACAGGTGGTCGAGCACGTAAAGCCCCGCCGCCAGCACCACTCCCCAGCCCAGCCAGTAGATCCCGCCATAGGCGAGGAAGACGCAGATCAGCCCGGTATATTCGAACGCCAGCGCATTGCGTTCCCCGAATTGCGCCACCGCCCGGCCCATCAGGGGGGCGAACACCATGTTGGCGACGAAGTTGATCAGAAACAGCGCGGTGACTTCGTGCACCTCGAACCCGAACCGTTCGACCATCATGAAGGCCGCGAAAACGAGGAAGATCTGCCGCCGCGCCCCCGACATGAACTGCAGCGCATAGTACAGCCAGTAACGCCGCCGCAGGATCAGCTTCTTCGTCTGGGGGTTCGGGGCCTCGAACTGCGGAAAGGCGATCATGCAGTAGATCGCGATCACCGCGCAGGCCCCGCCCGACATCAGGTAGACGAAGTTGTAACTCAGATCGAAGGTCTTCCACGTGACGACCAGCGCGCCATAGCTCAGAAGGCTCGCCCCCGATCCCACGGCCACGATCCAGCCCAGCACCTGCGGCGCGCGCTCCTTCTCGATCCACTGAAGTTGCAGCGACTGGTTCACCGTTTCGTAATAGTGAAAGCCGATCGACGAGATCATGGTGACGGTCAGAAGCCCCGCGAGGCTTGGAAACCACGCGGTCACGGCAGTGGCCGTGCCCAGCATCAGAAGGGAAACGAGGCCCAGAACCTGCTCGCGGATGAAGAGAATGAGCGCGATCACCCCGATCGCGAAGAAGCCCGGGATCTCCCGCACCGTGTGCAGCCAGCCGATCTCGACCCCGGTGAAGCCCACGATCTCGACCACGTAATTGTTCAGAAGCGCCGACCATGTGGCGAATGCCAGAGGCATCGCCGCCGCCATCAGGAAGAGAAGCGTCTCGGGGCGTTTCCAGAACGGATACCCCCGGGCCGTGTCGAGCGGGACGGTGCGCATAAGTCCTCCCTACGCCTCGAACGGCAGGCGGGGAAGCGGAAAGATGGAAGCAGGCGGCGGGCCGGGGTGCGAAGGCGGGGCATGCCAGTGGGCAGGCGCAACGCAGACCCCTCGCGCATAGCCGGGCCAGCGCATGCCCGTGGGCAGGCGCCTCCGACACCCGACCGGCGCGCTTTATCCCGCAACCCCGAGCGACCCAAGGCAGCGAGACCACCGCACAAGAAGCGCCTGCCCGCCGGAACGGGTATGCGCTGGCCCGGCGGGCCTGCGGCCCTTGTTCCGGGCCATTCACCGCCTCGCCGACCTGTTGCGCTTAGCCGGGCCTGCGTCCGACCGCAGGGGCGACGCGCCTCACCCGCCCTCGCCCGACACCGCGACATTGCCGTGCCAGTCGGGCAGCGTCGTGTCGGCCGGGATCTCGACGGCGAAGCCCGCCGCGATGCCGACGGCCAGGAACAGCACCAGCAGGGCAAGCACCCGGGCAAGATCGTGAAGCGCGGTCTGGCCCGCCGCGCGGGGAAGATGGAACGTGTGGATCAGATCGTGATGGGTCATGGGAATGGGTCCTTCTTCTGGGACACCACACCTAATCCTCCACCATTAATCAGTGAAACGAATGTTTTTGAGCTTACCCATCAGTAAAATTGATCAATAGAAGCTCTGCGGATCGATATCCACCGAGAGCCTGAGGTTCGGCCCCGGCTTCACCTGCCCGATCCATCGGGCCAGCGCCTCCTGGATCGGCGCCCCCTTCGCCGCCTTCACCAGAAGCCGCACCCGGTGCCGCCCCCGGATCCGCGCGATCGGCGCGGGCGCGGGGCCGTAAACCTGCGCCCCGATCGCGCGCAAGGGCGCATCGGCCCGTGCGAGCCGGGTGCCGAGGTCGAACACCTCCTGCACATCCGGCGAAGACAGGACGATCCCCGCCAGACGCCCGAAGGGTGGCACCCCCGCCGCCCGCCGCTCCGCCGCCTCCGCCGTCCAGAACGCCTCTTCCGCGCCCGACAGGATCGCCCGGATCACCGGATGTTCGGGCTGATAGGTCTGCAACAGCGCCGTGCCGGGCCGCTCCGCGCGCCCCGCCCGCCCCGCCACCTGGCGCATCAGCTGAAACGTCCGCTCCGCCGCGCGCAGATCCGATCCCTGAAGCCCCAGATCCGCGTCGATCACGCCGACGAGCGTCAGCAAGGGGAAGTTGTGGCCCTTCGCCACCAATTGCGTGCCGATCACGATATCCGCCCCGCCCGCCGCGATCGCCTCGATCTTCGCCTTGAGCGCGCGGGCCGATCCGAACAGATCCGACGACAGAACCGCCAGCCGCGCCTCGGGGAACAGCGCCTGCGCCTCTTCCGCCATCCGCTCCACCCCCGGCCCCACGGGGGCCAGCCGGCCTTCGGCCTTGCACTCCGGGCAGGCCTCGGGGATCGGCACGGTTTCCCCGCACTGGTGGCAGACGAGGCGCTTCAGAAACCGGTGCTCCACCAGCCGCGCGTCGCAGTGTTTGCAGCCGATCTGGTGCCCGCAGGCCCGGCAGATCGTGACCGGGGCATAGCCCCGGCGGTTGAGGAACAAAAGCGCCTGCTCGCCGGCCTCGATCCGCGCCCGCACCTCCGCCTCCAGCGTGGGGGAAATCCAGCGCGCCCCGGGCAGGTACTCGTCCCGCATGTCGATCGCCCGCATCTCGGGCAGCGTGGCCTCGCCGAACCGCGTCGTGAGTTCGAGCCGCGCGTATTTCCCGGCCTCGGCATTGGCCCAGCTTTCCAGGGATGGCGTGGCCGAGGCCAAGACGACCTGCGCCCCGGCGATCGAGGCGCGAAGCACCGCCATGTCGCGCGCGTTGTAAAGCACCCCGTCCTCCTGCTTGTAGGAGGTGTCGTGTTCCTCATCGACGACGATGAGGCCCAGATCCCGGAACTGCAGGAACAGCGCCGAGCGCGCGCCCACCACAAGCGACGCGCCCCCTTCCCCCACCATCCGCCAGCAGCGCCGGCGCTCGGTCATCGTGACGCCCGAATGCCATTCGGCGGGCCGCGCGCCGAACCGCGCCTCGACGCGGGTCAGGAATTCCGCCGTCAGCGCGATCTCGGGCAGAAGCACCAGCGCCTGCCGCCCGGCCTTCAGCGCCGCCGCCACGGCCTCGAGGTAGACTTCCGTCTTCCCCGATCCCGTGACGCCCTTCAGAAGCGTCGTGCCGTAGGCCCCGCTCCGCACGCCCGCCGCCAGCGCCGCGGCCGCCGCCGCCTGTTCGGCGGTCAGGTCGTACTGGCTTTCCCCGGGGTCGAGCCTTGGATAGGGCAGATCGCGCGGGCTCTGCTCTTCCCGCACCACGCCCTGCGCCACCAGCCCCTTCACCACCGAGGTCGAGACCCCGGCCATCTCGGCCAGTTCCTTCAGCGTGAAGGCCAGCCCGCCATAGTCGTGCAGCGTCTCGACAACCCGCCGCCGCGCGTCCGTCTGGCGGTCGGGCGCGCCGTCGCCCAGGCGGTAGACCGACCGCATCGAAGGCGGATCGCCCAGGCCGGGCGACCGGGTGGCCAGCCTGAGCATCGCGGGCATCGGCGTCAGCGTGTAATCGCCCGCCCGCGTCAGGAACTCCCGCATCTCGTCCCGCATCGGCACGGCGTCGAGCACGCGGATGATGCTGCGAATCTTCGCCCGGTCGAAATCGCCCCGGCCCGGGCCCCAGACCACGCCGATCACCTTGCGGGGGCCCAGCGGCACCTCCACGAAGGCCCCGGTCAGGCAGCCGCCCTCGGGCGCCTTGTAATCCAGCGTCCGGTCCAGCGGCTGGGTCGTCAGAACCGCGACAAGATCGCCCGCGTCGAAATGCTGGATCACCGGGGCCTCACGACGCGGCGCGCCGGACGGCCGCCGTTGCCACCCCCACGCCGATCAGCGTCGCCCCGCCCGCGCGCGTCAGCCAGGCGATGACAGCGGGCCGCCGGATCGTGTCGCGCAGCCGGCCGGCGGCGATCGCATAGGCCAGTGCGTTGATCCCGGCGAGGGCCACGAAAGTCGCGATCAGGATCGCCGCCTGCGGCAGAAAGGGCCGCCCGGGATCGAGGAACTGGGGCACGAAGGCGATGAAGAAGACAATGGATTTCGGGTTGAGCGCCGTCACGGTCGCCGCATTCAGAAAGGCGGTGCGCACGCCGATCGCGCCTTCCGCGGCGGCCAGGTCGAACCGCGCCGCGCCCGCGCCCGCGCCCGCGCCCCTGAGCATCCGGATGCCCAGCCAGACGAGATAGGCCGCGCCCACCCATTTCAGCGCCGTGAACAGCGTGGCCGAGGTCAGCACCAGCGCCCCCAGCCCGGCAAGCGAGGCGCTCATCGCGATCAGATCGCCCTTCGCCACGCCCAGCGCGGTCGGCACCGCCACCCGCCGCCCCTGCCCGATCGCATAGGCCAGCACCAGAAGCACCGTGGGCCCCGGGATCAGCAGAAGCGCGGTCGAGGCCGCGACGAAGGCAAGCCAGAGCGAGAAATCCATGAACGGCCTCCGGGCAGGCAAGGGCGGGCCGGGCATCGGCGCCGCGCCATAGGAAGGCACAGCGGATCGGGGGCTGCAACGGTTTTCCTTGACCGGGCGGGGCGCGATCGGCTAAGCCCCCGCCCCTGCGGACGGAAACCAGACCGGAGCGCCACGATGCACCGCGCCCACGAAAGCTCGAGAAAGACAGCGCCCCCGCCGCTCGGCTGAGCGGACGGCCTCTTTCCCCAATCCCGCATCTTCCTGAAACGAAAGGATCCGAAGCCCGCTTCGGATCGCCATCATGTATATCCGGTTTGTCACGCCCTCGCGCGATGCGCGGGCGCGGGCCGAAATCGGGCTGTTCGGCCCCGCCTATGACCTGCGCGGGCAATACCGCCCGTCGGACGCGCCCTGGCAGGTGCACGAGATCCACCGAGAGATCTGCTGGTTCGACCGGCATCTCGCGGTGCCGCCCGAATTCACCGTGCAGCGCGCCCGCCACCGCGGGCAGCGCAACGGCATCTGCTGGTTCCGCGACCGCGCGGGCGCGCCGATCGGGCATGCCTGGTATCTCGCCTGGCTTCTGGAAGAGATGGGCGTGCCGGTGCGCCAGATCCGGTCGGACGCGCCGGGCACGATCCTGTGGTCGGATGCCGATCAGATCGTGGCCCTGCCGGATCGCGATCACCCCCGCCTCTTCCACTGACGGGGCCGCGCCCGAACCGGGGCGGCCCCGCTTTCCCCTTCAAACTTCCCTCGTGCTGGGATATCCCTCCGCGCGACAACGCCACCGAGGACAGACAGGAGCGACGCCCATGAAATTCTTCGTCGACACCGCCGATACCGCGGCCATCCGCGACCTGCACGAGCTTGGCATGGTCGACGGGGTCACAACGAACCCCTCGCTCATCCACAAATCCGGCCGCGACATCAAGGAAGTGATCAAGGAGATCGCCGAGATGGTCGAGGGCCCGGTCAGCGCCGAAACGGTAGCCACCGACGCGGACGGCATGATCGCCGAGGGGCTGGAGCTGAAGAAGCTCGGCGAAAACATCGCGATCAAGGTGCCGCTCACCTGGGACGGTCTGAAGGCCTGCAAGAAGCTGTCGGGCGACGGGCACATGGTGAACGTCACACTCTGCTTCTCGGCGAACCAGGCGCTTCTGGCGGCGAAGGCGGGGGCGACGTTCATCTCGCCGTTCATCGGGCGGCTCGACGACATCAACCTCGACGGGATGGATCTGATCGCCGATATCCGCGAGATCTACGACAATTACGGCTTCGAAACCCAGATCCTCGCCGCATCGATCCGGTCGGCCAACCACATGACCGAAGCGGCCAAGATCGGCGCCGACGTGGCCACCGCCCCGCCGGACGTGATCCGCAAGATGGCGGCGCATCCCCTGACCGACAAGGGGCTCGAAGGCTTCCTGAAGGATTGGGCGGCGACGGGGCAGTCGATCCTGTAACGCCTCGGCCGAACCGGCCCGCGAGGTCCCGGATCATGTCCGGGACTGCGGCTCTCTCCGCCGCCCCGGCCCCTGCGCCCGGCAGGGCCCGCTCTCACCGACCGGCCCCTTCATGTGGCCTCAAGTATCCCGGGGTCGTCATTGGAGCGCCATTGGTCCGAGCGACAATGGCGACGGGCAGAGCCCCACTTCCTTCGCCCGGAACACGAGGCGTCAGCCCCCCCGGCCGGGCCCCGCCCGGCTCCTCTCATCGGCGCACCCGCACCCCAAGGCGCGGGCCGCCTGTCACATCAGTCCGTAGCGAAGCAGTAGATCAGCCCCGCGCCGCCCGTCCGGGGCAGTGCCTCCTCGCTGCACCCCGCCGTCCCGTGCGACGAATTCCACGACAGCATGTTGCGCGAGCTGTTCAGGCCCAGCCGGTCGTGATGGCCGACGATCGCCGACCCCTCGCCATTGCTCGTCCAGTTCGAGCAGGTCGTGTCGCCGCCCGCGGTCGAGAAATGCCCAGCCGAATCCGATCCCGTCAGGATGTCGTGCTTGTTGGGCTGGCTGCCGCGCCCGTTCACCTGGTTGCCGTTCTCGTCAAGCCCGGTCTCGAGGTTCAGGTTCACGCTGGCGCTGTGCAGGTCGTCGACATCCTTCGCGATCATCACGCCGGCGGCGTTGTACCACGGGCCGCTGCCGATCCGGTCGCGCGCGCTCACCCCGTCGGTGATCTGGGGGCTGCCGCTGCTGCGGTCGATCACCATGCTGGTGCTCAGATAGGCCGCCCAGGTCTTCGACGATCCCGCCGCCTCGGCCAGCGCCGTGCAATGGGCGTCCGCGCCCTCCAGCCCGCCGAAATTCGCCCCGTCGCCCGAGCCAACGCTGGAGATGAAGAAGCTCATCTCGCCGGCCGATTGCGCGCTCGCGCCCACGGCCCCGAACAGGCAGGCCGCCGCAACGCCGGCGGCAAGCGCAGCACTCTTGGATACTCTGAACATTCCGACCCTCCCGTTTTCTCTGTTGTGGGAAAACGCTAGGGGCCCGCCCCCGCCGCGTCCAGAAAGGCCTGCCCACATCGCGAAGACGTGAAAGCGCCCGGCGCGGGGCCGCCGCCCCCTGCCAGCAGGCCGGAAATGGCCCTACGATTCACCCCGACGCGGGCGCCCCCGGCCCCGGCGTTCAACACAAAAAAGAACCGGCAGTTGAGCGAGGCAGGACAGGTGATCAACAGAAAGGCCCGCGCGGCCTACGGAGTCGACGGCAGCGCACGGGAAAAATCCCGCGTGGACAGCTACGGCAACCCCGTCCCCTGGATGACCTATCCGGCCGTCGAATACCTCTCGCAATTCGATTTCTCGAAGAACACCGTCTTCGAATGGGGATCTGGCAATTCCTCGGCCTGGTTCTCGCGCCGCTTCGCCTCCGTCATCTCGGTGGAATCCGAGGCGCGGTGGTACGACATGGGCCTGGCGGGGCTCAACGACAACCAGACGCTGCTCCTGCGCGAATTCGATCGGCGCGGCAACGAGGAAGACGCGGCCGTGCGCGCCTTCGCCGACGCGATCCTCGAACAAAGCGGCGGGTTCGACGTCATCTCGAACGACGGCAAGCTGATCTCGCAGCCCCGCTGCACCGACAACGCGATCGAGAAGCTGACCCCCGGCGGGCTCATCATCTTCGACAATTCCGACTGGTTACCGGCGCAATGCGAAAAGCTGCGCAAGGCGGGCTTCCTGCAGGTCGATTTCCACGGCAACGGGCCGCTCAACACCTACACCTGGACGACCTCGATCTTTTTCGAGCCCCGGCCCGACTGCCTGCTGATGACAAACCCGCAGGCCTTTTCCCGCGTTTCGAAGGCAGGCCGCAGCTCGCACAAGCACGTGCTCGGGATGGCGAACCCCTAAGCCCGCCTCTGGCCCGGGGCGTTGCCCATTCGCCGCGCCCGGGGCACGCGATGATCTTCGCGCTTGAGGCATCCCGCCCCTTGCCGCATTCTGCCCGCGACGGCAGTTCAGGGGACCCGCGAAAAGACGGGCCAAGAGGGGTGGGTATGAGCGAGATCGCCAAGAAGCGCGATGACGTGCGGGAACGGATTCTCGCGGAACCCGACGTGATCCTCGAAGATCCCGACGTGATGCGCGCGCTCGTTCTCGCCAATGAAAAGGCGCTCGGCTCGAACATCGTCGATCTGCGCGGCATCGCGATGGAACGGCTCGAGGCGCGGCTCAGCCGGCTCGAGGATGCGCATAAGGGCGTCGTCGCGGCGGCCTATGAAAACCTCGCGGGCACGAACCAGATCCACCGCGCGGTGCTCAGGATGCTCGAACCCGTCACCTTCGACGAATTCCTGCTCGATCTGGGCGGCGCGGTGGCCGATATCCTGCGGGTCGACGCGGCCACCCTCGTTCTTGAAAGCGACGCGCCCGAGGCCGACGGCACGGTGTCGGGGCTGATCGAACTCCGCCCCGTGGGCTTCGTCGCAGACTATGTCACGCGCGGGCGCAACCTGCCGCTCCGCCCCGTCACCCTGCGCCAGATCGATACCGATGAAAGCGGCATCTACGGCCGCCGCAGCGCCTGGATGCGGTCCGAGGCCTGCCTTGTGCTGAATTTCGGCGAGGGCCGGCTGCCGGGGCTTCTCGCCCTTGCCGCCGAAGATCCGCACACCTTCGCGCCGACGCAGGGCACCGATCTTCTCACCTTCTTCGGCGGCGCGGTGGAGCGGGCCATGCGGCGCTGGATCGCGTGATGCCGCCCGGGGCCATAAGCCCCGCCGCCGCCGACGCCGTCGAGGCCTGGCTTTCCCAGCTGACGTCCGTGCGCGGGCGCGCGGCGGCGACGGCCGAGGCGTATCGCACCGATGTCTATGGCTTTCTCGCCTTCCTCGGCAGCCATCTCGATACGCCCGTCGCCCCCGCCGCGCTGCGCGACCTCACCGTTTCCGACATGCGCAGCTGGATGGCCCATGAACGCGCAGGCGGCATCTCTCCGCGCTCGCTCGCCCGGGCACTCTCGGCGGTGAAGAACTTCCTCGGCTGGCTGTCGGACCGCGACGGCTTCGACGCGACGAAGCCCCTGTCGGTCCGCGCGCCCTCGTTCCAGAAGAAACTGCCCCGCCCGCTCTCGCCCGATGCCGCCCGCGCGGTGCTCGACCTCGCGGGCGAGGCGCCCGAGGCGCCCTGGGTCGGCGCCCGCGATGCCGCCGTGGTGACGCTCCTCTACGGGCTGGGCCTTCGCATTTCCGAGGCGCTCGGCCTCACCCGCCGCGACGCGCCGCTGCCCGAGGTGCTGCGGATCACCGGCAAGGGCGGCAAGGAACGCATCGTGCCGGTCCTGCCCGTCGCCCGCACCGCCGTCGACCGCTACCTTTCGCTCTGCCCCTTCGATCTCGGCCCCGAAGACGCGCTCTTCCGCGGCGTCCGGGGTGGGCCCTTGAGCCCCCGCCTCGTCCAGAAGGCGATGGAAGGCGTGCGCCACCGCCTTGGCCTGCCCGCCAGCGCCACGCCCCACGCGCTGCGCCACAGCTTCGCCACCCATCTTCTTGCCGGCGGCGGCGATCTGCGCGCGATCCAGGAACTGCTCGGTCACGCCTCCCTCTCCACCACCCAGGCCTATACGGCGGTCGACACGGCCCGGCTGATGGAGGTCTACGCCCGCGCGCATCCCAGGGCCGCCACCCGGAACTGACCCTCACGGCATCGTGCAGCGCCGTGATTTCGCGCCCGGCGGCGAACGCGCTTTACTGGCCATGTCCCGGGCCCGGATGACCTGACATCAAAGGGAGGACCAAGACCCATGCGCATCGCCGCACCCCTGGCCGCCACCGCCGTGGCCGCCTTTTTCCTGACCGCGCCCGCCGCCCGGGCCGTCGACTGCCCGGTCGCCGAAGGGACCGACCGCTTCCCGCTCAACGACGAAGAGGTTCTGGCGCTTTACGACTGCATCAAGGACTGGATGGCCGAAAGCTATGCCAGCGAGGGCGATGAAATCGGCGCGACCTACCGAAGCTGGACGGTCACCGCCACCCGCCCCGCCGTCGCCGGCGCCCATTCCGAGCGGTTCCTGCAGACCTTCGCCAACGACATCGCCGCCGAACAGTATCTGAAGTTCGAAACCGAAGGCGTCACCATGCCGGTGGGCTCGGTCCTCGCCAAGGAAAGCTTCGGCATCAATGCCAAGACGAACATGCTGCGCCGCGGGCCCTTGTTCATCATGACGAAGGTCGCCGCGGGCGAAGCGCCCGACACGATGGGCTGGGTCTATTCCGCGCTGCAGCCGAACGGCAAGCCGATGACGTTCAAGCAAAGCTTCTGCCATGACTGCCACGCGGGCTGGGAAGATCAGGATGCGCTCGCCTATCCGCTGGAAGAGGTGCGCGTGACGCCCGGCAACTAGCCCCGAAGAACCGCACGCATTTTCAGCCCGGCCATTGAGGTGGCCGGGCTTTTTCGTCATGACGGTTTCATGACAGCACCCGGCGGCCGCCCCATCCTGCGCGCGTTCTTCGTGCACTTCCTGACCGCCAGCGGCGCGGTCTTCGCCATGCTCGCCATGCTCGAAGCCTCCCAGAAAGACTGGAGCATGATGTTCCTCTGGCTCGTCGTCGCCTTCTTCGTCGACGGCATCGACGGGCCGCTTGCCCGCCACTACAAGGTCTGGGACAACGCGCCCCGCTATGACGGGGTGCTGATGGATCTGATCATCGATTACCTCACCTATGTCTTCATCCCCGCCTATGCGCTGTTCTCGTCGGATCTGCTGCCGGGATGGACGGGCTGGTGCGCGATCATCGTGATCACCTATACCTCGGCGCTCTATTTCGCCGACACCCGGATGAAGACCACCGATTACAGCTTTTCGGGCTTCCCGGGCTGCTGGAACATGGTGGTGCTCGTCCTCTTCGCGATCGAGCCCAACTTCTGGGTCAGCCTCGCGATCGTGGTGATCCTGGCGGCGCTGATGTTCCTGCCGGTGAAATTCGTCCATCCCGTGCGCACCGCGCGCTGGCGCTGGCTGACCCTGCCGATGGCGGTGGCCTGGACGTTCTTCGCGGGCTGGGCGGCCTGGGTGGAGTTTCACCCCGAAAGCTGGGCGCACTGGGGGCTGATCGTGACGTCGCTCTACCTCGTCGGCGCGGGCGCGCTGCAACAGCTGATCTGGCGCGAGGTGCTGTAGGCTGTTCCCGCAGAGGCCGGCGCAGGCCCGTGGGGCTGCGCCCCGGCCGCGCGCCTGGGCGCTTTATGGCGCAAGCTCTCCCGCCGCATCGCTGCGCGCCTTCATCGGCAAAAGCGCAGACCCGCCGGACGGGCCTGCGCTGGCCGGGCGGCTGGCGCCGCTGTTAACCGGCCATGGGAAAAAGCACGGGGCCTGCCCCGGCCTGCCTCAAAGCCCGTAGAACCGGGCCGCCGACCCGCCGAAGATCTCGGCCCGCTCCGCGGCACCGAAACCCTCCGTCAGCGCTTCCGCCATGGTCAGCCAATCGTCATATTCCGCCCTCAGCCGGCACACCGGCCAATCCGACCCCCACATCACCCGGTCCGGCCCGAACGCCTCCAGCACCACCTCGGCATAAGGGCGCAGATCCCCGACGCCCACGCCCTCATCCGCCTCCGTCACGAGGCCCGAGAACTTGCAGAACGCCCCCGTCTCACCCGCGATCCGGCGCATACCCTCGGCCCACTCCGCCAGATGCGCCTCCGACCCGTCCCGCACCCGGGGCTTCATGCAGTGATCGACCACCACGCGCATTTCCGGATAGCGCGTGAGGATCGTCAGGAAATTCCCCAGATGCTCGGGGTATCCCAGCGCATCGAAGGTCAGCCCCAGTTCGGTGACGGCCGCGTACCCCCATTGCACCTCATCCCTCAGCATCCAGTCGACATCGGGAATATCCTGGATCATCGGCCGCACGCCCTTGAACTTCGGATGCCCCGCCAGCCGCTCCAGCGTGGCCCGCGCGCCCTTGTCCTCGAAATCGACCCAGCCGACGACGCCCGCGATCCACTCCGTCGCATCCGCAAGCCCCAGCATGTACTCGGTCTCGTCGACCGTCGCCGCCGCCTGCACCAGAACCGTCTTGCCGATCCCCCGCCCGGCGAGCGTTTCCGCCAGGTGCTCCGGCCCGTAGCGCCGGTTCAGGATCGCGTTGTCCTTCGGCATCCAGCCATAATCGCCCCGCCCGGGCTGCCAGAGGTGGTGATGCGCATCTATCCTCATCGCGCCGCCCCTCATACCGGCGCGTCTTCGCGCAACAGCCCTTCGGCCTTCAGATCGGCCCAAAGCGCCGCCGGCACCTCCGCCCGCGCGGCCTCCAGGTTCGAGGCCATTTCCGCCGGCCCCTGCCCGCCCGGGATGACCGAGACGACGGCGGGATGCCGCAACGCGAACTGAAACGCGGCATCGACAAGCCGCACCCCGTGCCGGTCGCACACCGCCTCGATCCTGGCCACCCGCTCCAACACATCCCCGGGCGCGGGATCGTAGTTGTAGAACGCCCCGGGCGTCGCCCCGGTCGCGAGTATCCCCGAATTATAGGGCCCGCCGATCACCACCCCGATCTCCCGCTCCACGCACAGGGGCAGCATGGAATGCAGCGCCTCCTGTTCCAGAAGCGTGTACCTGCCTGCCAGCAGGAAGATGTCGAAATCCCCCCGCTCGATCATCCACTGGCAGGGCTGCCATTCGTTCACCCCCGCCCCGAAGGCGGCGATCACCCCCTGGTCGCGCAGCTCCGTCAGCGCCTTGTAGCCCCCCGCCATCAGCTCTTCGAGCTTCGGTTCCAGGTTGGCCCAGGAGCCGTGGTTGAACACGTCGAGATCATGGGCAAAGAGGATATCCACCCGGTGCGTCCCCAGCCGCTCCAGCGAAAACTCCAGCGACCGCATCACCCCGTCATAGGTGTAATCGTAAACCTCGTTCCGCGCGGGCACGTCGAACCACTTTCCGAACCCGTCGCGTTTGTCGGGCGTCGTGGGCTTCAAGAGCCGCCCGATCTTCGTCGACAGCACATACGCGTCGCGCGGCTTGTCGCGCAGAAACCGGTTCAGCCGCGTCTCCGACAGCCCCAGCCCGTAAAGCGGCGCGGTGTCGTAATAGCGCACCCCCGCCTCCCAGGCGGCATCGAGGATCGCATCGGCCTCCGCATCCGTAATCGCCCGGTAGAGGTTGCCGAGAGGGGCTGTGCCGAACCCAAGCTCGGTGAATGTCAGCCCGCCATTGCCCAGCCTGTCCCATTTGCGTGTTTTCAGCGTCATTTCAGCGCCTCCCCCACTTGCGTTACTAACATGCTAGTATGAAACTGGTGCCAGACCCAAGAGGGACGGGTACTTCAAAAGGACAGGTGCCGATGACGGCCTTTGAAAAAACCTTCGGAACCGCGAAGCCGGTGATCGGGATGGTCCACCTCGGCGCGCTGCCCGGCACGCCGCTTTACGATGCCGGGGCCGGGGTCGCGGGCCTCGTCGCCGCGGCCCGCGCCGATCTGCACGCGCTTCAGGCGGCGGGCTTCGACGCGGTGATGTTCGGCAACGAAAACGACCGGCCCTATGAATTCGCCGTCGATACCGCCTCGACCGCCACGATGGCCTATGTGATCGGGCAGCTTCGTTCCGAAATCACCCTGCCCTTCGGCGTCAACGTGCTGTGGGATCCGATGTCGACCGTGGCGCTTGCCGCCGCCACCGGCGCGGCCTTCATGCGGGAAATCTTCACCGGCACCTATGCCTCCGACATGGGCCACTGGGCCCCCGATGCCGGGAAGGCGATGCGCTACCGCAACCGGCTTGGCGCGGGCGAGGCGCTGATGCTCTACAACGTGTCGGCCGAATTCGCCCATTCGCTCGACCGAAGGCCGCTCGCCGATCGCGCGCGCTCGGCCGTCTTCTCGTCGATCCCCGACGCGGTGCTGGTCTCGGGCCAGATCACCGGCGAGGCGGCGAAGATGGAAGATCTGGAGGCCGTGAAGGCCGCGCTTCCGGGCACACCCGTCCTCGCCAATACCGGCGTGAAACACGATACCGTGGCCGATGTGCTCGCACTGGCCGATGGCTGCGTCGTGGGCTCGGCCCTGAAAGTGGGCGGCGACACGTGGAAACCCGTCGATCCCGACCGCGCCGCCGATTTCATGGCCCGCGCGAAGGCCGCCCGCGCATGACCCTCCGCGACGATCTCACCGCCCTCATGGGCATTCCCGGCCTTTCGGGCCACGAAGATCGCGTCCGCCGCTGGATCGCCCAACGCCTCCGCGTGCCCACCGAAACCGATACCCTCGGCAACCTCTGGGCCACGCTTCCGGGCGACCCCGGTCTGCCCTCGGTGATGCTCTTTGCCCACATGGATCAGCTTGGCTTCATCGTGCGCCGGATCGACCCCGGCGGCACGATCGGGATCGAGCGCATGGGCGGCGTCCCCGAACGCGCGCTGCCGGCGCAGGAGGTGATCCTCTGCGTGGGCGAGGGCCGCGACGTCTATGGCGTCATCGCCAACAAAAGCCACCACGCCACCACGCCGGACGAGAAATACACCGTCCTTCCGGTGCCCGAACTTTACATCGACGCGGGGCTTTCCAGCGCGGCAGAGGCGGACGCGGCGGGCATCAGGATCGGAACCCCCGTGGTCTACGCGCCCGGCGCGGTGCCGATGGGCGACCACCTGATCGCCGGCCCCGCCATCGACGACCGCGCGGGCTGCGCCGTTCTGATCGCGCTTATCGAACGGCTCGCGGGTAGCCCCGCCCGCCCGACGATCCACGTCGCCTTCACCGTGCTCGAGGAATTCAACCTGCGCGGCGCGGCCCCCCTGGCCGAGCGGCTGAAACCCGACATGGCGATCCAGATCGATCTGATGCTCGCCTCCGACACCCCAGACATGGCGGGGCGGGGCGAGATGATCCTCGGCGGCGGCCCGGGCATCAGCCTCTATTCCTTCCACGGGCGCGGCACCCTCAACGGCGTGATCCCCCACCCCGCCATGGTCGCCCTGATGGAAGGCGCGGCGGAAACGGCGGGCCTGCCGCTGCAGCGCTCCGCCTCGACCGGGATCCTGACCGATCTGTCCTACGTGCAGCTCACCAACGGCGGCACGGCGGCGATCGACGCGGGCTACCCGATGCGCCATTCCCACTCCGCCCGCGAAATCTGCGACCTGCGCGATCTCGACGCGCTGACGACGCTTCTGCACACCGCGCTTCAGGCCATCGGCCCCGGTTTCACCCTCGACAGGGACGCATACACCCGATGACCTGCTTTCTCGGCGTCGATATCGGCACCTACCAGACCAAGGGCGTACTGGTGGACGAAAGCGGCACCATCCTGGCCGAGGCCCGCCGCGACCACGACATGATCGTGCCCCGCCCCGGCTGGGCCGAACACCGGGCGGAGGAAGACTGGTGGGGCGATTTCGTCCACGTCACCCGCGCGGTGCTGGCCCAATCCGGCATCCCGGCGGAAGAGATCGCGGCCGTCGCCTGTTCCGCCATCGGCCCCTGCATGCTGCCGGTGGATACGCAGGGCGCGCCGCTCATGAACGGCGTCCTCTACGGCGTCGATACCCGCGCGGCGGCGGAAATCGACGAGCTGACGGCCCGGATCGGCGCCGATACCATCCTCGCCCGCTGCGGCAACGCGCTCACCTCGCAATCCGTGGGGCCGAAGATCCTCTGGCTGCGCCGCACTCACCCCGAGATCTGGGAAAAGACGGCGACGATCCACACCTCCACCAGCTTCCTCGTCCACCGCCTGACGGGCGAGATCGTGATCGATCACTACACCGCCGCCAACACCTCGCCCCTTTACGACGTCGCCACGCAGGACTGGACGTTCGACCTTGCGGGCGACATCTGCGAACCGCGCCACCTGCCCCGCCTGCTCTGGTCGGGCGAGATCGCGGGCGAGGTGACAGAGGCCGCAGCCGAGGCCACCGGCCTCGCCCCCGGCACCCCCGTCACCACCGGCACCATCGACGCGGCGGCAGAGGCCGTCAGCGTCGGTGTCCGCCATGCGGGCGACCTGATGATGATGTACGGCTCCACCATCTTCATCATCGAGGTCACCGATGCCCGCGTCTCCGACCCGCGCCTCTGGTACGCGCCCTGGCTCGCGCCCGGCACCCATGCCTCCATGGCCGGCCTCGCCACCTCGGGCACGCTCACGCACTGGTTCCGCGATCGCTTCGCGCAGGAGCTTCCCCGCGACACCGCCTTCCCCACGCTGGCGGCAGAGGCCGCCGCGTCGCCGCCGGGCGCGAACGGGCTTCTGCTCCTGCCCTACTTCTCGGGCGAACGCACCCCGATCCACGATCCGCTGGCCAAGGGCGCGCTCTTCGGGCTCGACATGACCCACACGCGGGGCGACATCTACCGCGCGATCCTCGAAGGCATCGCCTATGGCACGGCCCATGTGACGGAAACCTTCGCCGAGGCGGGCGCCGCCCCCGCCCGCATCCTCGCCGTCGGCGGCGGGGTGCAGAACGAGGTCTGGCTGCGCGCCACCTCCGACATCACCGGGCTCACGCAGATCGTCTGCGATAAGACGGTGGGCGCCAGCTATGGCGACGCCTTCCTGGCCGCCTGCGCCGTCGGCGCGGCGGAACCGGGCGATATCGACCGCTGGAACCCGCCCGCGCGCGAGGTGCCGCCCGAAGATCACCCGGCCTACGCCACGCAGTTCGCGCTGTTCAAGAAGCTCTACCGCGACACGAAGGACATCGCCCACGCGCTGAAGGGGAGCTAGGGCCCCAGCACCCGCTTGAAGCCGATATGGCTCGGGGTATAGCCCAGCCTGTCATAGAAAGCGCGCGCCCGGCTCCGCTCCGCCGTGGTCGTGAGCTGCAGCATCCCGCAGCCCGCCGCTTGCGCCCGCGCCTCCGCATCCCGCATCAGGCTGTGGCCCAGCCCCTGCCCGCGCCGGTCCGCGGCCACCCGCACGCTTTCGATATTCGCCCGCCGCATGCCCCGGTGGCTGAGGCCCGTGATCAGCGTCAGCTGGTAGGTCGCGACGATCCGCCCATCCTCGACCCCCACGATCAGGTGATTGGCGGTCTCCCCCGCCATCGCCTCGAAGGCCGCAAGATAGGTGGCCTCTTCCGCCGTCTCCCGCGCCGCGCCGAAGGTGTCGTCCCTCAGAAGCGCGACGATCGCGGGCACGTCCTCCCGCGTGGCATCGCGGAAGGTCACAATCACCGCGCGGCCTCCACGAAGGCGCGCATCAGATCCGCGTCCTTCTCCCCCGGCGCCCGCTCGACGCCCGAGGCCACGTCGACCTGCCGCGCGCCGGTCAGCCGGATCGCCTCGGCCACGTTTTCGGGCGTCAGCCCGCCCGCCAGCATCCACGGGATCGGCCAGCGCCTCCCCTCGAGAAGCCGCCAGTCGAACGGCACGCCGTTGCCGCCCGGCAATTCCGCGCCCTTCGGCGCCTTCGCATCCACAAGGATCTGGTCCGCCACCGGCAGATGCGCATCAAGCCGCGCAAGATCCGCCGCGTCGGCCAGCCCCACCACCTTCATCACCGGCAGGCCGTAACGCGCGCGCACCTCCGCCACCCGTTCCGGCGTTTCCGATCCGTGAAGCTGAAGCATGTCCAGCGGCACCGTCTCGGTCAGCCGGTCCAGCAGCGCGTCACCCGCATCCACCACCAGCGCCACCTTCGCGATCCCGGGCGGCACCTCGACGGCCAGATCGCGCGCCTCTTCCGGCGTCACGAAGCGCGGCGATTTAGGAAAGAAGTTGAAGCCGAGATAGGCCGCCCCGGCATCCACCGCCGCGCGCACGTCTTCCGCCGTGCGAAGCCCGCATATCTTGACCCGGATCTGCATGGGGGCTGGCCTAGCGCGGTCAGCTCGCCTTGTCGAGAAGCGCCAGCACGTCGTCGCCCGATCCGTCGGCGGGCGTCTTCAGCCGGTCCACTTCCTTTTCCAGCCGCTCGCGCTCGCGCCGGTGGTGGCTCGCCGCCGCCCGGTGCTTGTATTCGCGCATCCATTCCCAGACGAAGCCGATCAGAAGCCCGACCACGATGCTCGCAAGGATCACCGCGAAGATCGGCAGCGTGACCTGCGCGTTCCAGCCCGCGAAGGCGGCCAGCTCTTCGGGCAGAACCGTCAGCGTCACCGGCCCGCGATTGGCGAGCGCGACGATCAGCAGGATAAGGCCGACGGTGGCGAGAAACAGGTAACGGATGTAACGCATGTGTGGGGGCAGCCCTTCAGTGATCGTCCGAATTCAGGCGGTCGCGCAGAAGTTTCCCGGTCTTGAAGAAGGGCACGTGCTTTTCCTCGACCTCGACGGCCTCGCCGGTGCGCGGGTTGCGCCCGATCCGCCCGTCGCGCTTCTTGACCGAAAACGCCCCGAACCCCCGAAGCTCCACCCGGTTGCCATGCGCCATGGCGTTGATGATCTCTTCGAAGATGGTGTTGACGATCCGCTCGACGTCGCGCTGGTAGAGGTGGGGGTTTTCGTCCGCAATCTTCTGGATCAACTCCGAACGGATCATGGATAACCTCCCTTGTGAGGCGCCCTTTTTGGCAGCGGCGCGCCCTTGTTGATGGGCAGACTATAGGCCCAATTGCCAAAACATTAAACGGTGAGAGACAGGCCGGAGCGATGAATCTGCCCCGTAAATAGCTGAGATGGGGCGGATTTCGGCGCACCGGCCTGCAAACGATCCGCTTTTGGCCGCGCGGCCCCGCCTTTTCCGCTCCCCGGCCGCGGGTGTGATTCGGCGCGCCCGGTCTGCGCTCCCGGCACCCCGGAAAATCCCGGTCGTCCCTCTGCCGGACATGCCCTAGGCTGGCCCCCGAACCACCCCATCCGGAAGGAGCCCCGATGTCCTGGTCGATCCATCACGTGAACCTCGAAGCGAAAGACGTCCGCCGCGCCGCGCGGTTCTACGAAACGATCCTCGGCATGACGGAGGTGGCCTGGACGTTCCCGCCCGCCCGCGGCTACATCCCGGCAGAGCCCGACAGGCTCGCCCTCTTCGGCGACCGGCGGCAAAGCCACACGGGGCTTCACCTCATCAAGGCCGATCCCGATTTCGCCCGCCGCAACAACCTTGGCCACAACCCTTCGGTCGGCGGCCACGTGGCGATCGAGGTGGATGATCTCGAGGCGGTCCTCGCCCGGCTTCGCGCCGCCGGCATCCCCTATTCCGACGCCGGCGTCTTCGCGATCCCGAACCTGCGCAACGTCTATGTCGAGGATCCCGAAGGCAACCTTTTGGAGATCAACCAGCGGGTCTGAGAAACGTACAATCCCGCCCCGCAAACACCGCAGGCCATGAGCGGGGGCAGGACGCGCTTTGTACAAAACCGTACGCAGCGCTCGCCATGTATTTACGAATTCCGGCCACCTTCCGGCGTAGGGAACCGCGCATGAAGGAGGCCAGAATGGGAGGCCGCATTTCCACCTCGGAAGTCCGCAAGCGGATGTCCGAAGCCCTTGATATCCTGTCCGAGCCGGATCGCTGGATCATCATCACCCGCCATGGCGAACCGGTGGCGGCGATGGTTTCGATCAACCTGATCTGGTCGCTGCTCGAGGCCGCGAACGGCGGCGGCGGACGGCTCCGCTACACCGCGCCGGACGGCATCGGCACGGCGATCGAAACCGGATCGGCCCGCGCGCCGGAACACAAATCCATGTTTGGCCCCCGGGGGGCCCCGCCCCCGCTTCAGATCGAGATCGCCGACGCCCCCATGCCCGATGTCGACGAACTCCTCCGCCGGATCGACAGCCTTCAGGGCGACATGCGCGCCGAACCCTTCGCCAGCTGACGCGCCGCCATGATCCAGCCCCCCATCAAGAAGAAGACGGCGCCGAAGAAGCCCACCGGCCCCGTCGGGCCGCGCCTCACGCCGCGGCAGCGGCTGGAATACCGCTTCATGCGCGACCAGATGCTGCAATTCGAATGGGATCTGCGCCACGCGGTCCTCGACGGGCGGATCGTGCCCAGCGCCTGGCACGGTCTGCTGGCAAGCGAACCGCCCCAGGCCAAGACCCGCGTGACGATCCGGCTCGATGCCGATCTGGTGAAGTTCTTCCGCACCTACGGCACGGGGTGGCAGCCGCTTCTGAACTCCGTCCTGCGCGCCTATCTGAAGGCCCGCATGGCCAGCCTGATCGACGGGCCGGAAAGCCTTGAAAGCCTCCTGGCCGGGATCGGCGAACGGCCCGAGATCGGCCGCTTCGAAAAGCTGATGTTCGGAGACGACGCGTTCGGCGGCGGCGAAGACGACGAGGACGACGACGGGGAAGAAGAGGACGACGGGGAAACCGACGGCGCCTAGCGCCCGGCCCTCACTCGTTCACCGCTTCCAATACGCGCTCCGGCCGGGCGGCCCGCCCCGCGCTGCACTGCGCCGCGTTCGCCTCCTGCAGACTACCGAAGGCCTCCCGCGCCCGGCAAAAGAGCGGCACGCCCATCTGCCCCTGGTCGAGCCATCCCGCGCACAGATCGGTGCGCGTGCAGGCCGCACAGCCCAGAAGCGTCTGGCGCAGCTCCTCGACATGGCCGCACAGCGCATCGGTCTCGTCCTCCACCGCCTGAAGCCCCAGCGCCGCCAGCATCCTGCGCCTGAGCGCCATCCGCCGGTCGAAGGATCGCTCCACATGTCGCAAGAGGCCCGTCATCTGGCGCCCATCGGCATCCTGGATCCGGCCATGATCCTCTCCCCGTTCCCGCGCCGCCGGGCCGCTTATGCCGGGCCGGTGACGGGATGGTTTTTACTGTCCCGCCTGTCAACTTTTCCTGACATTTAGTCTGTCGTCAATTCTTGACATTCAGGGCGAATCTGGAATTCCCCTGCGCCCCCTCCCGCTAGATTTGCCACACACCCCGGAATGTTGCGGAATTTCGGAAAAAGCATACGAGATTTTGTTTGCTTTCGCCGGGGGAGCGCGCTACCTCTCCCCTCACAGGTGCATAGACGCGGTAAACATGCATCAGCTGACGCTGAGCGGGGCTCGGGGGCAACATGCCATCCGAGCCCCGTGTCGTTCTGGAGTGTGTGGGGGTACCAGGTGAACCAAGACCGTCGGGTTCCCGCGAAGGGAAACAGGAAAAGGCGCCAGGTGCTCAGACGCGGTCCTCGCATCGCCCCCTTGCGGAGGCCCCTGACGCCTTCCTGAACCTGTTCACCCGAGGGTGTCTCGGCCCAGTTGCGCCGACCCGTCGCCAGGCCTGCGCGATCCTTCCGGGGCCGAAGCCTCTTCCGGATCACCGCTGCGCACCTTGCGGCCCGCCGCGGCTGCCGGTCCCGACCCGAAGGCCTGACCCGGCGCGCCCAAGTCCCGGTCTGCCGGCCTTCCACGGACACTCCGAAGAGCCCCGCTTCCGCCCGGCCTCCCAGATCCTTCGCGATCCGCCCCGGACACATGTTCCGGTTTGGTCCGCTCCGGCTCCCGTGGGGCCTTTTGCGCCCCGCCCCGTCGCTTGCGCTTCGTTGCGGTAGAAACACCTTCCCACCAGCCCCTCGATCCCGCAACAAAAAAGCAGTGCAGCATGAAAATTTACTGGGGATAAGGTGTTGATATCACTTGGGGATTTCCTGTGGATAAGTGCGGATTCTGATGCAGTTCCGCACCCTTGCCACGGGATGACACCGGCCCGGCGCCCGCGCCCGCCAGACCCGCGTTTTCTGCACCTGCGAAGGCCGCAATGGCGGCGCCTCACCGCCCAGAGGCGCGACTCACCCCGGGGCGCGCCCGTGCCGTCTCCGGCCACCCCCGCACCCGGAACAAAAGCGCCGGCCCCGCACCTCCATCGCGTCACCCATTTCCCGCGCCCGGCGCCAAACTGCCGCGCGCATCTTGCCCCCCGGCCCGATCCGCCCCATCTTCGCCCCAGCACGCATCCGGAGACCGCCCATGCCACGCGCCCTGACCCTCGCGCTTCTCGCCAGCCTCGCGCTTTCGGCCTGCACCCCGGTGGTCGTCGGCGGCGCGGCCTATGTCATCGCCGATCAGGTGATGGAACAGGACGGCGACGACGGGCTGTTCTGAGCAGGCCTAATCCGATACCAACGGCGGAAGCCCGAGACGGCTGCGAACCTCCGCGTAATCCACCGCCTCTCGTACGATCTCGCTAGCCCTTGCATTCCGAGCATAGACATCTGGCGGCAGCGTCTTCTTGCGCGCAACCTGGCTTTCCCGCCCGAAAGCCAGCACGGCATCGAGCGCGGCCCGGTCGGAAAACCGATGCTCCAGCCCGAAGAACGGCAGAAGATCCTCGTTCACCATCGCAAGACCATCCGGCGAGACAAGATCCTCGAAGCCCAGCACAAGCTTTGGCAAATCACTCGCCGCGCAGCGGTCGACCAGTGCCATCCAGTGCGCAAGCTCGCCAAACAGCATGCTCTCCAGCCGCCCGGGCCGGGCCATCCGCCGCCGCTGCCTAAGCCGCGACACCCCGCGCGCTTCGTCCAGAGACCGCACCATCTGCGACACCACGCATTTCGCCGGGTCGCGAATGACAAGACAGATCCGCTCCACCTCCACCCCGCCGCGCCGCAAGGCAAGCTCTTCGGACACCCAGTGGATCTTCTGGGCAATCGGTGCCTCCGCTTCCCGTGCAAAGGGCGTTTCCGCGCTCGGGGGAAACCGGTCGCGGATCGGCGTATCCGCGGGATTGCCGGGGCACCCCAGTGTCGGCCGCCCGCTCGCCGCCTCCAGCACGGCGCGCACCATGTGGCTGCCGCTTCGGGGGTAGGACATCAACAGCGCAGTCACGGCGTCGCGGCGCCACGAATGAAGGGGGATGAAGGCCACGGGGGCCGCCCGAATTGTATCATGACACGCTCGTCCTGCCGAATGGGTCGCGGCGAAGGCTATTGGCTAAGGCGGCGCTGAGCAAGGAAAGGGCGGCCCGCCTCAACGCTTCCCCGGAACTAGTCACCCCTACCGCAAAATCTCGAACCCCGCGCAGCCCACAGGCTCCGACGGCTCCGTCTCCAGCCCATGCACCGCCGCATGGCGCGGGCCCTCGTGCATCGCCGCCAGCATCGCCTGCACCGCCTCTTCGCGCCCTTCGAGATGCGCGGCCACCGATCCGTCGGCACAGTTCTCCACCCAGCCCCGCACGCCAAGCTTCCGCGCCGTCTCCCGCGTCCAGGCGCGGAAGGCCACGCCCTGCACCCGGCCCGCCACACGAACGAACACCGCCACCTCGGTCACAGCCGCCCCGATCCCCGTTCCAGCCAGCGCCGCAACTCCGGGTCGGGCACTGCCGCCGCCATCCGGTCCTCGTAAAGCGCGAGATCGGCTTCCGACAGCAGCCCCGCCCATTTCTCCGTTCCGCCCGAGTGGAAGAACGCCGCCTCGTCGTGCCAGAAACCCTTGCCGCTTGCGGGCACGTACCGCGCCGCGGCATCGCGCATCGCCGCCAGCGTCGTCGCTTCCGCCACCCGCGCGATCGCGTCCTCCCCCGCGCCGATCCGAAGCGCCCGGTCGAGATGCGCGACGATCGCCGGCCCCGCCGCCACCATATCGGCATAATGCAGGCACACGAGATCGGCGAACCGCCCCGACGCCACCGTCTCGCGGTAATGCAGCGCGAAGATCTCCACCGAATCGTGGTCGATATCGTCCACCGTCGCCCGGTCGGTCAGGAAATCGTGCACCGCCACGCTCATCTCCCGCGCCATCGGGTGATCGGGGCGCGATTTCATGTTGAGCGCGTGGTTCCTGAGCGAGATGAAGATATCCAGCGGATGGCGATAGACCGCGACAACGCTCACCCCCTCCCAGACCGGCACGCCGTCGCCCGGCGTATGGGTCTTCACCACCCGCCGCCCGGGCTGGCGATCAAGGTCGCGCGCCACCTCTTCGGCGGGCGTTCCCAGATCGGCATCGATCCAGGGCGAGATCTCGTTCAGCGGACGGTCGAGATCGGCCCCGCCGTTCAGAAGCATCGCGATCATCGTCTGCGTCCAGGTCGTCCCCGCCTTCGAGGGCGTGCAGACAAGGATATCCCCCCGCCGGGGCCGCCACGCCGCCCAGCGCGACGGGTCGGTTCGCGAACCGCTATAGGCCCGCAGCGCGGGCGAGATCATGGGCGCATCCCTCATGGTGCGGATGATTCCACCCTCTGCGGCGCCGTGCAAGCCGATGCATCCGGGCCTGACAGCGGGGCGCGCCCGTGGCAGGCTGCGCCCATGGCAGACCCGGCCCCCCTCAGCACCCCCGCCCCCTGGAACAGCGTCGCAGACGGCTATTCCGAAACGACGATGCGGTTGTTCTCAAGCTATATCGACCGCGCGCTCGACCTGCTCGATGTCAGGGCCGAAGAGCATGTGGCCGATATCGCCTGCGGCCCCGGCACCCTCGCGCTGGCGGCGGCGGCGCGCGGCGCCACGGTCGCGGCGCTCGATTTCGCGCCCGGGATGATCCGCGTCCTGAACGCCACCCTTGCCGAACAGGGGCTCACCGGCGTCACCGCCACCGAAGGCGACGGCCAGAACCTGCCCTATGCGGCCGCAGGCTTCGACGCCGCCTTTTCGATGTTCGGGCTCATGTTCTTCCCCGACCGGGCACGGGGCCATGCCGAACTCTTCCGCATCCTGAAACCCGGCGGCCGCGTCTGCGTGGCAAGCTGGGCGCCGGTGGATCAGTCAAGCCTCATGACGGCCCTCTTCGCGGGGCTGAAGGCGATGAAGCCGGATCTGCCCGCCCCCGATCCCGACATGGCCTCGCTGGAAAACCCCGATGTCCTGAGGGCCGAGCTTCAGGGTGCGGGCTTTGCCGATGTCACCGTCCACCGGATCAGCGACACCGCCACGCTCGCCTCCGCCGAAGCGCTCTGGAGCGACATGGAAAAGGGCGCCGTCCCCGTCCGGATGATGCGCGAGGCGCTGGGCGAAGCCACCTGGACGGCCCGCCGCCCGCAGGCCCTCGCCGCCCTCGACCGCACCGCCGGCCCCTTCCCCGCATCGCTCTCCATGACCGCCTGGATCGGCACTGGGCGAAAGCCGGGCTAGGGCCTCTCGCGGACGCTTGCCAACCCCCGCGTTCCCCTCCATATCCTCGCCCATGACCGAGCTTTCGCATATCCGCAATTTTTCCATCGTCGCCCATATCGACCACGGGAAATCCACCCTGGCCGACCGGCTCATTCAGCTCACCGGCACGGTGGCCGAGCGGGACATGAAGGATCAGCTTCTCGACGCCATGGATATCGAGCGCGAGCGCGGCATCACCATCAAGGCCAACACGGTGCGGATCGAATACCCCGCCCAGGACGGCCAGACCTATATCCTCAACCTGATCGACACGCCGGGGCACGTGGACTTCGCCTACGAGGTGTCGCGCTCGATGCAGGCCGTCGAGGGCTCGCTTCTGGTGGTCGACGCCTCCCAGGGGGTCGAGGCGCAGACGCTCGCCAATGTCTACCAGGCGATCGACGCGGATCACGAGATCGTGCCGGTGCTGAACAAGATCGATCTGCCCGCGGCGGATGTGGATCGCGTGGCCGAACAGATCGAGGACGTGATCGGTATCGACGCCTCCGACGCGGTGCAGATTTCGGCGAAAACCGGCCTCGGCATCCCCGATGTGCTGGAAGCCATCGTCACCCGCCTCCCCGCCCCGAAGGGCGACCGCGACGCGCCGCTGAAGGCGATGCTCGTCGACAGCTGGTACGACGCCTATCTGGGCGTCGTCGTCATGATCCGCGTGATCGACGGGGTGATCCGCAAGGGCGACCAGATCCGCATGATGCAGACGGGCGCGAAGTACGGCGTCGACAAGCTCGCCGTCCTGAAGCCCGAGATGAAGGATATCCCCGAACTCGGCCCCGGCGAGATCGGCGTTCTGACCGCCTCGATCAAGCAGGTGCGCGATACCCGCGTGGGCGACACGATCACCCATGACAAGAAACCCACCGCAAAGGCGCTTCCCGGCTTCAAGCCCGCGCAGCCGGTGGTGTTCTGCGGCCTCTTCCCCGTCGACAACGCCGAATTCGAGGATCTGCGCGAGGCGATCGAGAAACTGGCGCTGAACGACGCGAGCTTTTCCTACGAGATGGAAACCTCCGCCGCCTTGGGCTTCGGCTTCCGCTGCGGGTTTCTCGGGCTTCTCCATCTCGAGGTGATCCGCGACCGGATCGAACGCGAATACGATATCGACCTGATCACCACCGCGCCCTCGGTGATCTACCACGTGCATATGAAGGACGGCACGATGCGGGAGTTGCACAACCCCGCCGACATGCCCGACCCCACCACCGTCGCCCATATCGAGGAGCCCCGGATCAAGGCCACCATCCTCGTGCCCGACGATTACCTGGGCGATGTGCTGAAACTCTGCCAGGACCGGCGCGGGATCCAGGAGGATCTGACCTATGCGGGCGCCCGCGCCATGGTCGTCTACGATCTGCCCCTGAACGAGGTGGTGTTCGATTTCTACGACCGGCTGAAATCGGTGACGAAGGGCTACGCCTCCTTCGACTACCAGATGCACGGCTACCGGCAGGACAACCTGGTGAAGATGCAGATCCTCGTCAACGACGAGCCGGTGGATGCGCTTTCCATGATGGTCCACCGCGACCGTGCGGAAATGCGCGGCCGGGCGATGTGCGAGAAGCTGAAGGATCTGATCCCCCGCCACATGTTCAAGATCCCGATCCAGGCGGCGATCGGCGGAAAGGTAATCGCGCGCGAAACCCTGTCGGCCCTCCGCAAGGACGTGACCGCGAAATGCTACGGCGGCGACGCGACCCGGAAGAAGAAGCTGCTGGAGAAGCAGAAGGCGGGCAAGAAGCGGATGCGGCAGTTCGGCAAGGTCGAGATACCTCAAGAGGCATTTATTAACGCCCTGAAGATGGACAGCTAAGCTGTCCATCTTCAGGGCGAGTGGGCGAAAGCGATTGGCCGTAGGCCAATTGCGGGCCCACACAGTTCGTTGGAGCAAAGAGTCTCTGTCGATATCATGCAGGACACTTGCCTCAACCGCGGAGACTGGGATTTGGCGCGAGATCCAAAAACTGAAATTAAGACAGATTTATCTCGCCGCATGATGTGGCGAGACTATCACAAAATTACAGACACGGTATTTCCACTGACCATGCGTCGTATTTTCGACGATAGCTCAGAGCACGAAAAACACAGCATAGGCACTGGCTTTGGAATATTTTCCTACAGCCATCGTTGCTGGTTTCTTGTAACAAACTTTCACTGCCTCTCTGGAATGGATCTAGATGGTGGACAGATTGGCTCATTCTTTCCGAACTTTGTTGATATTGAGTTTAGGTTTTCAACCCCGTCAGAACGCGAGGGTTTTGTACTAATTTCATCATGCAAATTTCGTTACAGGCTACTTGATGGAGGGGAGAATGCCAATTTTTTCCATCTAGCCTCTGAAGCAGAGAGCAACTTGAGAGGTGATTTGGCAATTCTCCCGATCAAGATGCCGGATCAAGTCCCCGACGTCGGAGGTTCGCGAATACACCGTGACCACAACGCCTTCGGATTTCTTGATTCACAACCTCACATCAACGTCACCGATGAGTGCTTTGTTGTCGGCTACCCACGCGGAATGCGTGGTGATGGGCGTGTCCCGATATGGAAGCGGGCTTCAATTGCGTCAGAACCAAACAACACTTACGCTGGAGATAACAAATTTCTTCTGGACACTGCTACTCGAGAAGGCATGTCGGGATCACCGGTAATACTAAGAAAGGGAACTTACAAGGTTTTAACCGAAGTTCCGTCACGAGTTGAACTTGAACACGAGGACTATTTGATGGGGGTTTATTCCGGACGCATTGGCGAAGACGAATTAGGTGTACAATTAGGTTGCGTATGGCCAGTGGATCTTCTGAGGTACTTGTTGGCGAGAATTCCCGAAGATCCGCTCGTCGCAGAACCAAGCTTCGTCTATGACTAGCTCGCTCCAGGCGTTTCCTTTTTGTGAACGCCAAGTTTCACACTTAACCTAGGAAACACTTTCATACGTAATTTCACTCACTCTCCCCAGCGCGAATAGCGGCGCAGCCGCCGCGCCATCGCCAGACCGTCCCCCGGGCTGGCGATATCTCACCGCCGGGCGCACCGCCCATACGTCGTCCGGGGCCGCGGGGATAAACCAAGCCGCTCACATTCCGGATCGCCACCCCACGGTCTGGCGCTGCCGCGGCTCATCCCCCGGCCTCTACCCCATCCCCCCCAGAAACGCCCTTACCGCCGCCTCGAACTCCCGCGGCTTCTCGGCGTGAAGCCAGTGCCCCGCCCCCGGGATCTTCGCGAATTTCGCGTTGGGAAAGAGCGTCTTGATCCGCTCCCGGTGTTCCGGCCGCACGTAATCGCTCTCGGCCCCCGACAGAAACAGCGCCGGCCCCTCGAACACGCCCCCGAGATCCCCGGGAAACCCGATGATCCGGTCCATCTCGCGCGCCAGCACGTCGAGGTTCAGCCGCCACCGCCGCCCCTTCACGTCAAGCGACTGCAAGAGGAACGCCCGCACGCCCTCCTCCGGCACGACACCGGCCAGTTGCCGGTCAGCATCCCCCCGCGTCTCTACCCGCGACAGATCCACGCCCCGCATCGCCTCGATATACTGGATCTGCGTGTGCGAATACGCCACCGGCGCGATATCGGCCACGATCAGCCGATCCACCCGCTCCGGCGCCGTCAGCGCCAGCACCATCGCGGCCTTGCCGCCCATCGAATGGCCCACCACATGGGCGCGCCCCCCGATCGCCTCCGCCAGATCGGCGGCCATATCCTCGTAGCCATGGCTTTCGGCCCAGGGGCTTTGCCCGTGGTTGCGCATATCCACCGCCGTCACGGTGAAGGCATCGCTCAGCCGCCTGACGATCACGCCCCAGTTCCGCGCCGACCCGTAAAGCCCGTGCGCGATCAGAACCCGGGGGCCCGACCCTTCCGTCACGCTGTTCAGCGCAAGCGCGATCGCCCTACCCCCCGTAGATCGGGAATTTCCTGCACAGATCCAGCACCTCGGCCTTCACCGCCTCTTCGGCCATCAGGTCGCCCTCGCCGGCGGTCTTCGCCAGCCCGTCGACCACCCGCACGATCCACGCGCCGATCTGGCGGAACTCGGGCTCGCCGAAGCCCCGGGTCGTCCCGGCGGGCGAACCAAGGCGGATGCCGCTCGTGATCGTCGGCTTCTCGGTGTCGAAGGGAATGCCGTTCTTGTTCACCGTGATATGGGCCCGGCCCAGCGCGGTTTCGGTGGCGTTGCCCTTCACGCTCTTGGGGCGCAGGTCGACGAGAAGAAGGTGGCTGTCCGTGCCCCCGGTGACGATATCAAGCCCGCCCTCGACAAGCGCGGCGGCCAGCGCCTGGGCGTTCTTGATCACCTGTTCCTGGTAGCTCCTGAACTCGGGGCGCAGCGCCTCGCCGAAGGCCACGGCCTTCGCGGCGATCACGTGCATCAAGGGCCCGCCCTGGATGCCGGGGAAGATCGCCGAATTCACCTTCTTCGCGATCGCCTCGTCATTCGTCAAGATCATGCCGCCGCGCGGGCCCCTTAGCGTCTTGTGCGTCGTCGTCGTCGCCACATGCACATGCGGGAAGGGCGAAGGGTAGACGCCCGCCGCGATCAGCCCCGCGTAATGCGCCACGTCGGCCAGAAGCCAGGCCCCCACGCTGTCGGCAATCTCGCGGAAGCGCGCGAAATCAAGCTGGCGCGGGATGGCCGATCCGCCCGCGATGATCAGCTTCGGCTGATGTTCCTGCGCCAGATCCGCGATCTGGTCGTAATCCACATCCAGCGTATCCTCGCGCACGCCATAGGGAATGGCGTTGAACCACTTGCCCGACTGGTTGGGCTTCGCGCCATGGGTCAGGTGCCCGCCCGCGTCGAGGCTCATGCCCAGGATCGTGTCGCCGGGCTGGATCAGCGCCTGGAACACGCCCTGGTTCGCCTGGCTTCCCGAATTCGGCTGCACATTCGCGAACCCGCAGCCGAACAGCTGCTTCGCCCGCTCGATCGCCAGCTCCTCGGCGATATCGACGAACTGGCAGCCGCCGTAATAGCGCCGGCCGGGATAGCCCTCGGCATATTTGTTCGTCAGCACCGAGCCTTGCGCCTCCAGCACGGCGCGGCTCACGATGTTTTCCGACGCGATCAGCTCGATCTCGGTCTGCTGGCGTTCGAATTCCTTCTCGATCGCCCCGAAAAGCTCGGGGTCGCGGGACGACAGGGGCTCGGTGAAGAAACCGGCATCGCGATGGGGGGCGTTCATGGCGTCACTCCTTGGGAGGTCTGGGCTCGCGCCGCTATATCGCGGATGGCGGGGTCGCAAAAGGGGCGAATCCGACGCTTTGGCACGCCCCGCCGCCCCGCGCGGGTTGCCAATCCCGGGCGAAGGGGCAAAGACTTGGGGCCAGACGACGGGGCCTCTGCCCCTCGGGGAGAGGGACATGCCGGGCGCCACATCCATCACCTTCCGCGCCAGCGAAACCGAGACGGCGCAATCCGCCCTCGCCCGCCTCACGGCGCGCTACGGCCAGGCCGATCCCGACCGGGCGGATGTGATCGTGGCGCTGGGCGGCGACGGCTTCATGCTGGAAACGCTGAACGCCACGATGGATCGCGACACGCCGGTCTACGGCATGAACTGCGGCACCATCGGCTTCCTGATGAACGAATTCGACGAAGACGGGCTGATCGAACGCCTCTCTGCGGCGGAAGAGGCGGTGATCAACCCGCTCGCCATGCGCGCCGTCACCACCGACGGCACGGTGCACGAAGGGCTCGCGATCAACGAGGTCTCGCTTCTGCGCGCGGGGCCGCAGGCGGCGAAACTCCGAATCTCGGTCGATGGCCGGGTGCGGATGGAAGAGCTTGTCTGCGACGGCGCGCTGCTCTCCACGCCGGCGGGCTCGACGGCCTACAACTATTCCGCCCACGGGCCGATCCTGCCGATCGGCTCGGGCGTTCTGGCGCTGACGGCGGTCGCGGCCTTCCGCCCCCGCCGCTGGCGCGGGGCGATCCTGCCGAAGGCGGCGCATGTGAAGTTCGAGGTGCTGAACCCCGCCAAGCGCCCGGTCATGGCCGACGCCGACGGCCGCCCCGTCCGCGACGTCGAAACCGTCGAGATCCGCAGCGAACCCGAGATCCGCCACCGCATCCTCTTCGACCCGGGCCACGGGCTCGAGGAACGGCTGATAAGGGAGCAGTTTGCGTGAGGGGGGCGTCCGGAAGTCCGGCCACCCAGCCAGAAAAGCAAAGGCCCCGCCGGAGCGGGGCCTTACAGCGCTGGCCTGCAGCTTGCTTTCGCCGCCTCGGCCAGCGGCCCCTGGTGGGGTCTTAATGCGGATGACAAGAGCAGAGCCGCCACGCGAAAGAATATAGGCAGTCATATGTGCTTTGTCAAAGTTGAGAGACCGAGACCATGCAGAACGCAGCGCTGCACCTGCGCGAAATCCGCATCGGAAATCGTGCTCTTCTGATAGATCCGCGAGCCATCCAAGCGCTTGCCCAACCTCAACAAATCCACTCGATGCCATCCAACGGTGCAAACCATGTCGCCTTTCACCCATCGCTCGATATCCCCCCATTCCTTGGGCATCTCGAACCCTGCGCGAAACTTGTAGTGATAGGGCATCACCTTTCCCTCCTCGGGATCGGTGGTGCTCAACGGAACCACGGTGCAAAGGCCGGGTCGATTGCGGATCGCGGGCGAAAGAACGACCGCCAGTCGTCGTTTGACCATCTCGGGCGGAACGAAACCGGGCTCGAACCGAACCGTTACAATCGATCCCCGGGAGGGATGGTAGGTAAGAGCCACGCAAGTTCCCTGGTTTGACGACGGGACTTCTCCCATAGCGAAATAAAGGGCCGGCACAAAGCCGGCCCATCCAGTGCAGGGAGGAAACGAAACAGGATCAGAAGACGATGGCCGTGGCCTGCCCCAGCGCCGTCTGCAGGACGAGGCCGAAGTAGAAGACCGAATACATCGCGGCCCCGGCCGAAATCACTTTGAAGGCGGTGCTGGCGGTCATCGGTGCTCTCCACGGTATCGAAACAATCTGTCCCCACTTTGCCGATTCGCGCCCCTCGCGTATGTAATCCGCCTCACATTTGCCACATTTCCCGCCCCACGGCCCCCTTTGCGGATCCCGCGCCACAGCCGCCCGCTTCTTGCCGAACACGGTGGCCCGCCCCCCCGAACCTCCGCTAAACTCGCGCCGAACAACCCGAAGTGGGAGCCCCCGCCCATGCTGACGACCCTCCTCGTCCTTCTCGGCCTCGCCGCCCTGATCGTCCTTTACGGCATCGTCCTCTACAACGCCCTCGTCCGCGCCCGTCAGATGGTGCGCGAGGCCTGGAGCGGGATCGACGTGCAGCTCAAACGCCGCTCCGATCTGATCCCGAACCTGGTCGAGACGGTGAAGGGCTACGCCGCCCACGAAAAGGATGCGCTGCGCGAGGTGACGGAAATGCGCACCCGCGCCGCCGCCATCCCCGAAGGCAACGTGGCCGATCGCGCGGCGGCCGAAGGCATGCTGTCCCAGGCGCTGGGCAAGCTTTTCGCGGTGGCCGAGGCCTATCCCGACCTGAAGGCCAACGAGAATTTCCGCGATCTCCAGACGTCGCTCGAAACGCTGGAAAGCGAAATCCAGATGGCGCGGCGCTATTACAACGGCTCGGTCCGCGAACTGAACGTCAAGGTCGAGGCGTTTCCCTCGAACCTCGTGGCCAACCGCTACGATTTCCAGCAGGCGGAATATTTCGAACTCGAGGATCCCGCCGACCGCGCCCTGCCCCAGGTCGCCTTCTGAACGTGACGCTTCGCCCCGCGCTCCTCTGGCTTGCGGCCAGCCTCGCCTGGCTTGTCCTCGCCCTCCCCGTGCTCGCGGCGGAAGAGATCCTGTCTTTCGACAGCCTCGTAGAGGTTCAGGAAAACGGCGATTTCCTCGTCACCGAAACCGTCCGCGTCCGGGCCGAGGGCAAATCGATCCGCCGCGGCATCTACCGCGATTTCCCCACCACCTTCACCGATCGGGGCGGGCAGGTCGCGAATGCCGGGTTCACCGTGCTCTCCGCCACCCGCGACGGCGCGCGCGAAACCTTCCGCCTCGAAAAGCGCAGCCGCTTTTCCCGCGTCTATCTCGGGCGCTCGAACGTCTTCCTCGATCCCGGCGTCTACACCTATGTGCTCACCTACCGCACCGACCGGCAGGTGCGCTTCTTCGACGGGCGGGATGAGATCTACTGGAACGCCACCGGCACCGAATGGGCCTTCCCGATCCTGAACGCCACCGCCACGATCCGCCTGCCCGCCCCCGGCGCGGTGGAGGCGACGGCCTATACCGGCCCCTACGGCTCCGACGCGCAGAACGCCCGCTGGACGATCTCGAACGACCTCCGCGAGGTCACGTTCGAAACCACCGCCCCCCTCGCGAAACGCGAAGGGCTGACCGCCGTCGTCGCGGTCGAAAAGGGCGTGATCGCCGCGCCCACGGCAGAACAGCTGCGCGCGTGGTTCCTGCGCGACAACCGGGGCCTCGTGATCCCCGCCCTCGTGACGGCCGTGGTGTTCCTCTACTACCTTTTCGCCTGGCGCGCCGTGGGCCGCGATCCGCCGAAAGGCGTGATGGTGCCGCGCTGGGATCTGCCCGAAGGCGTGTCGCCGGCGCTCGCGCATTACGTCTGGAACAAGGGGCTGAAAGGCGGGGGGTACGAGGCGATTTCGGCCGCCGCCGTCAGCCTCGCCGTAAAGGGCTATCTCGAATTCAGCGAAATCGGCGACACCATCACCCTCAGACGCACCGCAAAACCCCAGCGCAACGTCACCTTCCCCGTGGGCGAGGCCGCGATCATGCGCAAGCTGCGGGAAGAAAACGGCACGCTCACCATCTCCGCCTCGAACGGCAAGACGATCGCGGCCCTCGGCTACGCCTTCAACCACGCGATGGAGAACGAACACCGCAACGTCTTCTACCGCACCAACCTGTTCTGGGTGATCCTCGGCATCGTCCTGACGGTCGCTGGCGTCGTGCTGACGGTGGTCTTCGGCGGGTTCGATCCCGACGCGGTGGGCACGATGATCCCCGCGCTGGTCTTCGGCAGCATCTTCCTCTCGGTCGCAATCAAGCTGGTGAAGCGCCTGACCATGGGCCTCACCGGCAAGATCGAGGCCGCCTTCGTCGGCTTCTTCCTCGTCGGGCTCCTGACCGTGGCGGTCGTGGTGGGGCTCGGCCTTCTCTGGCCGCTGGTCGAGGATGCCCGGCCCTTCCTCGCCCTCGTCGGGCTCGCCCTCGTCAACCTCTTCTTCTTCCACCTCCTCGGCGCGCCCACGCCCCTCGGCCAGGAGCGCACGACCGAGATCGCGGGGCTCCGCCACTACCTTTCGGTGGCGGAAGAGGATCGCATGAACATGGCCGGCGCGCCCGAAATGTCGCCCCGCCATTTCGAGAAACTCCTGCCCTACGCCATGGCGCTCGGGGTCGAGAAACCCTGGACGCAAGCCTTCCGGTCCTGGCTCCGTACGGCGGTGGCGACCGGCGCGGTCGCGGGGACAGGCTATTCCCCGACCTGGTACCACGGCGGCCTCGGCAACGGGCGCCTCTTCCCCAGCAATCTCGGCAATCTCACCTCGTCGATGAGCGACAGCTTCACCGCCAGCCTGCCCCGCACCGACAGCTCCTCCTCGGGCTTCTCGGGCGGGGGCGGGTTTTCCGGCGGCGGGGGCGGCGGCGGCGGGGGCGGCGGCTGGTAGGGGCGGCGCGCGTGACGGCGCCCGTTGCCGAAGACGCGGGCGCGCTGTCCGATGGCGAGGTGCTGCGCCCGACGGTCTGCATCATCGGCGCGGGCGCGGCGGGGCTGACGCTCGGCACGGCACTCGCCGAACGCGGCATCCCCACCCTGATCCTCGAAGCGGGGGGCGAACGGCCCGACCGCGCGGGCCAGGCCGCCTGCCGCGCAGAGCGCAGCGGCACGCCCAACCACTCCTACGCCTACAGCCGGTTCCGCGCGCTGGGCGGGTCGACGGTGTTCTGGACAGGCCAGTGCGTCGAACTCGAAGAGGCCGATTTCACGGGCCGCGCCCCCGGTGTGCCCGCCTGGCCCATCGCGAAATCCGACCTTGCCGAAGGCTATGCCCGCGCCGCCCGCCTGCTCGACCTGCCCGAAAACGGCGCGGTCCGTGCCCGGCTCGATCCCGGCGACGCCCTGCCACAGGGGCAGGCGGCGTTGGCCGAAGTCCGCCTCACCGCGGTCGGGAACTTCGCCGATCACCTCCTCGCGCCCGGCCGCCCCGCGCCCCGCATCCTCCTCGGGGCCGCCGTCACCGATCTCACCCTCGATGCCCAGCACCGCCGGGTCGAGGCCGTCACCGCCCGCCTCCCCGGCAACCGCAGCCTCCGCTGCGAACCGGCGCTGACGGTGCTGGCCACGGGCGGGGTGGAAAACGCCCGCCTCCTCCTCGCCGCCAACCGGCAGATGCCGAAGGGCATCGGCAACGGCCACGATCTCGTGGGCCGCTTCTTCATGGATCACGCCTATATGGATGCGGGCGTGGTGTCGGGCACCGCACCAGCCCTTGCCCGCCTCACCATCCCCTCGCTCGCGGCACAGCGGCAGGCGGCAGGCGGCTTCCTTGCCCTGCGCCTCCGGCCCGAAGGCGCGAACGCCGCCGCCGCCTTCTTCACCGAACAGCCCGATTACGTCCTCCACCCCAGGGTCGCCACGGATCAGGGCCAGGCGCTCGCCCGCCTCGCGCAGATCGCGCGCGGCGAACGCTTCCGCGACGCCGACACCTGGGGCGATCTCGCCGCACTGGCCCGGCGGCCCGATCGGACGGCGGCGCTCATTGCCCTCCGCGCTCTCACAGCCGCGCGCGGGGGCCGCCGCACCGCGCTTCGCCTCTTCGCCGAAACGACGCCCGATCCCGAAAGCCGCGTGCACCTCTCCGCGGAACGCGACGCGCTGGGCCTGCCCCGGGCCGCGGTGCACTGGCAGGTGCCCGAGGCCGACAAGGCCGGGCCCGGCCGGCTTCTGGCCGAGATCCGCCAACGCCTCGCGGCAACGGGCACCACGATCACCGGCCCCGGCATCGGGCCGGGCCAGCCCTGGCCCGCCTCCCTCACCGGCGGCAAGCATCACATGGGCACCACCCGCATGGCCGCCCGGCCCGAAGAGGGCGTGGTCGACGCCCAGGCCCGCGTCCACGGCATCGCCAATCTCTACATCGCCGGAAGCTCGGTCTTCCCCACCCCGGGCTGGGCCAACCCGACGCTCACCATCGTCGCCCTCGCCCTTCGCCTTGCCGACCGTATCGCGGACGTCCTCGCCTCGTCCGAGCCCTGAGCGCCCTCAGAACCGCCGCTCGAACCCCAGCCGATAGACAAGCTCGTCATGGCTGAAGGCGGCGGCATCGCTGTCGGTGCGCAGATATCCGATCTCGGCGAAGGGCCGCGCCCCGGGGCCGATGAACCAGTCGGTCTTCTCCACCCGCAGCGACACGCCAAAGCTCCGCTCGTCGGGGCTGTCGACGAAGACCGGGTTCGGATCGGGAAAGTGCTTCCGCGACACGAAGGCCGACGGGGCAAGCCGGATGCCGAACGGCAGGTCGGCGGCCCCGCCGATCCGAAGCCCGATTTCGCGGCTGTCCTCCACGTCCCGCTCGGCATCGACGATCTCGCCGAACAGCCGCAGGTCGACCGACCGGTTGCCGCCGAACGTCCGCCCGACCCCAAGCGTGCCGCGCAGAAACCGGGTGTCCGACCTCGTCAGGCTCGGGTCTTCGGTCACCCCGGCCTCCAGCCGGCCGAAGACCGACCGGCCCCGCCGGTCGCGCCGGTCCGCGGCCAGTTCCAGCCGCAGCTCCCGCTCCACCGTCGCGCCGCCTTCCCGGGTCGTGTCATAGGCCAGGCCGGCGAACGCGGTGCGCCGCGCCGCCGCGAGGCGAAGCCCGGTGCGCAGGCCCAGCGTCCTGTCGTCGAAGCGGCGCCCCGGCGCCTCGATCCCGAAGGCGAAGACCTCGCCGAACCCCGTCACCCGTGACGCGCGGCCCGACAGGCCCGGCACCGCGGCCCGGATTTCGGCGGAAATGTCATAGGCCAGGCCGATCCCGCCCGATCCGCGCCGGTTCAGCACGAAGGGCACCGGCGGCCCGGGGCCCAGATCGGCGAACAGCACGTCCGAGGCATAGCTGCGTCCATCGCCCGCGCGGGTCAGCGCCAGCGACAGATCCCAGTCGAAGCCGCGGCGCGCGTCGATCGCCCGCACAAAGCCCAGCACCGTCTGCCGCACCGGGTCGGGGATGTCGCCCGACAGCACCAGGAAGAACTCCCGCCGCGCCTCCTGCCAGCGCCCGGCGGCGAAATAGGCTCGCGCCAGTTCGAGACGCACCCGCACGAGGCCCGGATCCTCCGCCAGGATCGCGCTGAAGATCGCGATCGCCGCGTCGGGCCGGCCGCCGTCAAGCAAGGTCAGACCGCGCACAAACCGCGCTTCGATGGCCTGCTGCTCCGCCAGGCTCTGCGCCTGTCCCGGGGCGGCCTGACCCCAGAGGCAGGCCGCGACCAGAAGCGCAGCGCAAAGCCGCAGGACCGGTAAAAAGCTTCGGGAATTGATCTGGCGCAATTTCAACTCGACATCCAAGTCTATGATTTGTTTACGAACACTATGCGTGTTTGGGGGGGGCAACTGCAAAGGGGAATTGGGGCGGCCCGGATCTGACGATCCGCAGGATACCGCGCCAGCCCCGGATCGGGCCGCCGCAGCCGTAAGAAATCAGAAGGAGTGGCTCGATGGTCGTCACGCGCAGCTTATGTCTACTCACCGCGATTGCCCTTACGGGATGCGGTGGCACGAACTCGGTGTTCTTCCGGGGCGGATACATGCCGTTCCAAAGCTGGTCCGCCGTTCCGGCCAACGCGCAGGTCGAGCTTGAGGGCTCCGCCGTCGCCGCCGACACCACCCAGGCGCTGAACAACAACACGAACGCCAAGGACGGCAACGACGACGGCCCGATCACGGCCGCCGGCACGACGGGGCCACAGCCGGTCACCGCCCAGCTGCGGATCGAAAGCGGCGCACTCACCTCCATGGAATTCACGACCGGGGGGACGACGGCCGGTGTCTCCACCGCCGACGGCACGATCACCGCCACCGACCCCATCGTGGCGCAAACGACGGCAACGGCGGATCGCACGCGCATTCGCACCGCGAACCCCTACAATAACGGGTTCGAATACCAGAATTACGGCGCCTGGGTCACCGGGCTCAACTCCGGCAGCGGAACGATCGGCGCGGGCACCACCGGCGTCAAGACGACGACGACCCAGACGGCCGACGGAACCTACATGGGCAACTCCCTGGGCATCGCGGTCGACAAGACAACGGGCGAGCTTTGGGAAACCCAGTCCACCGTCGCGGTGACGACATCGCAGAACTTCACCAAGGCCGAGATTTCCAGCAGCGGCACGTCGGGCGAGCGCCTGAACGCCGCGGCCGGTCTCGCGCCGCTCGGCGATCTCGATTTCTCCAGCACCGCACCGGCCGATATCGCCAACAACGGCTTCATCGCGACGATCGACGGCACCGAGGTTTCGGGCACATCCCAAGGCACCTTCTACGGCCAGTTCGCGCCCGAGGTCGGCGGAACCTTCGATTCCAGCACCGCGAACTGGAACTACATCGGCTCCTACGGCGCCGTGAAATAGGCCTACAGGATTGTGTGGGGGTCCCGGGGGGCGGGTCGCACCGCCCCCTGCGACATTGATCTATGTCAATGCAAGCAGACACTCATCTGTCAATTTAACTTGACAGATTGGGAGGTCTGACATGCGCATTCTCTTCGTCCACCCCAATTATCGGTCCGGCGGTGCCGAAATCGCGGGCACATGGCCCCCGGCCTGGGTCGCCTATCTCACCGGCCACCTGCGGCAGTCGGGCTTCGACGACGTCCATTTCATCGACGCGATGACCGATGACATCTCCGACGAAGATCTCGCCGCCCGCATGGCCGATCTGAAGCCCGACGTCGTGGGCGTCACCGCCATCACCCCGTCGATCTACCGCGCCGAAGAGGTGCTGAAACTCGCCCGCGATACCGTGCCGGGTGCGGTCCGCGTCCTGGGCGGCGTCCACGCCACCTTCATGTTCAAACAGGTTCTCTCCGAAGCCCCCTGGGTCGATGTCATCGTGCGCGGCGAAGGGGAAGAGATCTGCACCGAACTGATGCTCGCCATCGAAGACGGCCGCTGGCCCGCCGACCGCCACAGGATCCGCGGCCTCGCCTTCCTCGACGGGGGCGAGATCGTGGCCACCCCCGCCGCCTCCACCGTCAAGGATCTTTCGAAGATCAAACCCGACTGGGCGATCCTCGACTGGTCGAAATACATCTACCTGCCCCTGAACACCCGCGTCGCGATCCCGAACCTCGCCCGCGGCTGCCCCTTCACCTGCTCCTTCTGCTCGCAATGGAAGTTCTGGCGCGATTACCGGGTGCGCGAGCCGAAAGACGTCGTCGACGAGATCGAGGATCTGGTGGAAAACCACGGCGTCGGCTTCTTCATCCTCGCCGACGAGGAACCCACTATCAACAAGAAGAAATTCGTCGCCTTCTGCGAGGAGCTGATCGCCCGCGACCTGCCGCGCCGCGTGAAATGGGGCATCAACACCCGCGTGACCGATATCTACCGCGACAAGGATCTGCTGAAATTCTACCGCAAGGCGGGGCTCGTCCATGTCTCCCTCGGCACCGAGGCCGCGGCCCAGATGAAGCTCGACATCTTCAACAAGGAAACCAAGGTCGAGGAAAACAAGACGGCGATCCGCCTTCTGCGTGAGGCCGATATCCTCGTCGAGGCCCAGTTCATCGTCGGGCTCGACAACGAAACGCCCGAGACGCTCGAAGAAACCTACCGCATGGCCTGGGACTGGCAGCCCGATCTCGCCAACTGGTCGATGTACACGCCCTGGCCCTTCACGCCGCTCTTCCAGGAACTCAAGGATCAGGTCGAGATCTACGATTTCTCGAAATACAACTTCGTCACCCCGATCATGAAACCCGCGGCGATGGAACGCGGCGAACTCCTCGACGGCGTGATGAACAACTACCGCCGCTTCTATTCGCGAAAGGCGCTCTTCCATTACCCCTGGCGCGGCACGGGCTTCCGCCGCCGCTACCTTCTGGGCTGCCTCTACGCCTTCCTCCGCGCGGGCGTCCGGCGCAGCTTCTACGATCTCGGCAAGGCCGGGTATTGGGGCCCCCAGACGAAAGGTACGGTCGATTTCCACTTCGACGAAACCCGCACGATCGCCGAAGCCCAGCTTGACGACTGGGAGGCCTCGGCCGACCGCGCCGCAAAGGCCGCCGAACGCCGCGAGGCGGTGCGCGCCCAGATGAAAGAGCGCGCGGCGGCCCGCGCCTGCGGCGGCGGCGATCAGCAGATGGAGGATGCCTGAGGATGGCCGCACCGCAACCGGCGCGCTGATCGGCCCGAACGCCATTCTTCAGATGATCCCGGTGATCGAGGCGCTGGGCGGCACCGAACGGGTCGTCGCGATGATGACCCGCGCGGGGCTTTTCTCCGTGCCCGACGGGCGCATGATGATCCCCGAAGGCGACGCCGCCCGCCTGCACCGCCAGCTTCGCATCGAAGAACCCGACCTCGCGCCCCGCATGGCGACCGAGGCGGGCTACCGCACCGCCGATTACATCCTCGCCCACCGCATCCCGGCCCCGGCGCGGATGCTGCTGAAATGCCTGCCCCCCGGCCCCTCGGCCCGGGCGCTCAGCCACGCCATCGCCCGCCACGCCTGGACCTTCGCGGGCTCGGGCCGGTTCACCGTGCTCTCGCCCTGGTCCTTCGAGATCGCGAACAACCCGATCATCCGGGGCGAGGCCAGCGCGGGTTGCCTCTGCGACTGGCATTCGGGCGTCTTCGCCCGGCTCTACGCCGTCCTCGTCCACCCCGATGCGATGTGCCGCGAGGTCGATTGCGGCGCGCTGGGGCCAGGCCATGCCTGCCGGTTCGAGCTGTCGGTGCCGTCCCGCTGACGCACTGAGTGCGAAAACCTCTTCCCCGCCGGCGCAGAGCTACCTAACATGCTAGCATGACTGGTGAGGGCGATCTTCTGCACGTCGTGACATCCGACGAAATCACCCCGGCGCGCCGTGCGCTGGGCAAGACGCTGATATGGGGCTCCTTCGGCGTGATGGTCGCGGCCTTCCTGATCCTCGGGCTGGCCGAGACGGGCCGCATCGCGATGGAGGTTCAGAACTGGCGGCCCGCGCTCTACGCCTATCTCTTCTGGGCCACCTGCCTCTGCATCGCGCAGGTGGTGCTTTACGGCGAGAAGGGCAAGCGCACCCTCTTCATCCTGCCCGCCACGCTCTTCGTCGTGGCCATGGTGATCTTCCCGCTGATCTTCGCCCTCGGCATCGCATTCTCCGACTGGAACCTCTCAAGCCCCGATGGCCGCAAGTTCAACGGGCTCGACAACATCCGCCAGATGTGGGGCGATCCGTTCTACTGGAACGCCCTGAAAAACATGGTCTATTACACGCTGGCGATCCTCGTGGAATATGCCATCGCCTTCGGCCTCGCCCTGATCCTCGCCAGCCAGATCAAGGCGCGCAAGTTCTTCCGCGTGGCCTTCCTCATGCCCCTGATGCTCTCGCCCGTCGCGGTCAGCTGGATGGTCGGCAAGTCGATGATGGAAATCCGCTTCGGCCCCCTCGCCCGCCTCGCCCGCTGGCTTGGATGGGACCGGCCCTCGTTCTTCGGCGATCCCGAAATGGCCCGCGCCATGATCATGATGATGGATGCCTGGACCTATATTCCCTTCATGATGATCATGCTTCTGGCGGGCCTGCAGGCGATCCCGAAGGATGTGCAGGAGGCCGCCCGCGTCGACGGTGCCTCGGGCTGGCGCGGGTTCTGGGAAGTCACCTTTCCCCTGATGCTCCCGGTCTCGATCACCGCGATCCTCATTCGCATCATCTTCAAGCTGAAGCTCGCGGATATCATCATCAACGTCACCTCCGGCGGCCCCGGCGGCGCGACCGACAGCGTCACAAGCTTCATCTTCCGCGAATACCGCGACCGTTCGAACGTGGGCTACGGCACGCTTCTGGCGATCGTCTATCTCGTCCTCATCGTCGTCGCGATCACCGTGTTCATGAAGCTGGTGGATCGCTGGATGAACCCGAAATACTAGGCCGCAGCCATGGCAGACAGCACCCAGATCTTCCACGATCACCCCGATGACCGGCCGCCCCCCGTGAAATGGTGGGCCTCGCGCATCGCGATCTACGGCATCCTGATCTTCTGGACGGTCGTGTGCCTCTTCCCGATCTACTGGACGATCACGACAAGCTTCAAGATGGCCCCGAACGTGATGCAGGGCCACATGATCCCCTTCGTGGATTTCCAGCCGAACTGGCGCGGCTGGGAAAGCCTCGGGCTGTCGCCCCGCCTGATCGGCCAGGAATCCACGGTGCGGGAGGAGTTTCTCCTGCGCTTCATGAATTCCGCCATCACCGCGCTCTCGGCCTCGGCGCTTGCGGTTGCGCTGGGCTCGATGGCGGCCTACGGGCTCTCGCGCTTCCGCTACCGCTTCGGCTTCATGCGGAACCCCGATATCTCGTTCTTCTTCCTCAGCCAGCTGATCCTGCCGCCGGTGGTGCTCGCCCTGCCCTTCCTCGTCCTCTACCGGGAACTGGCGCTGCTCGACACGCGGATCGGGCTGATCCTGCTCTACGCGCTCACCGTCCTGCCCATCGTCATCTGGATCATGCGGGATCAGTTCCTGTCGATCCCCGTCGAACTCGAAGAGGCCGCGCTGGTCGACGGCCTGTCGATCTGGGGCGCGTTCCTGACGATCGTCCTGCCCATCGCGCTGCCCGGCATGGTCGCGGCCTTCATCCTCTGCCTCGTGCTGACGTGGAACGAATATTTCTTCGCCGCGCTTCTGACCGCAAGCGACGCCAAGACGCTGCCCGTGATGGTCGCCAGCCAGACCGGCAGCCAGGGCATCAACTGGTGGTCGATGGCCGCGCTGTCGGCGGCGGCGATCCTGCCGCTGATCGTCGTGGGCGTCCTGCTCGAACGCTACATCATCAAGGGCATGGCCGCCGGCGCGGTGAAATAGATGGCCCAGAGGGTTCTGATCACGGCAGGGGCCAGCGGGATCGGCCTCGCCATGGCCCGCGCCTTCGAGGCGGCGGGGGCGGAGGTCTGGATCGCCGATGCCGATGCCGCCGCCCTCGGCGCGGTCAGCGACCTGCGCGGCTCCCACGTCGATGTGTCGGACGAGGATCAGGTCGCCGCCCTCTTCGCGGCGATTGCCGAGATCTGGGGCGGGCTCGACGTGCTTTGCGCCAACGCGGGCACCGCCGGCCCCACCGCGCTGATCGAGGATCAGCCGCTCGACGGCTGGAACGCCTGCCTCGGCGTGACGCTGGGCGGCGCGTTCCTCTCGGCGAAATACGCCGCGCCGATGATGAAGGCGGCCGGCGCGGGCGCGATGATCTTCACCTCGTCGACCGCCGGGCAATACGGCTTCCCGAACCGCGCGCCCTATGCGGCGGCGAAATGGGGGGTGAACGGGCTGATGAAGACGGTGGCGATGGAACTCGGGCCCTACGGCATCCGCGCGAATGCGATCTGCCCCGGCCCGGTCGAGGGGCCCCGGATGGACGGCGTGATCGACCGCGAGGCGGCGGCCAAGGGCGTCAGCCCCGAGGCGATCCGCGCGGGCTATGTCGCGGGCAGCTCGATGCGCAGTTTCGTGACGGGGGCGGATGTGGCGGCAATGGCCGTCTTCCTCGCCTCCCCCGCCGCGCGGCTCGTATCGGGCCAGATCATCGCGGTCGACGGGCACACGGAGAACCCCGACCCCAAACCCTGAAGCGCGAAGCCGCCCCGTCGACCCCTCGCAATTAGCCGGGCCAGGGCATGCCCGTGGGCTGGCGCCCCCACCCTCCGAACCGCGCGCTTTATCCCGCAACCCCGCACGCCCCAGAGCGGCAAAACCACCGCGCAAGAAGCGCCTGCCCGCCGGAACGGGCATGCGCCGGCCCGGCGGCCCTGCGGGCCTTGTTCCGGGCCGGTCACCGCCCCGTCGACCCCTCGCGCGAAGCCGGGCCAGGGCATGCCCGTGGGCAGGCGCGCCCGGCCTCCGAGCGGCGCGCTTTATCCCGCAACCCCGAAAGACCCAAAGCGGCAAAACCACCGCGCAAGAAGCGCCTGCCCGCCCGGACGGGCATGCGCTGGCCCGGCGGCCCTGCGGGCCTTGTTCCGGGCCGGTCCCCCCCAAACTGATAGCGACTCGCTACCATCTCCCCGGATGATAGCGACTCGCTATCACTTCCCGGCACCGTCCGCCCCGTTAACCGCAAAATCGGCGTACCGCCTGTGTACGCCCTGTGTACGCGCAGTGTACGCCCTGTGCGCCCCAACCCGCCGGACCCGCCGAAATCCTGCCCCACCGCGCGCCCCGGTCATCTTTACCCCTGCCCGGGAAGACGCTACACCCCGGCGGATGTGCGTGGGAGGACCCATCCGATGATGCCCGAAGACCTGATCAACTCCTTCATGACCGGCCCCGACGAAAAGGGCCGGTTCGGCGATTTCGGCGGCCGTTTCGTCTCCGAAACCCTGATGCCCCTGATCCTCGATCTCGAGGCGGAATACGAAAAGGCCAAGACCGATCAGTCGTTCTGGGACGAGATGGAGTTTCTCTGGAAACACTATGTCGGCCGCCCCTCGCCGCTTTACTTCGCCGAGCGGCTGACCGAACGGCTGGGCGGCGCGAAAATCTACATGAAGCGCGACGAGCTCAACCACACCGGCGCGCACAAGATCAACAACGTGCTCGGCCAGATCATCCTCGCCCGCCGCATGGGCAAGACCCGGATCATCGCCGAAACCGGGGCTGGCCAGCACGGCGTCGCCACGGCCACGGCCTGCGCGAAATTCGGTTTGAAATGCGTGGTTTACATGGGCGCGCACGATGTCGAACGCCAGCAGCCCAACGTCTTCCGGATGAAGCTTCTGGGGGCCGAGGTCGTGCCCGTCACCTCGGGCCGCGGCACGCTGAAGGATGCGATGAACGACGCGCTGCGCGATTGGGTGACGAATGTGCGCGACACGTTCTATTGCATCGGCACGGTGGCGGGGCCGCACCCCTACCCGGCCATGGTTCGCGATTTCCAGTCGATCATCGGCAAGGAAGCGAAGGAACAGATGCGCGAGGCCGAAGGCCGGCTGCCCGACACGATCATCGCCGCGATCGGCGGCGGTTCGAACGCGATGGGGCTGTTCTACCCCTTCCTCGACGACACCGACGTGCGGATCATCGGCGTCGAGGCGGGCGGCAAGGGCGTGAACGAGAAGATGGAACATTGCGCCTCGCTCACCGGCGGGCGGCCCGGCGTGCTCCACGGTAACCGGACGTATCTTCTTCAGGACGACGATGGCCAGATCCTCGAGGGATTCTCGATCTCCGCCGGTCTCGACTACCCCGGCATCGGCCCCGAACACGCCTGGCTGCACGACATCGGGCGCGCCGAATACGTGGCCATCACGGACAGGGAGGCGCTGGAGGCGTTCCGGCTGTCCTGCGAAACGGAAGGCATCATTCCCGCCCTCGAACCGTCGCATGCGCTGGCCCATGTGGCGAAAATCGCGCCGGATCTTCCGGCCGATCACATCATCTGCATGAACATGTGCGGCCGCGGCGATAAGGATATCTTTACCGTCGCCCGCGCCCTGGGCGTGGAAATCTAAGGCATAAACTCAGGTTTATGGCCGCAAACCAACGGCTTAACCGCGCCGAATAAACCCGGTGCGGATAGCGCGTGCGCCGCGGTGTCTGGCAATTTGGGGTCAGTGGATATCACTGATCTGAAAGGACCGATCACCCATGAGACCCTCACGCACCCTCGCCACGGCAGCCGCCCTCTGGGGCACCACCGCCCTCGTCGCCGGCGCCGCCTCGACCGACGAGATCGTCGACGCCGTCCGCGCCGATCTGGAAGCCACCTACGGCCTGTCGCAATTCACCGAAATCAAGGTGTCCATCGGCAAGAACCGCGTGCGGGTCGAGGCCGAGGGCGACACCCTCGAAGTCGAACGCTCCTACGCGCTGGACGAAAACGGCCTCGGCGCCGTCACCCGCTCGGAAGAGGAGTTCCGAAACGAAGACGACGATCTCGACGACGACGACGACGACGATGACGATGACGATGATGATGATGATGATGATGATGATGATGATGATCACGGCGACGATCATGACGACGACGATGACGACGACGATCGCGATGATGACGACGACGACGATCGCGACGATGACAAGGGCGGCGACCGCGATGATGACGATGATGACCGCGACGACGACAAGGACGATGACCGCGACAGCGACGACGACTGATCGCCGCAACGGGCTGGCCCTCGGGCCGCCGGTGATCGTATGAGTATCGGGCACCCGGAGCGTTGTGTTCCGGGTGCTCCCGTGCGTTTGGGGGTACCGAGATGAACCGCAGACAGGCCCTGTCCCTTCTTCTGGCCGCCACCGCCCTGCCGTCGGCCGCGCTGGCGCAATCCTCGGTCGCGGACAGTGTCGTCCGCCAGCTTCAGGAACTCGGCTATACCCGCATCACCTCGGCCCGCACCCTTCTGGGCCGCGTGCGGATCGTGGCCCGCAACCAGCGCGGGCGGCGCGAGATCGTGATAAATCCGCGCAATGGACTGATATTACGTGATTATTTCTACCCCTCGAACGGCGGCGACGACGACAATCAGCGCCTTCTGAAAGACGGCGACGGGGATTGGGACGACGGCGACGATTACGATGACGATTACGACGATCGCGACGACGACCGGGATGATCGCGACGACAGGGATGACCGCGACGACAACTCCGGCAGCGGCGGGGGCAGCGACGACGATGACTGACGGCCCCCGCGGCGGAGGCAGCCGGTAATGCGGCGGCACTGGCTTATCCTGCTCATCGCGGTTCAGGCGCTCTGCGCCGCGATCTTCGTGTGGGAAATCCTCGCCTCCGTCCTCGGCCTCGTCTCGGCCCCGATCAGCTGGCAGATCCTCGAACTGATCGAGATCGGCGCGGCCATCGGCCTGATCCTCGGCGTCGTGCTCGGCGCTCTGGCCCTGCGCAGCGCCACCTTGCGCAGCGAACGCGCGGAAGAGGCGCTGCGCGTGGCCTCGGGCGCCTTCATGGAGGTTCTCGAAGAACGCTTCGACGACTGGGGGCTCACACCGGCCGAACGCGACGTGGCGCTTTTCGCCATCAAGGGCATGTCGACCCAGGAAATCGCCGCACTCCGGGAAACCAGCGAAGGCACCGTGAAGGCGCAAACCAACGCGATCTACCGCAAGGCCGGAGTCTCGGGCCGGCCCCAGCTTCTCAGCCTCTTCATCGACGATCTGATGGCGAACTAGCCTTCGCCCGCATCCCGCGCATGGCGCTTCAGAATCTCGATCGGCACGATCTCCAGGGCCTTCCTGTGGGTCGCCGCCAGCCGGATCTCGGGGCCCACGCCCTCGTCGGCGGCCTGCAGGAACCGCCCGGCGCAGAGGCACCACTGATCCCCCGGGTTCAGCCCCGGAAACCCGTATTCGGGCCGCGGCGTCGACAGGTCGTTGCCCACGTATTTCGAAAAGGCCAGGAATTCCGCCGTCATCACCGCGCAGACAGTGTGAGAGCCGCGATCCTCGGCACAGGTGTTGCAGGCCCCGTCGCGGAAAAACCCCGTCAGCGGCTCGCGCGAACAGCTTTCCAGAGGCTCGCCCAGAACATTCAGCGATGCATCCGGTGTCATCGGATCTGTCCCCCGTCGTCTGACCAGCGCACCCAGCGGCCATGGTAATCCGCCAGGCCCAGGTCGATCCTGCGCCCATCGGGCCAAAGCTGCAAGCTCAGCGCCGCGCCGCCCGTCCCCGCCTCCATCGCGAAACGCGCGAGCGGGGCCTCTTCGGTGGCCCGCGCCCCGGCTTCGGCGATCAGCGCATCGCCCCGCGCGCGCGCGTCGGCGGGCAGGTATTGCCAGGCGATGGTGTGAAACAACAGGTGCAGCGCGCCGGGCACCGGGGCGAGCCCGGGGCCGGCCAGCCAATCGGCAGCGTCCTGCGCCACGATCTCCGCCGGGATGCGGCGCGCAAGCGCGATGGCGGCCGAGGTGCGTGCGATCCGGTCGGGCTGGTCGGGCCAGAGATAGGCCAGAAGCCGCGCGCCCTCGCGCTCGGGGTCGATCGGCGCGATGTCGATCCCGGTGCGCGCGACAACCTCCACCGGCGCGCGCCGGGGCGTCGGCCCGCTCCAGTCCGGGGCAAGCCGCACGGGCGCATCGGCGGGGCCATAGCTTTCCCCGCCCGCCTCCAGGTGAAACGCATCGGCGCGCAGGTTCAGCCCCGCCGAGGTGCCGATTTCCGTCAGCCGCACCGGCATCCCGAACCGCGCCGCGGCCAGGTGCAGGGCCGGGATCAGCGCCGCGGCGCGCCGCACCTCGTTCGTCTGCGGCGGCTGGTCGAGCCAGGCCAGAAGATGCGCGCTTTCGCTTTCGAATGCCCGCATCACGGCGGCCCAGAGCATATCGTCATCCGCCTCCTGCGGCGGGTAGACGGCCAGAAGCCCGGGATAGCCCGCGCGCCTGAGCGCATGAAGCCCGCCCGCGATCCGAAGCGGCACGGAATCGCCCAAGGGCGAGGGATCGCCCTCCCAGCCCAGAATCCGGTCGGCCACCGCCGTGCCGGGGGCAAGCCGCGCGGCGAAAAGGCCCATGAGCCTTGCCATGAAGGGCGAATCGAGATCGGCGCAGGCCCCCGCCTGCCGCTTGAACACGGCCCTGAGCGCATTCACCGGAACTTCTCCACCAACCGCTGCAGCGCGGATTTGGGTGCCTCCGGCGGGGCCTCGCGCTGGACCTCGCGCTGGGCCTCGGCCTCCGGCGCGGGGCCAGGATCAGGCGCATCCGCCGCCTTCCGGCCCGTTCCCGACCGGGGCGGGTTCAGCCGAAGCGCCACCGCGTTCATGAACCGCCCCGCATCGCCCTCCGCCAGGGCCGCCGCCCCGTCGGAAATCCCGCGCAGCATGTCATCCAGCCAGTCCTGGTCGGCCTTCGGAAAATCCCTCAGCACATAGCCCGCCACCGCATCCTTGTGGCCGGGATGGCCCACGCCCATCCGCACCCGGGCATAGCCCTCGCCGATATGGCCATGCAGCGATCTGAGCCCGTTATGGCCCGCATGCCCGCCGCCCGATTTCACCTTCAGCTTGCCGGGCGCCAGGTCGATCTCGTCGTGAAAGACGGTGATGTCCCCGGGCGTCAGCTTGAAAAACCGCATCGCCTCGCCCACCGACTGGCCGGAGCGGTTCATGAAGGTCTCGGGCTTCAGAAGCACCACCTTCTCGCGCCCCAGCCGGCCCTCGGCGATCACGCCCTGGAACTTCGCCCGCCAGGGCGAGAACCCGTGATCCCCGGCGATCCGGTCGAGCGCCATGAAGCCGATATTGTGGCGGTTCATCGCGTATTTCGGCCCGGGATTGCCGAGCCCGACGAAGAGTTGCATGGGGCCTCCGAAGCTGTCAGCGCGTCATAGCACCGTCTTCCCCGGGGCGCGACGCCCCCCTTCATGTGGCCGGACATATCCCGGGGTCGTCATCGGAGCGCCATTGCTCCGGGCGACACTGGCGACCGGCAGGGCCCCGCGTTCACCGCACGCCGATATCCGCAAGCGCGGCCAGAAGTTTCGGCGGCAGTTGCGCGCTGTCCGCCGCCCGCGCCCCGGTCAGATCCCGGGGCGCATCCTTCGGCGCAAGATAGCGCCAGCCCTGGAAGGGTCGTTTCGGCATCGCCTCGGTCCGCACCACCTGGGGCTCCAGCACAAGCCCGCAGCGGGTGATGCCGTCGCCCCGGTCCACCTCGTCGAGCCTGAGGATCCGCTGGCGCGCCAGCACCACGCCCTTGAACACCCAGTAAAGCGAGCCGCCGTTCAGGATTTCCTCGGCCCGCTTCGGCCACATCCGCGTGACGTGGCGCGGCAGCCCGTCGGGCCCTTTCGCGCGCGCCGAAGCCTGCCAGTCGGTGAGATCCTTCACCGTCTCGGCCCCCACGCAGAGTTTCAGAAGATTGACGTAGTTATCCACAGAGTCGTCCACATGCCACACCGTATATCGTAGTCCACCAGACGGTGGCTGCAAGTTCTTGTGGGAATCGCGGGCAGCCGCTATCTTTGAGGGCCTTTCAGAACAAAGAGACACCCGCATGACCCGCTTCGCCGCCCCCATTGCCGAGCAAATCTGGGACATGAAGTACCGCCTGAAGGATGCCGAGGGCACGCCCCTCGACGGGACGGTGGAGGATACCTGGCGGCGGATCGCGCGGGCACTGGCCGAAGGCGAAAAAGATCCGAAGGCCTGGGAAGACAGGTTCTACGCGGCGCTTGAGGATTTCCGCTACCTCCCCGCCGGCCGGATCGTGGCGGGGGCGGGCACGAACCGCTCGGTCACCCTCTTCAACTGCTTCGTCATGGGCACGATCCCCGATTCGATGTCGGGCATCTTCGAAGGGCTGAAAGAGGCCGCGCTGACGATGCAGCAGGGCGGCGGCATCGGCTATGATTTCTCGACCATCCGGCCCAAGGGCGCGGATGTGAAGGGCGTGGCCGCCGACGCCTCGGGGCCGCTCTCCTTCATGGATGTCTGGGATGCGATGTGCCGCACGATCATGTCCGCCGGCTCGCGCCGCGGCGCGATGATGGCGACGATGCGCTGCGATCACCCCGATATCGAGGATTTCGTGGCCGCGAAATCCGATCCCGCGCGGCTGCGGAACTTCAACGTCTCGGTCCTCGTCACCGATCCGTTCATGGAAGCGGTGAAGGCCGGCAAGCAATGGGATCTTGTCTTCGAGGGCAAGGTCTACCGCACCATCGACGCCCGCGATCTGTGGAACCGGATCATGCGGGCCACCTATGATTATGCCGAACCGGGCGTGATCTTCATCGACCGGATCAACGCGATGAACAACCTCGCCTATGCCGAGACGATCGCGGCCACCAATCCCTGCGGCGAACAGCCCCTGCCGCCTTACGGCGCCTGCCTTCTGGGCTCGGTCAACCTCGCCCGGCTGGTGACGGCGCCCTTCACCGAAGAGGCCGCGCTGGACGAAGACGCGCTCGACGAGCTTGTCGCCACCGCCGTGCGGATGATGGACAATGTCGTCGACGCCTCGCGCTTCCCCCTGCCCCAGCAGGCGGAGGAGGCGGCGAACAAGAGACGCATCGGGCTTGGCGTCACGGGGCTGGCCGACGCGCTTTTGATGACGGGGCTGCTCTACGGCTCCGACGACGCGGCGGCGCAGACCGGCGCATGGCTGAAACGCATCGCGCGCGCGGCCTACCTCGCCTCGGTCGAGCTTGCGAAGGAAAAGGGGGCCTTCCCGCTGTTCGATGCCGAGAAATTCCTGGCAAGCGGCGCGATGGCGGCGATGGACGAGGACGTGCGCGCCGCGATCGCCGATCACGGCATCCGCAACGCGCTTCTCACCTCGATCGCGCCCACCGGCACGATCAGCCTTTATGCCGGCAACGTCTCTTCCGGGATCGAGCCCGTCTTCGCCTATGCCTATACCCGCAAGGTCCTGCAGAAGGACGGCTCGCGCACCGAGGAGGAGGTCGTCGATTACGCCGTTCAGATGTGGCGCGATCTTCACGGCGACGCGGACCTGCCCGGGTATTTCGTCAACGCCCAGGAACTGACGCCCGCGGAGCATGTGAAGATGCAGGCCGCGGCGCAGGAATGGGTCGACAGCTCGATCTCGAAGACGATCAACTGCCCGGCCGATATCTCCTTCGAGGCGTTCAAGGATGTCTACCTGCAGGCCTATGAGACGGGCTGCAAGGGCTGCACCACCTACCGGCCGAACGCGGTGACCGGTTCGGTGCTGAGCGTGGCCGCCGAGGAAACGCCGAAACCGGCGCCGAAGCCCGACACGATCGCGGGCCGGATCGAGGCCGCCGCGGCCGCCGTGGGGATCACCGACATCCCGACGCTCGCGGCCAATGCCGGGGTCGATCCCGACCGGATCGCCTCCTGGGACGACGGCAAGAAACCCACCAACCGCGACGCCCGCGCGGTGGCCGAGGCGCTGGGCGTCACCCCGCGCTGGCTTCTCTTCGGCGAAGGGGACGGCCCTGCCCTTCATTTTGGCGAAAATACTCATGGCCCGGCATCTGCCGCCCCCGAGGTGGTCTCGCGCAGCGCGGCGGAACCCGCCACGCCCCATGGCGATGTCGTCTGGATCACCGAACCACTCGACCGGCCCCAGGCGCTGGAAGGCCAGACCTACAAGCTCAAATGGCCGGATTCGAACCACGCGATCTATATCACGATCAACGACGTGATCGTGGGCGGCAAGCGGCGGCCCTTCGAGATCTTCATCAATTCGAAGAACATGGAGCATTTCGCCTGGACGGTGGCGCTGACCCGGATGATCTCGGCCGTATTCCGGCGGGGCGGCGACGTGTCCTTCGTGGTGGAGGAGCTGAAGGCGGTGTTCGACCCCCGCGGCGGGGCCTGGATGGAAGGCAAATACGTGCCGTCGATCCTCGCCGCCATTGGCGGGGTCATCGAGCGGCACATGGTGTCGATCGGATTTCTCGAAGGCGAGGGCATGGGGCTCAAATCCGACCCGCGCGCTCAGGTGGTGAACCTGCCCGGCAGCCGCGGCGCCGCCTGCCCGGCCTGCGGCCAGTACGACATGGTGATGATCGAGGGCTGCATGACCTGCCGCTCCTGCGGGCATTCGAAATGCGGCTGAGGGTGGATGCGGCGATCTGAGGGGGCTCTGCCCCCGGTCCGGATCGCGGATCCGGCCCTCCCCCGGGATATTTCCGGCCACATGAAGGGCGGGGCGGCGTTAACCTTACCATAGGGTATCTGGGTTAGACCGCCGGTCATCAGACCGGAGATCTGCCCATGGATGCCGAAGGCGCCGCCACCCTTGCCGCAACCCTGAAGAACGACAGCCGGAAATATCCCGACCGGGGCGATCCCCGGTTCATCCCCGGCGGGCTGATCTTTCCCGATCTGCGCCCGGGCTTCGCCATTCCCCGGGGCAGCACGGTGTTCACCATCGGATCCTGTTTCGCACGGAACGTGGAAGAGGCGCTGATCGCGGCGGGCATGGATGTGCCCACCGCAAGGTTCCGCGCCCCGCCAGAAGAGGCACCGGGGCGGCCGAACCGGATTCTGAACCAGTACAACCCGGGCACCATGCTGGCCTGCGTCTCTGGCGGGGTGGAGGGCCGCAGGGGGCTTTACCCGGCCCCAGGCGGCAAGGTGGTGGATGCGCTTCTGGCCACCGGATCGCGCGCCGTGACGGAAGAGCGCGCGCTGGCGCGGCGGGCGGAGATCGCGGCGCTTTATCAAGCCGGGCTGGCGCGGGCCGGGACGGCGATCGTGACGCTCGGGCTGATCGAATGCTGGTATGATCTGGAAGACGCGATCTGGCTGAACGAAGCGCCGCCCGCGCGGTTCCTGCGCGCCCATCCCGGGCGGTTCGCCTTCCGGCGCCTGGGGCATGCGGCCTGCCAGTCGCTGGTGTTCGATCTTGTCGGGCGGCTGCGGTCGGGGGGCGCGCGCAATGTGGTTCTGACGGTTTCGCCCGTGCCATTGCAGCTGACGTTCACCGGCGGCGACGCGGTGACGGCCAATGCCTATTCCAAGGCGCTTCTGCGCGTGGTGGCGGAAGAGGTGGCAGGGGCCTTTCCGGGCGTCGATTATTTCCCGAGCTACGAGACCGTGACGACGGCGGGCCTCAGCGCCTTCGGAGAGGACAATGTGCATGTGCGCCCGAAGGTCGTCGAGACGGTGGTGGCACGGATGCTGACGGCCTATGCCGCGGCCCCGGCGGAAGCGCCCCTGATGGCGGAGGCCTGAGGGCGGAAGGCAGAGAGGGGCCGCCGCTGAAACCAGTTGCGGCCGGCGGACCGGCCCGGCGGCGCCCTGGGCGAGCCATGCGGCCGCTGGGGCAGGCGCGGCGGCGTCGAAGACGGGCACCCGGTTGCCTCGAGAGAACGCGGCAGCGGCCCGGGCGGGCATGGGCGTGGTTCGGGCAAACGAGATTGCGCCGGGGGCGAACACGGCAGAACACCGGACGGACAGACAGCTGCCTTGGAAGAGCAGCCCCTGCTCGAGGCGCTTGCGGCGGCACCGCGGACAGACGCGGGAGAGCGCGGCAGCGCGTCGAACAGGCACGCCAGCGGCCCGGGCGGGGACGGCGGCGGTTCGGTCAGACGCCCGTACGGGCCTGCCGCAGAGTCAAACCCGCAGATTGTTCGCTTCAGGGGATTCACAGATCGCCCCGGGTTTGCTAAGAGGGGACAACAAAAAAGAAAATAGCAGGCGGATATTCAGGCAATGCGAACGGGCAGGGATTGCACGTTTGTCATCTCATGGTCGCAAACCGAAGTCGACGGCTTGCGCGGCGCGCCGCTTTCGGCGCTCGAACCGGGCGTGACATGGAGCTGGACGGGAACCCCCACACGGGTGGACGGGCCCGCCGATATCCTGCCGCTCGATCATCCGCTTGGACAGGAGGCGCTTCAGGCCCGCGCCGCCGCCGCCGCGCGGCGGATCCTCGGCGCCGACATGGCGCCGCTGCGCGCCCAGAGCGGCGGCACCTTCGACGACGCGCTTCTGAACCATGCCTTCAAGGTGACCGATGGCCGCCGGATCTGGTCGGCCATGCTGGTCGAGGTGGCCGAGCTTGCCCGCCCCCTTCTGATGTTCGTGGGCGCGATGCCGCCCTCGGGCCGCATGCTCTGGGTCGCCGAGGGCATCGCCCATAGCGGCCATTTCAACCGGATCACCGAAAGCCCCACCGGCGTCATCTGCTTCACCCGCGGCACCCGGCTTCGCACGCCTGCGGGCGAGGTGCCGGTGGAGGATCTGGCGGAAGGCGACCGGATAGACACCGTCGACGGCGGCGCGCAGGAGATCGTCTGGATCGGCCGCCGCCGGATGAGCGGCGCGCGGCTTTACGCGATGCCCGAACTCAGACCCATCCGGATCCGCGCGGGCGCGCTGGGCTCGGGCGACCCGAATGACGATCTTGTCGTCTCGCCGCGGCACAAGGTGCTGGTGCGGGGCGCCGTGGCGCGCGCGCTTTTCAACACCGACGAGGTGCTGGTGGCCGCCGACGACCTGATGAACGATCGCACGATCTCCCGCGACCACACGCTGCGCGAGGTGGAATACGTGCATCTGCTTCTGCCCCGGCACCACGTGGTCTGGGCGAACGGGGTGGAAACCGAAAGCTTCCACCCGGCCTCGACCAATCTCGACACGGTAAGCCCGGATCAGAGGGCGCGGCTGGCCGAGATCGTGCCGGGGATCGAAAGCGATCCGCACGGCTACGGCGCCGCGGCCCGGCGGGAACTCACGCGGTCGGAAGCCGCGATCCTGCGCCACGAGGCGGCGGCGTTCTGATCCCCGCCTCCGGCGCTGTTGACATGCCCCGGAACCCCTGTATAAGCGCCGCTTCATTGGTGTTGGTGGCCCCCGCGAGGGGATGCCTGTCGCCCCGGCAAAATCCGGGGAGGAGGACAACGCCCTTCCACGCGCTTCACCCCGAAAAGCGGATACCTTTTTCGGGCAAGGTGAAGTGGACTTGAATGAGAAGGAGATCAGCCGTGACGAAACGCACGTCTGCCAAGTACAAGATCGACCGCCGGATGGGCGAAAACATCTGGGGGCGTCCGAAATCCCCGGTCAACCGCCGCGAATACGGCCCCGGCCAGCACGGCCAGCGCCGCAAGGGCAAGCTTAGCGATTTCGGCATCCAGCTGCGCGCCAAGCAGAAGCTGAAGGGCTATTACGGCGACCTGACCGAAAAGCAGTTCAAGCGCATCTATGCCGAAGCGGCCCGGGTGAAGGGCGACACCGGCGAGAACCTGATCGGCCTGCTGGAGCGCCGGCTTGACGCCGTGGTCTATCGCGCGAAATTCGTGCCGACCATGTTCGCCGCGCGCCAGTTCGTGAACCACGGCCACGTGAAGGTGAACGGCAGCCGCGTGAACATCCCCTCCTACCGCGTGAAGGAAGGCGATGTGATCGAGGTGCGGGACAAGTCGAAGCAGCTTGCCGTCGTGCTGGAGGCCGTTCAGCTGCCCGAGCGCGATGTGCCCGATTACATCGAGGCGGATCATTCGAAGATGGTGGCGACCTTCGTGCGCACCCCGGCGCTGGGCGACGTGCCCTACCCGGTGATGATGGAACCGAACCTCGTCGTCGAATATTACGCGAAGAACTGACGCACGCCGTCAGTCGGGACAAAAAAGGGCCGCGGCGTTTGCCGCGGCCTTTTTCGTTCGGGTGGGGCGGGGCGGCGAACCGGCCCGCTCAGAGCGCCTTCTTCAGCGCCTCGGCGAGATCGGTCTTTTCCCAGCTGAACCCGCCATCGGCATCGGGCTTCCGCCCGAAATGGCCATAGGCCGAGGTGCGCTGGTAGATCGGGCGGTTCAGGTCAAGATGCTCGCGGATGCCGCGGGGGCTCAGATCCATCACCTTCGGGATCGCCTGTTCGATGGCCACCGGATCGATTTCGCCCGTGCCGTGCAGGTCGGCATAGATCGACAGCGGTTTCGACACGCCGATCGCATAGCTGAGCTGGATCGTGCAGCGATCGGCAAGCCCCGCCGCCACCACGTTCTTCGCGAGATACCGCGCGGCATAGGCCGCGGACCGGTCGACCTTCGTCGGATCCTTGCCGGAAAACGCGCCGCCGCCATGGGGGGCCGCGCCGCCATAGGTGTCGACGATGATCTTGCGGCCCGTGAGCCCCGCATCGCCGTCGGGCCCGCCGATCACGAAGGTGCCGGTGGGGTTGATCCACCATTCCGTCTTGTCGGTCAGCCATTCGCCCGGCACGACCTCGCGGATGTAGGGCTCGACGATCGCGCGGATATCGTCGGAAGACTGATCCTCGCTTTCATGCTGGGTGGAGAGCACGATCGAGGTAACTTCGACCGGCTTTCCGCCTTCGTAGCGCAGCGAGATCTGCGATTTCGCGTCGGGCCGCAGGGTCGGCTCGGCGCCGGATTTCCGCGCCTCGGCAAGGCGGCGCAGGATGGCATGGGAATACTGGATCGGGGCCGGCATCAGATCGGGCGTTTCGTTCACCGCATAGCCGAACATGATGCCCTGGTCGCCCGCGCCCTCGTCCTTGTTGTCCTTCGCATCGACGCCCTGGGCGATATGCGCGGATTGTTCGTGCAGGAAGTTCAGCACGTGACAGGTGTTCCAGTGGAACTTGTCCTGTTCATAGCCGATGTCGCGGATGCAATCGCGGGCGATCTGGCCGATCCGGCCCATGTAATCCTTTAGCCGTTCCTGATCCTTCAGGCCGACTTCGCCGCCGATGACCACGAGCGACGAGGTGGCGAAGGTTTCACAGGCGACGCGGGCGTCGGGCTGTTCGGTGAGGAACGCATCGAGGACGGCGTCGGAGATACGGTCGCAGACCTTGTCGGGATGACCCTCCGAAACGCTTTCGGAGGTGAAGATGTAATCTTGGCGGGACATGAATGGTGCTCCATTAGAGTTCGATCCGCCACGCCAGGAAGCCGTTGTGACGGTGCAGATCAACGGGTTAGAGAAGCGCGCGGGCGCGGTCAATCCGGTTTTCTGCGGGGACGCCCTGCGAGCAGCAGAAGAAACAGTGCTGCGGCCACCCAGGGAAGCGGGCCAGATCGTGCATAAAGCGTGGGCGCATAGGGCGCGGGCAGGGCGACGTCGATGTAACCCTCTTCGCCCAAGGGCAGGCTGACAAGCACGCGGCCGGCCGGATCTATGAGCGCCGAGATGCCGGTATTGGCGGCCCGAAGCACGGGAAGCCCGAATTCCGCCGCGCGGATCCGGGCCTGGGCGAAATGCTGCTGCGGCCCCGCGGTTTCACCGAACCAGGCGTCGTTGGTGATGTGAAGCAGGAAATCGGGCCGCTCCGCCGCGCCTCGGATGTTGCGGGGAAAGATAAGCTCGTAACAGATGAGCGGAAGGGCCCGGCCCGCGCGGCCCAGATCGAGGGTGACGGGGCCGGGGCCGGGGGCGAAGCCCGCGAGGCTGTTCGCCGCGAGCCCGGCGATACCGGCGGCCTGGGCGAGGCCCGAAAGCGGCATGTATTCCCCGAAGGGCACGAGGTGGTGCTTGTCGTAAACCGCGTCCGCCCGCCCTGCCCCGTCGGTCACGATCATGCTGTTGTGCCAGCCCCCGTCTTCGCCCCGGCGCTGAAGCCCGAGGGCGACGGGAATGCCGTTCGAGGCCGTGGTGATCTGGCGCAGCGCCTCGTCCGCGCGGTCGAGCGACCAGGGAATCGCGGTTTCGGGCCAGACGACAAGGTCGGGCCGGCCCGGCGCGGCGGTGAAGGACAGCTGGCGCTGGTAGAATGTCAGAACGTGGTCGCGATCCCATTTCTCGTGCTGGGGCGCGTTGGGCTGGACAAGGCGGATCACCGGCTGGCCCGGGGGCAGCGTGACAGGCGGCGGCATCAGAAGGCTGCCGATGCCGAGGGCGGGCAGGACGAGCGCCGCCCCGGCCGGAACGGCGAGGGCCGGGCGGCGGGCGAGACACGCGCCGGTCAGCGCGGCGGCAAGGAGGGTAAGAAGCGTGAAGCCCTCGCTGCCCGTCCAGGCGAAGATCGCGCGGGCCGGGCCGTCGGCCCAGATCTGCGCGGGCGCAGCCCAGGGAAAGCCCGTGAAAACCCAGCCGCGCAGCCATTCTGCGAGGGCAAGCGCACCGGCGGCGGCGATGGCGCGGGGGATCGGCCGGTCGCCCGCAAGGCGCAGGGCGACCCACCCGGCCCCGCCCCAGAAAAGCGCAAGGCCGCCGGCGAGGAAGACAAGCGCAAAGGGCGCCATCCAGCCGTGGCGGGCGGCATCGACGAAGAACGGCTCGACAATCCAGTGAAGCGCCAGGGCGAAATGCCCCGCCCCGAAGGCCCAGGCGAGGGCGGCGCCCCGGCGGGCCGTGGGCGCGGTGGCGAGAAGGGCGAAAAGACCCGCCCAGGCCGCGAGGGCGAGGAAGGCGAGATCGAACGGCGCCTGGCCCAGGGCCGCGAGCGCGCCCAGAAGCGCCGCGAACCCCAGCCGGGCGCGCGGCCCGAACCCGAGGAGCCGCTGGCTTACCCTGTCGGGGGTCACTGGCCTCAGCCCTTCGCCCCGGCGTTCATCCGCACCCGCAGGCGCTTGATGCGCCGGGGATCGGCGTCGACGACTTCGAAATCCGGCCCGTCGGGGTGGCGGATCACCTCGCCCCGCGCCGGAACGCGGCCCGCAAGCATGAAGACGACGCCGCCCAGCGTGTCGATCTCCTCGTCATCGTCATCGTCGAGAAGGCGCATGCCGATTTCGGCCTCGAACTCCTCAAGCGGGGTCTTGGCCTGGGCGAGGTAGCAGCCGGGCTTTTCCTCCGTCCAGAACTTGCCCTCGGCGATGTCGTGTTCGTCCTCGATCTCGCCGATGACCTGTTCGATCAGATCCTCGATCGTGACAAGCCCGTCGACGCCGCCGTATTCGTCGATCACCAGCGCCATGTGCATGCGATCGGACTGCATCTTCTGCAACAGCACGCCGATCGGCATCGACGGCGGCGCGAAAAGAAGCGGGCGCAGCATGGATTGCAGGTTCATCTCGCCATTGCCGTTGAAGCCGTGCTTCAGCGCCAGATCCTTGAGGTGGATGAGGCCAAGCGGCGTGTCGAGCGTGCCTTCATAGACCGGTATGCGCGTAAGCGCGGTCTTGCGGAAGATTTCCACCAGTTCCGACTTGTCGATATCCACCGGCACCGCGACCATATCGGCGCGCGGCAGCATCACGTCTTCGACGCGCATGCGGTGCAGGTTCATGATGCCGGGAAGGGCCACGCCATTGGGCGCAGGCCTGTCTTCGGCCTCGGCCCCGGCGATCTCTGTGTCCTCCGGCCCGGAGAACGCTGAAAAGAATCGCGTTAATAAACCTTGCGACTGACTGTCATCCGACGCGTCGTCGCCTGTCCCGGTCTGTTCTGACATCGGCGCGCCCCGCGCCGCGCTAGAAGACCCGTCCTGTCCTTCGCCCATCTGTCCTTTCCAAGAAGCGGCGCCCGGGGCGCCAATTGCCCTAATATGGGTTCGACACCCCCAGTGTGGCAAGTATTTCGACCTCAAGACCTTCCATAAGGGCCGCATCGGCCTCGCTTTCATGATCGTAGCCGAGAAGATGCAACACTCCGTGAACAATAAGATGCGTGGTATGGTGATCGAGAGACAGGCCCGCCTCGGCGGCTTCCCGCGCACAGGTGTCGTAGGCCAGCGCGATATCGCCCAGCTCCTCGCCCTCCAGCGGATCGGGGGGCACCGGCGCCCCGCCCGGCCGATCGGCGGCGCGTTCTGCGGAAGGCCAGGACAGCACGTTTGTGGCACGCGGCTTGCCGCGGAAATCGGCGTTGAGCGCGGCAATGCGCGCGTCGTCGCAGCCGAGGCACACGACCTCCCATTCCTCGCCCAGCCCAAGACGGGTGAGCGTGGCGGCCACGGCGCGGGTGGCCAGGGGTTCGAGCCCCAGCGCCTGCCAGCGCGGATCTTCGATAACGACGTCGATCATTCCCCCCCAGTAGCGCCCGGCGCGGGGGGAGCAAAGCGGTTTCCGGGACGGGCCGCCTTGCGCTAGCCTCGGGACAGGCAGGTGTCGGGGGGAGCGGCCATGAAGAAGAAGATCGTAAGCGCGGCGGCGGCGGCCGAGCTGATCCATGACGGGGATACCGTCACGACCTCGGGCTTCGTGGGGATCGGGGTGCCCGAGGCGCTTCTGATCGCGCTGGAACAGCGGTTCGTCGAAACAGGCGCGCCGCGCGGCCTGACGCTGTTCTTCGCCGCGGGCCAGGGCGACGGGAAGGACCGGGGGCTTAATCACCTGGCCCATGAGGGCCTCTTGGCGCGGGTGATCGGGGGGCATTGGGGGCTGATCCCGAAGGTCGCGACGCTGGCCGTCGAGGGGAAGATCGAAGGCTACAACCTGCCCCAGGGGGTGATCAGCCACCTCTACCGCGACATCGCCGCCGGGCGGCCCGGGCAGGTGACGCGGGTGGGGCTTGGCACCTTCGTCGATCCCGCGCGCGAGGGCGGCCGGGTGGGCGGCGGCCCGATCACGGAGCCGGTGACAGAGCCAGTGGTGGAACGGATGACGCTGAAGGGCGAGGATTATCTGTTCTACCCCGCGCGCCCGATCAACGTGGCGCTGCTGCGCGCCACCACGGCGGATCCGGCGGGCAATTGCACGATGGAGCGCGAGGCCCTGGTGATCGACAACCTCGCCCAGGCGATGGCGGTCCGGAATTCGGGCGGCGTGGTGATCGTTCAGGTGGAGCGGACGGTGGCGCGGGGCGCCTTGAACCCGCGCGACGTGGTGATCCCCGGCGCGCTGGTGGATGCGGTGGTGGTGGCCGAACCCGAACACCACATGCAAACCTTTGCCACCCCCTATTCCCACACGTTTTCAGGGCGTTACCGCGCCGATCCCGGCGATACGCAGCCGATGCCGCTGGATGCGCGAAAGGTGATCGCGCGGCGCGCGGCGTTCGAATTGCCGGTGAACGGGGTGATCAACCTCGGCATCGGGATGCCCGAGGGCGTGGCCGCGGTGGTGGGCGAGGAAGGCATGCTCGACCACATCACGCTGACCTGCGAGCCCGGGGTGATCGGCGGGCAACCCGCGAGCGGGCTTGATTTCGGGGCGGCGGTGAACACCGATGCGATCGTGCCGCAGAACGCGCAGTTCGATTTCTACGATGGCGGGGGGCTCGACCTTGCCGTTCTGGGGATGGCGGAGGTGGACCGGGCGGGGAACGTCAACGTCTCGCGCTTCGGGCCACGGCTTGCGGGCGCGGGCGGCTTCATCAACATCAGCCAGAACGCGCGGCGGGTGGTGTTCACCGGCACGCTGACGGCGGGGGGCCTCGGCTTCGTGGCCGAGGACGGGCGCGCACGGATCACCGCCGAGGGCCGCACCGGCAAGTTCGTCGATGCGGTGGGGCAGATCACGTTTTCAGGCGCCGAGGCGCAGGGGCAGCGAAAGCCCGTGCTCTACGTGACCGAACGCGCCGTGTTCGAGCTTCGCCCCGAAGGCGTGACGCTGGTGGAGGTTGCGCCGGGGATCGACGTGGAGCGCGATGTGCTGGCGCGGCTCACCTTCCGGCCCGAAATCGGGGAGATCGCGGAAATGGATGCGCGGATCTTCCGCGACGCGCCGATGGGGCTGGCGGCGGAGCTTCTGCACCTCGATCTTGCCGACCGCATCGCGCTCGACCGCGACAGCGGGACGCTTTTCATCAATTTCGAGAAGTTCCGGGTGCGCGGCATGGCCGATATCGAGGCGATCCGGGAGCGGGTTGAGGAGATCTGCGCCCCGCTCAAGGCCCGGGTCGACGTGATCGTGAACTATGACGGCACCCGGATCGACGAGGAGGTGGAACGCGATTACGTGGCGATGGTGAACGGGCTGGAGGACCGATTCTATCGCACTGTGACGCGCTATTCAGGATCGGCCTTCATGCGGCGAAAGCTGGGGCAGGCCTTCGAGCGGGACCGCGCGCCGCATGTGTTCGAGACGGCGGAGGAGGCGCAGGCCTTTCTGAAGCGGTAAGGCGGGGCGCGGCGCCGGGCGAGGCCCGGCCCCGTCGCCCCGGGGGCGCGCGCCCCCCCCCCCGCCCTTACATGATCTTGAACGCCGGGTCCGCCAGCGCCTGCGCCGATGGCAGCGGCCGCGCCGAATAGGCGTTCTTGATCCCGTCGATCCAGCGCTTCGACTTCTCGGTCAGCTTGAAGCTGTTCGTCATCGACCGCCCGCGGGTGACCAGGATCCCCAGATCGGCGCCCTCGTAGCGGTAATCCCCCGGCGCGAGGATCCTCAGGAAGAACGCCTCGTCCTCGCTTTCCACCGCCCGGCGGTGATAGTCGAAGCGGTCATAGCTGACCGTGCCGTCCTTGTTCATCCGGTAGATCCCAGATTCCGGCGCATGGGTGATGATATCCACGCTGTCGTCGGTGTGCTTGATCACCATCTGCGACCAGGAATCGATCATGTCGGGATCGGCCCAGCGCGCGTTCAGCTCCTCGACATCGAGCTTGAAGGGCTTGCCCGAGAATTCGAGCAGGTGGAACAGGAACAGGGGCGCATCCGCATGGGCGAACGCCGCGTGGTTCGTCATCGAGGACGCGCCGGTGATGCGCGGGTTCAGCTCGCCCAGGTAAAGTTCGCCCGATTTCTTGTCGATCAGGAAATCCAGCTCGAAATACCCGCGATAGCCCTCTTTCCGAAGCTGTTCGCCGAACTTGAAGGTCAGCTCCCGCGCCTTCTGCCGCTGCTTGGGCTGAAAGGCGGTGGAAAAGATCTCGTTCCCGCACCAGCCGCCGCGATAAGGCGTCAGTTCCTTGAAGCCCACGAGTTCGGTCATTAGGGGGCCGACGATGGTGCCCTGGCTTGTCGCGCAGGCCTCGATCGCCGAGCCCCGGCAATCGATCCGCTTCATGATCTTGATCTCGCCTTCGCCGACGATCTCGTGCTCGTGCTTGCGGAAGTCGGCCTCGGATTTGATGAAGAAGGTGGTGTGCCCGCTGTCGCCGAAGGCCGATTGCAGGACGAGGTCGTTCCCCAGCCCCGCCTTCTCGCAGATCTTCTGCAGATCCTCGTAGCTTTTCACCTCCGCCAGCGTGTTCGGCACCGAGGGCACGCCCGCCTTGTTGCCCACGCGGACGGTTTCGATCTTGTTGTCCATCGAGGTCCGAAGCTTCGCCTTCGGGAACCACACCTTGCCGCCCAGCTGCTTGGCCAGCTTCTCGGTCTCTTCATCGAACATCAGGAAGACGAAATTGGGCTTGCCGCCGCGCGTCTTCACGTAATCCACCACTTCCTTGTGCTGAAGCAGGTAGTTGTTGATGTCCTCGATCGACTGAAACTCGTCATGGGGGATTTCGGACGGCACCAGAACGTTCGGATGTCGCCCGTCGAAACAGTCCATGTAACTGATATACTTGAAGTTTTTCACCCACTCATCCAGCCCCAGCAGGTTGAAGTTGGTGGCCGACACGAAATAGATCGGGTCGGTGTTGGTGTGAAAGTATCTCCGGATTTCGGAGATGTTCTTCAATGTCTTCTTCGGCATGTCCTGTCTCTCCCTGTCCCTTTATCTGGTCTCAGTTTGCGCGGGCCGACTGGTGTTCTTCAAGCGCCTCGGCGGTGAATACCCGCAGGCCCAGGTCGGGCCGGTAGCCGTGGATCTCGCTCACGTCGAGCGCGCGCATGAATTCGAGGATTTCGGGGCTGATCACCTGCCCCGGAACGAGGATCGGAAAGCCCGGCGGATAGGGGATGATGAAGCTTGACGAAACAAGCTCCTCGCCCGCGTTCACCCGTTCCGTCAGTTCCCCATGCAGATCGAGGTAGTCGCATTTCTCCTCGTCATAGGCGAGGAAGAAGGCGGATCGGATATCGCCATCGGGCGTTTCCCCGCTCGTCGATCGGAACGCATCGTGGAAGCGCGAGAAATCCGGCAGGGGCGGCACGTCCTCGACCAGGCTTTTCTTGCGCCGCTCGAAGCCCTTGCGCTCCATCTTCGAGGCGTCGTCCATCAGATCGTCGAGTTCCTTGGCGATCTCCACCAGCACTTCGATCAGGTAGGCGACCGACGACCGCGTCGTGCCGATATTCGTCATGAAGAGAACGGTGTTCCGCGAGGTCTTGTTGATCTGGATGCCGTAGCGATCCATCAGGATGCGGGTCTTGAACGTATCCCCGTCCCATCCGGTGCCGCCCACGGCCAGCGTGACCCGCGTCGGATCCAGCACGAACTCGTCCTTCGTCCAGATATCCCAGGCATCTGACCAGCCGTTCTTGGCGCTGTAATAGGCCTCGATCCCGCTTTCGCGGTAGCTGTCGGGGATCATGTCGGCAGGTGTCAGAACCTTGAAATATTTCGACAGAAGCGGGTGCGAGGCCACCGCACGGCGGATCGCCATCGCGCTTTCCACCTGCCGCTGCACGAACTCGAACCCTTCAAGCTCCACCTGCCGCCGGCCCACGTCGAGCGACGCGATGATCTGGTAATTCGGGCTGGTCGAGGTGTGGGTCATGTAGGCTTCGTGAAACGCCTGCTCGACCTCGCCTTTGAACATCTGGTCATTGACGTGGATCATCGAGCCTTGCCGCAGCGACGTCAGCGTCTTGTGCGTCGATTGCGTGGCATAGACCCGCACGCGCGCCTGCGGCGACGGAATGAGCCGGGTGTTCAGAAGCGTCTCTTCATCGGCATCCTTCAGATCCCGCTGCTGCGCCTCGTAGGCCGCCGCGTGATCCGCCGTGCGCAACTGCTCGCGCAGGTAGTTCGCGGCATTCATCGCGGTGCGCTGGCGGTAGAACGGGCTGAACCGGGCGAAGGCGAACCACGCCTCGTCCCAGAGGAAGATGAGGTCGGGCTTGATGGCAAGGCATTCCTCCATCACCCGTTCGACGTTGTAGACCAGCCCGTCGAAGGTGCAGTTCGTCAGAAGCACCATCCTGACCCGGTCCAACTGCCCCGACGCCTTGTATTTCAGAAGCGTGTGCTTGATCTCGTGCAGCGGCACCGCCCCGTACATCGAATACTGGTGCAGGGGATAGCTGTCCATGTAGGCCACGCTCGCCCCGGCCAGCACCATCCCGTAATGGTGCGACTTGTGGCAGTCGCGGTCGACCAGCACGATATCGCCGGGCCTGACCAGCGCCTGCACCACGATCTTGTTGCAGGTCGAGGTGCCGTTGGTGGCAAAGAAGGTCTGTTTCGCGCCGAAGGCGCGCGCAGCCATATCCTGCGCTTCCTTGATCGGCCCGCGCGGCTCCAGAAGGCTGTCGAGCCCGCCCGACGTGGCCGAGGTTTCCGCCAGGAAGATGTTGGGCCCATAGAACGCGCCCATATCCTGGATCCAGTGCGACCGGCTGATCGATTTCCCCCGGCTGATCGGCATCGCGTGAAACACGCCGGTGGGCTGTTTCGAATATTCCTTCAGCGCGGTGAAGAACGGCGTCTTGTAGCGCCGGTTCACACCGCGCAGGATGTTCAGGTGCAGTTCCAGGAAATCTTCCTGATTGTAGAACACCCGCCGGCATTTGCCCAAATCGAGCGCCGCGATATCCTCCGCCGACCGGTCGGTCACCAGGTAGGCGTCAAGCTCGGGCCGCACCTTTGCGATCAGCCGGCAGCATTCCGGCCCGTACTGGCTTGGCTGCAATCCATCGACGGCCTCGTCATTCGACGCCTGGCTGATATAGCGCGTGAGGATCGGCAGCGCGTTCTTCGATTTCAGCATCAGGCCGGGCCGCACCACCACGGCCTGGATGTTGTGGTTGAAGAGAATGGCGATCAGCGCGTCTTCCAGCGACGGCACCACCACGGGTTCATAGATGAACGTGTCCTCGGTCCGCCGCATCCGCTGCAGGCTGGCGCGCAGCCACCTGTCCTGGTGCTCGTTCACGTTGTCGACGATCAGCACCTCGAAATAGGGCCGCCCAAGCGCCCGCGCCTCTGGCGCGAGGCTCGATTCATCCTCGAAATCCTCGCCATCCACCTCGTCGGCCATCAGGGGGATCGTCCGCCGCCGGTAGGCGCCCGAGGCCAGCGCCCGGCTCGCCCGCCGCACCGACACCGCCAGGTCGTCGATGTTGCGCGATTCAAGCAGGCGCCGCATATGCTCGAACGCGGCCTTGCCGGGGAAGGCCCAGTAATCCTCGATCGGGGCCAGCGCCTCGAACAGGCTCTGCGCCCTGAGCAGCTGCCGCTCCCGCGCGGCATCCTTCAACTCGCCGTGGCTCAGGGCCTCGACGGCTTCGCGCAGCGCGCTCCACCGGTCCGACCTCAGCTGCGAGGCACTGAAATAATCGCCGATCGACGGCAGATCGGTTGCGCCATCGTGAAGGTTCATGTCTTCCTCCCGTTCCGGTTCGCCGGGGTCTTCCGCCCCGCACGCCCCTGTCAATCCGACCCGGTGCGCCCCTTGAACATGGCGATGGGTTCCGCCCCAACCGGTGTTTCGCTGTCTCCGGCCAGCGCCGTGCGCGGATCCGCCGCCGCGGTGCCGGCGCGCGAGCCCTGCCTGGGGATCTCAAGCGGCCCCAGCGTCTGCAGATAGGCATCCGCCCCGCTGCCCCGATCATAGACCGGAAAATCGGCCGCACGATCCCGAAAACTTTTCAGAACCTGGCCGAGGCCGCGAAGCCCCGTCTCCCGCTGCCGCCGTACAAGGTCGAGATCGACCTCAATCGGGAACATGTCTTCCTGCCCCGCCGACTGGTGCAGCACGGTGGCGGCCGGGTCGACCACCAGCGACCGGCCCACGCCGCCCGCGCCAAGGCCGTTCACATCGAAGACGTAGCACTGGAACTGCGCCGCCGTGGCGCGCGCGATGGCAAGCTCGGCATCCCGGTCGGTCGTCCCGGTCAGGACGGGGTGCAACAGCACCTCCACCCCCTGGCTCGTCAGTTGCCGCGTCGTTTCCGGAAACCAGATGTCATAGCAGATCGACAAGCCGAACCGCCCCACCTCCGGCACGTCGAAGACGCAGAATTCCGTGCCCGAGGCGATGCCGTGCTCATACGGCAGGAAGGGGAACATCTTCGAATATTTCGCCACGATCTGGCCTTCGGGGTTGATCACCACCGAGGTGTTGAAGATCCGCCCGTCCTCGCGCTTCTCGAACATCGATCCGGGGATCAGCCAGATCCCGAACCGCCGCGCATCTTCCTGGAAGGCCGCCAGCGCCTCGTTCGGAAAAGGCTGGGCATAACGGTCGAGGGGGCCATAGGGCGCCAGTTCCGAAAACAGCACCATCTGGGTCCACGGAAAACGTGCCATCAGCACCTCGATCCGGTGGCGCATGGCCTCGACGTTGGAATGAAGCGCGGCCACGTGCATCTGGACGCCGGCAATCGCGAAAGGGGTCATTTTGGAAACTCCGGGACGGTCTGATGCATGGGCATCGACTCTAACAGCTTGGAAAGGGGGAACAACCGGATTGCCGGGAGGTTCCTCAGAAGGTGGGTGGCGTGCATGCGCTGACAATCACGCAAGGGGCGTCGCCGATATTGCGAAACCGGTGCGGCAGGCGCGAATCGAACAGGTATCCGTCGCCCGCGTTCAGAACGCGCCGCTGATCGCGCACGGTGATCTCTATGATGCCGGAAATCACGATTCCTGCCTCCTCGGCCTCGTGGCTCAGCATGTCGGGCCCGGTATCGGCGCCGGGCGGATAGGTTTCGTGCAGCATCTGAAGGCTGTGGCGCGCGGCATTGCCCAGCTGCCGCAGGCTCAGAAGGTCGTCGAGCCCGTGATCGCTGGGCCCGAGTTCGGTGAACTCGCCCGCGGCATAGAAGTATTTCGGCGCGGCATCGGCCTCCTCGACCTCGGCGAAGAACTCCGACAGCGACATGGGGATCGCATCGAGAAGGCTCTTCAGCGACGCCACAGAAGGGGAGGACTTGTTCTGTTCGATCAGCGAGATCGTGCCGTTCGTCAGCCCCGCCCGCGCCGCCAGTTCCCGCTGCGACAGGCCCCGCGCCTCGCGCACGCTCCGAAGCCGTGTTCCGATTTCCATGCCCGCTTCCGTTAAGAATATCAAACACTCGTGATGAGAATAACCCCGCTTCCGGAAAACGCCAGAAAAAAACTGCCCCCTTCATTTTGGCTCAAATGCTCAAAAGCGCGGCGGGCGTCAGCCCGGCGCGCGCGGATCGGCGCCGCAGGCGTCGATATTGACAAGTATCTTAAACGCTGCCACGAAATTCTAATCATTTGCGACAGGCTTCACCAAACGGAGAGCGCCATGGCCACCACCACCGCCAAGAAACCCAAAGCCCCGAAAAAGAAAGCGACGGCGCCGGCCCCGGCGCCCGCGCTCACCAACGCGTCGCTCATCAAGCGCCGCGACGCCGCCGTCGCGCGCGGCGTGGCCTCCGCCGCGCCGGTCTATGCGGCCCGGGCCGAGAACAGCGAACTCTGGGATGTCGAAGGCAACCGCTTCATCGATTTCGCCGGCGGCATCGCGGTTCTGAACACCGGCCACCGGCACCCGAAGGTGATCGAGGCCGCGAAGGCGCAGGAAGATCTCTATACCCACACCTCGTTCCAGGTCGTGCCTTACGAACCCTACGTGGCGCTGGCCGAAAAGCTGAACGCGCTCGCCCCGGGCGATTTCCCGAAGAAATCGCTTCTGGTGACGACGGGCGCCGAGGCGGTGGAAAACGCGGTGAAGATCGCGCGCGCCCATACCGGGCGGCCGGGCGTCATCGCGTTCACCGCGGGCTATCACGGCCGCACGCTTCTGACGCTGGGGCTGACCGGCAAGGTTTCGCCCTACAAGAAGGACGTGGGGCCCTTCCCGGCCGATATCTTCCGCGTGCCCTTCCCGTCGACCCGCGATCAGATCACCGTCGACGACAGCCTCCGCGCGCTCGAGATGCTGTTTCTGACCGACGCCCAGCCCGATCGCGTCGCCGCGATCATCCTCGAGCCGGTGCTCGGCGAAGGCGGCTATCACCCGGTTCCGGCAGAGCTTTTCCAGGCCCTTCGCGCGGTCTGCGACAAGCACGGCATCCTCCTGATCTCGGACGAGGTGCAGGCGGGCTTCGGCCGCACCGGCACCTGGTTCGCGATCGAACATTCCGGCGTCGTGCCCGATCTCATCACGGTCGCGAAATCCATGGCGGGCGGCTATCCGCTGGCCGGCGTGATCGGCCGGGCCGATGTGATGGACGCGCTCGATCCGGGCGGCCTGGGCGGCACCTATGGCGGCAACCCCGTCGCCTGCGCGGCGGCCCTTGCGGCGATCGAGGCGCTGGAGAGTGAAAACCTCCTCGCCCGCTCGACGGCCCTTGGCGAGGTCTTCCGCGCGCGGCTCTCCGACATGGGCGCCCGCGTCGCCCCCTACCGGATGTGGGATATCCGGGGCCTCGGCGCGATGCTCGCCGTCGAGTTCGTCACCGATTTCGAAACCACCACGCCGGATGCCGCCTTCACCAAGGCGGTGATCTCCCACGCCCTGAAGCGCGGGCTGATCCTGCTCTCCTGCGGGATGCACGGCAACGCGGTGCGCATCATGGTGCCGCTCACGGCCTCCGACGCGATCATCGACGAAGGGCTTTCGATCTTCGAGGCCGCGCTCGCCGATGCCATCGCCGACGAGAACAACGCCTGAGACATGAAAACGCCCCGAAGACCGGCGGGTCTTCGGGGCGTCTTTCCGTCCGGGGGATCGGCTCAGCGGATGCGCAGCCCGCTCTCCCGCTCGAAGAGATAGGCCCGCGACGCCTCGAAACTCAGCCCCACGCGATCCCCGGCAGAGGATCGTTCGTCGCCCCGCTCCTCCACGATCAGCCGCTCGCCCGTGCCCGCGTTCAGATAGGCGTAGGAGACACCGCCCAGCGCCTCGGTCAGTTCCACGCTCATCGTGTCGCCCGGCCGAAGCTCAAGGTGCTCGGGCCTCAGCCCGATCGTCAGCGCCGTGCCTTCGGCGGGCAGGCTGGCCGCCACCTCGACGTGCCGGCCCAGCGCCGGCACCTCAACCGCGCCGCCCGTCACCACCGCGTCGAGGAAATTCATCGACGGCGAGCCGATGAACCCCGCCACGAACCGGTTGTCGGGGTCGCGGTAGAGATCGAGCGGCGCCCCCACCTGCTCGATATTCCCGCCCCTCAGCACCACGATCTTGTCGGCCAAGGTCATCGCCTCCACCTGGTCGTGGGTCACGTAAATCATCGTCGCGCCGATTTCCTTGTGAAGCCGCGCGATCTCCACCCGCATCTCGACGCGCAGTTCCGCGTCGAGGTTCGACAGGGGTTCGTCGAACAGAAACACCTCCGGCCCCCGCACGATCGCCCGCCCGATCGCCACCCGCTGCCGCTGCCCGCCCGACAGGGCCGCGGGCTTCCGCTTCAGGTAATCGTCCAGCTTCAGGATCCGGCTCGCCTCCGTCACCTTCGTCCTGATCTCATCCTTCGGATGCCCGGTCATTTTCAGCCCGAAGCCCATGTTTTCCTCGACCGTCATGTGCGGGTAAAGCGCGTAGGTCTGAAACACCATCGCCACGCCGCGTTCCGCCGGATCCATCCGCGTCACGTCGCGGCTGCCGATCCGGATCGTGCCCGCGCTGGTTTCCTCAAGCCCCGCCACCATCCTCAGAAGCGTGGATTTCCCGCAGCCCGAGGGGCCGACGAACACACAGAACTCGCCATCCTCGATCGTCAGGTCGACCCCGTGGATCACCTGCGTCTCGCCGTAGCGCTTGATCACATTTTCCAGTGTTACGCCGGACATGGCTACGCCGCCCCCTTTGACTGTGGTGAAAGTTTCTGATCCGGGAACTGCCAGCTTTCGGCCTCCCGGGCGATGGCTTCGGCGGTCTGCGTCAGATCCGGCGCCAGCCGGTCGAGCCCCTGAAGATCGGTGCGCTCGGTCGAGGTGGTGACCGACAGGGCCCCCAGCACCCGGCCCGACCGGCTGAGAATGGGCTTGGCGATGCAGATGATCCCCGGCTCGTGCTCTTCCCGGTCATAGGCATGGCCGCGCTCGCGAATGGCCTTCAACTCGTCCTTCAGCGCCCGCCGCGTCGTCAGCGTATGCTCGGTGAAGCGGTGGAACGACTGCATCGACAGCGCCAGATCCAGCGCCTCTTCGTCAAGGTGGGCCAGCATCGCCTTGCCCACGCCCGTACAATAGGCCGGGCCCACCTTGCCGGCCTGGCTGAACATCTCGATCGGGTCGCGCGCATTGCGTTTGTCGACGTAAAGCACGTGGCCGTTATCCAGCTGCGCAAGGTGTACGGTTTCCCCGATTCGCGCCGAAAGCGCGTCCAGATGCGGCCGCGCCACGGGGGCGAGAGAGGATTGCTGCCAGGCGGCATGGGCCAGCCGGACAAGCCGGATGCCCGGGGCATAGGTCTGCCGGTCCGGATCGTAGGCCAGCATCCCCTGCCCCGTCAGCGTCTGCAGGAAGCGGTAGAGCGAAGCCTTGGGAAAGGGACTGTTTTCAAGGAGTTCGCCAAAGCGCACCGGCCGCCCATAGGCCGCGACCCGATCCAGCACCTCCAGTGCCTTGCCGACAGTGCCGCCATCCGGCGCCGCTTTCGCCATCTGCCCTCCCCGCCGCGGAAATCGTGATACGCTTTTCCTCTCGCGGCTGTTGACAAGTCTAGGCACAGTCGGGTTATGATTTCAATATCCAAAACCGAGTTTCAAATAATGAAACCTTGAAGCTCGCACGATTGGAACACACAGGGAGGACACCATGCGTTCCATCTTCACGGCGTCGCTTGCGGCGCTGACCGCGGCTGCGGTCATGGCCGGGCCGGCACAGGCCGAACTGACCGGCGACCTCAAGATCTTCCTCGACACGTCGAACCCCGCCCCGCGCGCGACGATGGAAAAGATGATCTCCGATTTCCAGGCGATGCACCCCGATCTCAAGATCGAGACCACCGTCATCGACCGGGAGGAATACAAGACCCAGATCCGCAACTTCCTGACGGCGAACCCGCCCGACGTGGCGACCTGGTACGCCGCGAACCGGATGAAGCCCTACGTGGATGCGGGCCTGTTCGAAGACGTCTCCGATCTCTGGGCCGAACCCGCCATCGCCGAAAACCTCGCCTCGACCAAGGGGGCGATGACGATCGACGGAAAGCAGTGGGGCGTGCCCTATACCTACTACCAGTGGGGCGTCTATTACCGGAAGGACATCTATGACGAGCTGGGCCTGTCCGAGCCGTCGACCTGGGACGCGTTCAAGGCGAACTGCCAGAAGATCCTCGATTCGGGCCGCAAGTGCTATGCCATCGGAACCAAGTTCCTTTGGACGGCGGGCGGCTGGTTCGACTACCTGAACATGCGCACCAACGGGTTCGATTTCCACATGGCGCTCGCCAATGGCGAAATCAGCTGGGAAGACGACCGGGTGAAGCAGACCTTCGCCAACTGGCGCGAACTGATCGACATGGGCGCCTTCATCGACAACCACCAGACCTATTCCTGGCAGGAAGCCCTGCCCTTCATGGTCAATGGCGACGCGGCCCATTACCTGATGGGCAACTTCGTGGTGGCGCCGCTCCGCGACGCGGGGCTTACCGACGATCAGATCGACTTCTACCAGTTCCCGGCGATCAACCCCGATGTCGAACTGGCCGAAGACGCGCCGACCGATACCTTCCACATCCCGGCCAATGCCGCGAACAAGGAGGCGGCGCGCGAGTTCCTGCGCTTCGTCGTGTCGGCCGACGTGCAGACCGAGATCAACAACGGCGCGAACCTCGGGCAGCTGCCCGTCAACGCGCAGTCCTCGGTCGATGACGACAAGTTCCTGAACGAAGGCTTCGCGATGCTCTCGTCCAACTCGCCCGGCGGCGTGGCCCAGTTCTGGGATCGCGACGCACCGGCGGAAATGGCGAAGGCGTCGATGGAAGGCTTCCAGGAATTCATGGTCAAGCCCGACAACCTCGACCGGATCCTCGCCCGCCTCGAGCGCGCGCGCCAGCGGATCTACAAGTAAGCCAAGCCAGCCGCGCGCGCCCCTGGACCGGGGCGCGCGCGCACATGCCGGACGTCCGGAACCGGACGTCGGCACGACTTTCGGGAAGGGTTCGCTGGGAGGACAGCAGATGACCGTCGCCACCGTCTCCGAGGCCGCCGCGCTCGACAACCGCTCCTGGTTCCACCGCAACCAGATCGCGATCACGCCCTGGCTGTTTCTCGCCCCCGGCGTTCTGTTCTTCCTCTTCTATGTGATCTTCCCGGTCTTCCAGTCCTTCAACATCTCGCTTTACGACTGGGACGGGCTCAGCCCCGCCGAATATGTGGGCTTGCAGAATTACGAGGATCTCTACTGGGAATTCGTCGATCGCGACGCCTTCTACACCTCGCTAAAGAACAACATCATCTGGCTCGTGCTCTACCTGCTGGCGATCCCCGCGGGGCTTCTCATCGCGCTCTTCCTCAACCAGACCGTTGTGGGCATCCGGCTTTACAAGTCGCTCTTCTTCTTCCCCTTCGTGATCAGCCAGGTCGTCGTCGGCCTCGTCTTCACCTGGTTCTACGACCCGACCTTCGGGCTTCTGAACACCTTCCTCGGCTGGGTCGGGCTGGGGCCGATCAACGTGCTCGGCGACGAGCGCTTCGTCACCTACGGGATCATCGCCGCCGGGCTCTGGCCGCAGACGGCCTATTGCATGATCCTCTATCTCACCGGGCTCAACGCCGTCGATCCCGAACAGATCGAGGCGGGCCGGCTTGACGGCGCCAAGGGCTGGAAGATGCTCTGGTACATCATCGTCCCGCAGCTGAAGCCCGCCACCTTCATCGCCTTCGTGGTGACGATCATCGGCGCGCTCCGCTCGTTCGATCTGATCTCGATCATGACGCAAGGGGGGCCCTTCGGCTCGTCCCGCGTGCTCGCCTTCTACATGTTCGAGGTGGCGCTCTCGGAATACGGCTTCCGCATGGGCTATGGCGCGGCCATCGCGGTCGTCCTGTTCCTCATCATGCTCTGCTTCATCGCCTATTTCCTGTGGTCGATGTACCGCGAAGAGAAGGGGGCCCGCTGATGGCACCGTCCGGCCGTTTGAGTATTTCCGCCAAAATGAAGGGGGGCGCCGCGCCTGATCTTCATTTTGGCGGAAATACTCATGTCGCCCCCTCCGCAGCCAGAAAGACGTAAAAGATGTTTCCCACCCCGATCGAAAAGACATCGCGCAGCTGGCAGATCACCTACCAGTCGCTTCTGCCCGTCGCGCTGATCCTCTGGCTCGCGCCGCTTCTCGCGGTCGCGGTGTTCTCGGTGAAACCCGACGCCGATTTCACCACCGGCAATTACTGGGGCCTGCCCTCCACCTTCGAAGGCGTCACCAATTACGGCAAGGTCTTCCTCGAAAGCGATATGCCGCGCTACCTTCTGAACTCGGTCTTCATCACCGTGCCCACGGTGATCGGCGCGGTGGCGCTCAGCTGCATGACCGGCTTCGCCCTCGGCATCTACAAGTTCCGCGCGAACCTCTGGATCTTCTTCATGTTCGTCGCGGGCAATTTCGTGCCGTTCCAGATCCTAATGGTCCCGGTGCGCGACCTCACCCTCGATCTCGGCCTCTACAACACGAAAACCGGGCTCGTCCTGTTCCACATCGCCTTCCAGACCGGCTTCTGCACCCTTTTCATGCGCAACTTCATCCGCGCCCTTCCCTTCCCCCTGATCGAGGCCGCGCGGGTCGAGGGCATTTCCGAATGGCGGATCTTCTGGTTCGTCGTCCTGCCCCTGATGAAACCCGCCATCGCCGCGCTGTCGGTGCTGATCTTCACTTTCATCTGGAACGATTACTTCTGGGCCGTGGTGCTGACCCAGGGCGTCGAAAGCCAGCCGGTGACGGCCGGCATCACCTCGTTCAACGCGCAATACCGCGCCGCCTATCACCTGATGAGCGCGGGCTCGATCGTCGCCGCCCTGCCGCCGGTCGCGATGTTCTTCCTGATGCAGAAGCATTTCATCGCGGGCCTCACCCTCGGCGCCGTGAAGTAATGGAGTGCTGGCGTCTGGATGACGGGCGCCAGACGCTCGCCCTCGCCATGCGCGCGGGCGGGCTGCCCGAGGTTATCTACTGGGGCCCGCCGCTTCCGGACAGCGAAGACCTCGCCGTGATCGCCCGCGCCGGCGAGATCGACATGACCGGCGGCATGCTCGACCGGACCCCGCCGCTCTCGATCTGCCCCGAAGCCGCGCAAAGCTTTCCCGGCCAGCCGGGCCTCGTGCTTCACGCCGAAGACGGTGCGCCGCTTCTTCCCGCCTTCCGCTTCGAGGCGGCGGAAACCGGCGACGGAACGCTTGCGCTGGTCAGCCGCGACACCGCGCTGGGCCTCACCCTGACCGCGCGCTTCGCGATCGACCGCGGCACCCACATCCTTACCGCCACGACGGCGCTTGCCGCCGATGCGCCCGTTCGTCTCCACTGGCTCGCCGCCCCCGTCCTCCCCGCCCCCCAGCTTTCCGACGAGATGATCGACCTCGCCGGCCGCTGGTGCGGAGAGTTCCAGCCGATCCGCACCCCCTGGTCCCCCGGCATCCGCCTGCGCGAAAACCGCACGGGCCGCACCGGGCACGAGCATTTTCCGGGCCTGATCGTCCCGGGCCGCGGCGCGACCCATACCGGGGGCGAGGCCTGGGGCTTTCACTACGGCTGGTCCGGCGGGCACCGCATGATCGCCGAGGAACTGCCCGATGGCCGCCGCCAGATCCAGTGGGGCCACGCCCCCGGCACCGAACGCACCCCCGCCACGCGGTTCGAAACCGCGCCGCTTTACGCCGTCTATTCCGCCAAGGGCCTGAACGGCTGCGCCGTGAGCTTCCAGCGCCACCTGCGCGACCGGATCGTGACATGGGCCAGGCCGGACGCCCCGCGCCCGGTGCATTACAACTGCTGGGAAGCGGTCTATTTCGATCACGACCTCGAGGAACTGAAGGATATCGCCACCCGCGCGGCCCGGCTTGGCGCGGAACGCTTCGTGCTGGACGACGGCTGGTTCGGCACACGCGACGACTACACCACGTCGCTCGGCGACTGGACGATCGACCCCCGCAAATACCCCGACGGCCTCACCCCCCTGATCGATCACATCCACGGGCTTGGCATGACCTTCGGCCTCTGGTTCGAGCCCGAGATGATCAACACCGACAGCGCGGCCTTCCGCGCCCATCCCGACTGGCGCCTCGGGGCCGCGGATCAGATCCCGGGCCGCCAGCAATACGTGCTCGACATGAGCCGCGACGATGTGCGGGAAGAGCTTTTCGGCCAGATCTCCGCCCTCCTCGGCCGCTACGCGATCGACTACATCAAGTGGGATCACAACCGCGTTCTGCCCTACCCCGACGCGGCCCAGACCCGCGGCACCCATGCGCTTCTCGACAGGCTCCGCGCCGCGTTTCCGACGGTCGAGATCGAAAGCTGCGCAAGCGGAGGCGGCCGCATCGATTTCGGCATCCTCGGCCGCACCCAGCGCCTGTGGCTGTCGGATTCGAACGACGCGCTCGAACGGCTGAGGATGCAGGCCGATGCGGCGATGTTCCTGCCCGCCGCCGTTACCGGATCGCATGTGGGGCCCCGCACCTGCCACACCTCGGGCCGCATCCTCGACATCTCGTTCCGCGCCTGGGTGGCGGCGATGCGGCACATGGGGTTCGAGATGGACCCCCGCGAACTCACCGATCACGAGGCCGACGTTCTGGCCCGCGTCACGGCCTGGTGGACGGACAATCGCGGCTGGCTGATGACGGCCGACATTCATCGCCTCGACAGCCCGGACCCCGCGATCATCGCCGAACAGCACATCTCGCGCGATGGCGGGCAGTTCGTGGTTTTCGCGGGCCGCGCGGCCAGTTCGGCCCAGATCGCGCCCCGGCCCCTGCGGCTCACCGGGCTCGATCCGGAGGCGTCCTACGAGATCACGCTTCTCAACCGTGACGACGTGACGGGGCTGTCACGGGGGCAGCCGGCACTGAAGGCGGGGGCCGAGATAGTGTCGAGTCGCTATCTTATGAGCCACGGGATATCCCTTCCGTGGGCCTTTCCGGGGTCGATTTGGGTGGTTAACGGGCGACGATAGACAAATCTGTGTACGCCCGGTGTACGGGGTGTGTACGCCGAGTGTACAGCCGGATTCAGACAGCTAGAGAAGGTTAACATGACGGACTATCGCTTTACGGATCTCGACGGGGCATCGGTTTTCATCACCGGCGGCGGTTCCGGCATCGGGGCGTCGCTGACCGAAGGCTTCCTGGCCCAGGGCGCGCGCGTGGCCTTCGTCCAACGCTCCGACGCGTCGGGCTTCGCCGAGGAGATGGGCGACAAGCACGGCAACAAGCCCTTGTTTTTACAATGCGATATCACCGACATCCCGCGGCTCAAGGCCTGCATCGGCGAGGCGGCGGAGGCGCACGGGCCCATCACCGCCCTCGTCAACAACGCGGCCAATGACAAGCGCCATAAGGCCTTGGAAATAGACGAAGAATTCTGGGACTGGGCGCAGGACATCAACCTGAAGGCCTATTTCTTCGCCTGCCAGGCCGTCGCCCCGGGCATGATCGCGGCCGGCGGCGGCTCGATTATCAATTTCAGTTCAATCAGTTACATGATGGGCAACGCCGGCTACGTTTCCTACACCACCGCGAATTCCGGGATCAACGGGATGACGCGCTCTCTGGCGCGCGAATGGGGGCCCGACGGCGTGCGGGTGAACGCACTGATGCCGGGCTGGGTTCTCACCGACAAGCAATTGGAAATGTGGGCGACCGAAGATGATCTGGCCGCGCACATGTCACGCATGTGTCTCAAGGAACATCTCAAACCCGACGACATCGTCGCGCCGTGCCTGTTTCTGGCCTCGTCGGCCAGCCGCGCGATGACCGGCCAGGCGCTTGTCGTCGATGGCGGCGTGGTGGTGACGGGCTGATGGCGATCGCGCCCGAACGGATCGCGGTGGACTGGGGCACATCGGCGCTCCGGGCCTGGGCGATATCAGGCTCGGGCGAAGTTCTGGCCGAGGCGCGATCCGATAAGGGTATGGGATCGCTTGAAAAATCCGGCTTCGAGCCTGCGCTCCTGGATCTCGTCGAGGGCTGGCTTTCCGGCCCGGTCGATGTTGTCGCCTGCGGCATGGTCGGCGCGCGGCAGGGCTGGGTCGAAGCGCCCTACACCCCGGTGCCCTGCGACCCGCGCGAGGTGCGCCGCGTGCGCGCCCCGGCCCGCGATCCGCGCCTTCGCGTCAGCGTTCTGGGCGGCGTGAAACAGGACAGCCCGGCGGATGTGATGCGGGGCGAGGAAACCCAGATCGCGGGGGTTCTGACGGCCGATCCGGGCTTCGACGGGGTGGTCTGCCTGCCGGGCACGCATACCAAGTGGGCACAGATCTCGGCCGGAGAAATCGTGTCTTTCCGGACGTTTATGACCGGCGAACTCTTCGCGCTTCTCGCCCATTCCTCGGTTCTGCGCCACTCCATCGGCGAGGGCTGGGACCCGGACGCCTTCGAGGCCGCCGTCGCAGACGCCATGAGCCGGCCCGAGGCGCTTGCAAGCCGCTTCTTCTCGATCCGCGCCACCGCCCTTCTCGAAGGCGAAAACAAGCCCGCCGCGCGCGCCCGCCTGTCGGGCCTGCTGATCGGGGCGGAACTGGCCGCCGCGCGGCCCTACTGGCTGGGCCAGCGGATCCTGATCGTGGGATCCGAGGCGTCTTCGGCCCCATACGCACAGGCGCTGGGCGGGCAGGGCGTCGACTGCGCCCGCCGCGACGGTGATGCGATGACCCGCCTCGGCCTCGCCAACGCATTGGTAAAACTGGGAGATTCCGTATGACCCGACCGCTCATCGCCATCTTGCGCGGGATCACCCCGGAAGAGGCCGTGCCCGCCGCGGCCGCCCTCATCGAAGCCGGGATCACCCGGATCGAGGTGCCGCTGAACTCTCCCGAACCGCTGAAAAGCATCGCGGCGATGGCCCGCGCCCACGGGAACGACGCGCTGATCGGCGCGGGCACGGTTCTGACGCCGGACGAGGCCAAATCCGTCCATGACGCGGGCGGCCGCCTGATCGTCTCGCCCAACACCGATCCCGCCGTGATCGCCGCCACGGTGGCCCTCGGCATGAAAAGCTGGCCCGGCGCGCTGACACCCAGCGAATGCTTCGCCGCGCTGGCCGCCGGGGCCTCGGGGTTGAAGATCTTTCCGGCATTTCTCATGGGAACTGAAGGGCTTAAGGCGATCCGCGCTGTCCTGCCAGCCGATTGCCCCGTCTACATGGTGGGTGGCGTGGGGCCTGCGAATTTCGGCGACTGGCTGAAGGCAGGCGCGAACGGCTTCGGCCTCGGCACCTCGCTTTACACCCCCGGAACAACGGTGGAAGAAATCGCCGAGCGCGCCAGAACCACCGTCGCCGCCTGGGACGAGGCCACAGCGTGATGGCCGAGATTTTCGACGACACCGCCTGCAAACTGGGCGAAGGGCCGCTTTGGCATCCGGGGCGGGAACAGCTTTTCTGGTTCGATATCAGAGGGATGCGCCTTCACAGCCGCACCGGTGACGGCCCCGAGCTTTGGCAATTCGGCGAACATGTCTCCGCCGCCGGATGGATCGACCGCGACACGCTTCTGATCGCCAGCGAAACGAAGCTTTTCACCTTCAATCTCGCCACCGGCGCCTCCGACACCATCGCCCCGCTGGAGGCCGACATACCCGCCACGCGTTCCAACGACGGCCGGGCCGATCCCTGGGGCGGGTTCTGGATCGGCACCATGGCGAAGACGGGCGACGAGGGGATCGGCGCGATCTATCGCTATTACCGGGGCGAGGTGCGGCCGCTTTTCACGGGGCTTTTCATCCCCAACGCGATCTCGTTCGACCGTAACCGGGGCTGTGCCTATTTCGCGGACACATCGCTCAAGACGGTCTGGCGTCAGCGGCTTGACGACGGCACCGGCTGGCCCGTGGGGGACGCGGAAATCTTCCTTGATTTCAAGGCGGAAGGCCTTCTACCCGACGGCGCGGTTGTGGCTTCGGACGGCACGTTCTGGAACGCCCAATGGGGCAGCGGGCGGGTCGCGGCCTACGATCCCGAGGGCCGGTTTCTGAAAGCCTACGCGGTGGGCGGCGAAAACAGTTCCTGCCCCGCTTTCGGAGGCCCGGATCTGACCGATCTTTACTGCACCACCGCCCACCAGGGCCTTAGCCGCGAAGCGCGCGAGGCCAACCCGGAAAACGGCATGACCTTCGTGATAAAAGGCGCAGGCCAGGGCCTGCCCGAACCCCGGGTGATCCTTTGATGCGCACGATCGGCACCTGCTATTACCCCGAACACTGGCCGGAGGAGATCTGGGCGGAAGATGCCGCGCGGATGGCCGAGGCGGGGCTGACCTGGGTCAGGATCGGCGAATTCGCCTGGAGCCGGATCGAGCCCGAACCCGGCCGCTATGACTGGGGCTGGCTTGACCGGGCGATCGACACGCTGGGCGCGGCGGGGCTGAAAGTCGTGCTCGGCACGCCCACCGCGACGCCGCCCAAATGGCTTGTCGACCGCGACCCGACGATGCTGGCCGTCGATGCGGAGGGCCGCCCGCGCGGCTTCGGTTCGCGCCGGCATTACTGCTTTTCCCATGCGGGATATCTGGAAGACTGCCGCCGGATCACGGCCGCGCTTGTCGACCGTTACGGCCGCAACCGCCATATCCACGCCTGGCAGACGGATAACGAATACGGCTGCCACGACACGACCTTGAGCTATTCCGACGCCGCGCGATCGGCCTTCCGCGACTGGCTTTCCCAGCGCTACCAGTCGCCAGAGGCGCTGAACCGGGCCTGGGGCAACGTGTTCTGGTCGATGGAATACCGAAGCTTCGACGAGATCGACCTGCCGAACCTCACCGTCACGGAACCGAACCCCAGCCACGTCATGGCGTTCCGCCGCTTCGCCTCGGCCCAGGTGGCACGGTTCAATCGCGCGCAGGTGGAGATCATCCGCAAGGGATCGGACGCTCCGATCCTGCACAATTACATGGGCCGGGTCCTCGATTTCGATCACTTCGACGTGGGCGCCGACCTCGATATCGCAAGCTGGGACAGCTATCCCATGGGGTTCCTGTTCGACCGGCTGGACGCGAGCGATGCCCATCGCGCGGCCTTCATGCGGCAGGGCGATCCGGATTTTCAGGCTTTCCACCACGATCTTTACCGCGCCGTGGGGCGCGGGCGCTGGTGGGTGATGGAACAGCAGCCGGGGCCGGTGAACTGGGCGCCGTGGAACCCGGCCCCCCTTCCCGGCATGGTGCGGCTCTGGTCGTGGGAGGCCTTCGCGCACGGGGCCGAAGCGGTGTGCTATTTCCGCTGGCGGCAGGCGCCCTTCGGGCAGGAGCAGCATCACGCGGGCCTTTTGCGGCCCGACAGCGCCGAGGCGCCGGGGCTTGAGGAAGCGCGCCAGGTGGCGCGCGAGATCGCGGCCCTGCCGGAGGCGGGCGCAGGCGCCGCGCCGGTGGCGATCGTTTTCGATTACGTGTCCGCCTGGGCCTGGGAGACACAGCCGCAGGGGCAGGATTTCAGCTATTTCCGGATTGTGTTCTCGGCCTATCGCGCGCTTCGGCGCGCGGGGCTTTCGGTCGATATCCTGCCCCCCGATACCGGTGATCTGTCGGCCTACGCCCTGGTGCTCGCGCCCGGGCTGATGGCGTTGGAAGAGCCCTTGCGGGGCGCGCTTGCCACCGTCGGCGGGCTGGCGATCCTGGGGCCGCGGGCCAATGCGAAGACGCCCGACATGACGATCCCCCTTCCCCTGCCCCCTGACCTGCCCGGGCTGCCTGCCACCGTGGCCGCGGTCGAAAGCCTGCCGCCCGAGGTGGCGGTGCCGGTGGCGGGGGGCGGCAACGTCAGGCACTGGCTCGAGCATCTGGAGACCGAAGCGCCCGTCGCGCTTGCCACCGAGGACGACCGGCCCGTTCTGATCGGCGACGGCGCGCTGCGATATCTCGGCGGCTGGCCCGACGGCACGCTCTGGGATCGGATCGTGGCGGAGGCGGCGGAGGCCACGGGGCTGGAGACGGAGGCCCTTCCCGAAGGCCTTCGGATCCGCGATACCGCCGCGCATCGCTTTGCGTTCAACTTTGGCGGCAGATCGGTAATCTACCGCGAAACCCATATTCCGGCAGCAGGAGTGGCATGGTGGGAGAGATAGAGGAGGCCGGGCACCTTTCCGACGGCCGCGTGGTGCGGCGGGTGACGCTGCGGTCGGACCGGCTGGTGGCGGAGGTGCTGGACCACGGGGCGCGGCTTGTCTCGGTGCGGCTCGATGATGGGCCGAACATGACGGTGGGAAGCCGGGACCTGGCCGATTATGAAGGCGCGCTGAAATACGCCGGGCCGATCGTGGCGCCGGTGGTGAACCGGATCACGGGGGCGGCGGCGGAGCTTGAGGGCCAAACCCTCGGCTTCGAGGCGAACCAGGCGGGGCGGCATTCCCTGCATTCGGGCGGCGCGGGGACACATGCGAAGATCTGGGACATCGTGGAGGCCACGACGGAGGCCGTGACGCTTCGGGCGGAGATGCCCGATGGCGAGGGCGGGTTTCCGGGAAACAGCGTGATTACGGCCATTTACCGGGTCGAGGGGCCGGATATTCTTCTTGAGATCGAAGGGGCCACCGATCAGGTGACGTTCTTCAACCCGGCCCATCACGGGGTCTGGAACCTCGACGGGGTGGCGGATTACGCGGGCCACCTGCTGATGGTTCCGGCGGAACGCTACCTGCCGGTCGACGGCGATACGTTGCCCACGGGCGAGATCGCGCCGGTTGAAGGCACCGTCTATGACCACCGTGCGGCGCGGGGGCCCGACAGGACGCTCGACCACAACTTCTGCTTCGAGGGCGGGTTCGGGTTGCGCGCCCGGCTCGACGCGCCGTCGGGGCGGTGGATGGAGGTGCATTCGGATGCGCCCGGCTGCCAGGTGTTCGCGGGCCGGCCGCAAGGGATTGCGATCGAACCTCAGCTTTGGCCCGATGCGCCGCACAACCCGGGCTTTCCCCCGATCGTGCTTCGGCCGGGCGAGACCTTCCGGCAGGTGACGCGCTTCCGGTTCGGAGGCTAGGGCGATGGGGGGCGCTGCCCCCGCCGCCCGTGCCGGGCGGCCCCCCCGGAGTATTTTCGCCAAAATGAAGGGGCGGGGTGTGTTCCGGGCGCTGAGAGCGCTTGGGGTTGCCGCCCTGATCCTGGCGGGCGGCAGCGCGGCGCGGGCCGAGTGCGGGGTGGAGCTTGTGCTGGCCTTCGACGTGTCGCGCTCGGTCGATGCCGCGGAGTTCCGGCTGATGCGGGACGGGACGGCGGCGGCGTTTCTGTCGCCCGAGATCACGGCGCTGATTGCCGCGACCCCCGGGGGCGTGATGGTCACCGTCACCCAGTGGAGCGATGCCCAGAGCCAGGAACAGACGATCCCCTGGCGGCACCTGACCGATGCGGCGAGCCTCGCGGGCTTCGCAGGCGCGCTGTCGGGCATGGCGAAGGAATTCGAGCGGGGGGTGACGGCGCCGGGGAACGCGCTTCTGCATGCCGAGTTCCTGGGCCGGACGAACCCGATCCCCTGCCGCCGCCGGGTGATCGACATCGCGGGCGACGGGCTGGGAAACAACGGGATAGATGCGGGGCCGGTGGCGGACCGGATCGCCGCATTGGGCGTGACGATCAACGGGCTGGTGATCCGCGGGGCGGAGCCCGACCCCCTGCATTACTACCGCACGCGGCTTGCGCGGGGCGAGGGGGCGTTCGTCGAGATCGCGGATGGGTACGAGGATTTTCCCCGCGCGATGCTGAGGAAGCTGACGCGCGAGCTGGCGCCGAACCTGTCGTGGCGCGGGGGCACCCAAGGGCCGGCGCGGGGATAGGCCGGGCGTATCCGGGGCCGGATCGAAGCGGGCCGGTCAGATCGCGCCGGCATCGCGGAGGGCCGCGAGATCGTCTTCCGTGAGGCCCAGCGCGCCCCAGATTTCCACCGCGTGTTCGCCGAGTTCAGGCGGCGGGGCATCCACGCGCAGCGGTGCACCATCGAGGTGGAGGCCGGTGGAGACCACCTCGATCCCGCGGCCGACGCCCGGGGCATCCTCGAACCGGGCGAGGAGGCCGCGTTCGGCGATCTGGGGGGAGGCGAGCACTTCGGGCACCGTCAGGACCGCGCCTGCGGGCACGCCGAACCGGTTCAGTTCCTCCGCCCACACGCCGGCGGGGCGGGTGACGAGCACGGTTTCGAGTTCGGCGCGAAGCGCAAGGCGGTTCCGCTTCCGATCCTCCCGCGTGGCGTAATCGGGATGCGTGAGCAGATCCTCGCGGCCAAGATGGCGGGCGAGCGCCTGCCATTGTTCGTCCTTGTTGGCGGCGATGTTGAGCGGCCCGCCCCCAGCCCTGAAGGTGCCGGAAGGGGCGGAGGTGACGTTTTCGTTGCCGTTGGGCGCGGGATCGACACCCGCGATCAGGTGGTTGGAGACGACCCAGCCCATGGTCGCCAGCACCGAATCGAGCATCGAAACATCGATGAAACTGCCACGGTCGGGCGCGTTGAGCGCCGCGGCGATGGCAAAGGCCGCCGTCATCCCGCCCACGGTATCGGCCAGCGGATACCCCACACGGAGGGGCGCGCTGTCGGCATCGCCGGTGATCGACATGACGCCCGAGACGCCCTGAATGATCTGGTCATAGGCCGGGCGGTCGACCCAGGGCCCTTCCTGCCCGAAGCCCGAAATGGCGCAATAGATCAGATCGGGGCGCGCAATCCTCAGGGCGGGATAGTCGAGGCGCAGGCGCTTCATCACGCCGGGGCGGAAATTCTCCACCACCACATCCGCGGTTTCGACGAGGCGCAGGAAGAGCGCGTGGCCCTTGGCGTGTTTCAGGTTCACGGTCACGGATTTCTTGCCCGCGTTCTGGGCAAGGAACGACACGCCCATGCCGCGGGCGTTGAGATCGGCATCCGCCCCAAGCTGGCGGGCGAGATCGCCGCGCCCCGGCGCCTCCACCTTGATGACCTCTGCCCCCATATGGGCAAGCTGGTGGCAACAGAACGGCCCGGCAAGCACGTTCGTCAGATCGAGGACGCGAATCCCTGAGAGGGGTGGCATAGGCGGGGCTCCTTTCCTGCGGGGCATCATGGGCGATCGTGCCGCGGCGTCCAGTGCGATTGCCGCCGCCCCGGGCTTCTGGCATTGTCCGGCGGAATTCACAGGAGGCACGTGCGATGAACCGCATGACAGAGCTGAAGCCGGGGACGGGCCCCGATCTGGGGCCGTTTTCGTGGGAGGATCCGTTCTTCCTCGAGGACCAGCTGAGCGAGGATGAGCGCATGCTGCGCGACGCGGCGCGCGCCTTTGCCGAAGACAGGCTGGCCCCGCGCGTGACCGAGGCCTATGCCAACGAAACGCCGGCGCCGGAGATCTTTGCCGAGATGGGCGAAGCAGGGCTTCTGGGGATCACGATCCCCGAGGAATACGGCGGGCTTGGCGCGGGGTACACGACCTATGGCCTCGTGGCGCGGGAGATCGAGCGGGTCGATTCCGGCTATCGTTCGATGATGAGCGTGCAATCCTCGCTCGTGATGTACCCGATCCATGCCTATGGCAGCGAGGCGCATCGCGAAAGGTACCTGCCCGGCCTGGCCGCGGGGGAACTGATCGGGTGCTTCGGGCTGACCGAACCCGATGCGGGATCGGACCCGGCGGGGATGAAGACGCGGGCCGCGAAGATCGACGGGGGCTATCGCCTGGCCGGATCGAAGATGTGGATCTCGAACGCGCCCTTCGCCGATGTCTTCGTCGTCTGGGCGAAATCGGAGGCCCATGACGGCAAGATCCGGGGCTTCGTTCTGGAAAAGGGCATGAAGGGCCTTTCGGCGCCGAAGATCGAGGGCAAGCAGAGCCTGCGCGCCTCGACCACCGGCGAAATCGTGATGGACGGGGTCGAAGTGGGCGAAGACGCGCTTCTGCCCGGGGTGCAGGGGCTGAAGGGCCCGTTCGGCTGCCTCAACCGCGCGCGCTATGGCATTGCCTGGGGCGTGATGGGGGCGGCGGAAGATTGCTGGCACCGGGCGCGGGCCTATGGGCTGGACCGGAAGCAGTTCGGCAAGCCCCTCGCCGGGACCCAGCTGTTCCAGAAGAAGCTTGCCGATATGCAGACCGAGATCACCCTTGGCCTTCAGGCCGCGCTGCGGGTGGGCCAGTTGATGGACGAGGGCCGCGCCGCGCCCGAGATGATCAGCCTGATCAAGCGCAACAACTGCGGCAAGGCGCTGGATATCGCGCGGGTCGCGCGGGACATGCATGGCGGCAACGGGATTCAGCAGGATTTCCACGTGATCCGGCACATGATGAACCTCGAGACGGTGAATACCTACGAGGGGACGCATGACATTCATGCGCTGATCCTGGGCCGTGCGCAGACCGGGCTTCAGGCGTTTTTCTGAAGCCTCGCCAGGTCTTCGGGCCGGTCGATATCGATGAGGGTTTCGGGCGCGGTGGCGATCACCGCGCTTTCGGGAAGATCCGCGAGGAGCGCGCCTGCGCCGCGGTCGCCGGTGGCCGCGAGCAGACTTTCGAAAAGCTCGGCGGGAAAGGCGGCAGGCGGGGTGCGGCGTGCGCCGTCGCCGGCGCAGGCGGGGCCGGGATGGTGCGCGATCTCGGCCAGAAGGCCGGGAGGCACCCGGGGCATGTCGCCCAGCGCCACCACGACCCGTGTCGCGCCCATGGCGATCGCGCAGCGGATCCCGGCACGAAGGCTGGCCGACTGGGGCGCGCCCGGATTCACCGGGGCGATTTCGAAATCGGGCAGGAGAACCGCGACCTCGGCCGACGAGGTGACCGCAAGGCGCGCGTCGAACGCGGCGGCGCGCATCGCGTCGGCGGCATGGAGGACGAGGGGTTTGCCCCCGAGATCCGCAAGGAGCTTGTCCTCCGCGCCGAAGCGGCGCGAGGCCCCGGCGGCGAGCAAGAGGCCGATGGTTCTGTCGGGCGTGCGCGCGGCCATGGGCGGGGCGGTTACTCCTGCCGCTCCAGATCGACGGGGATCTCGACCTCGATCTCGCCCGCGGTTTCGAAGATCAGCGTGACGGTGACCGAGCCGCCCGGTTCCATCGCCTCGCGGAGCCCCATGAACATCACGTGATCGCCGCCGCGCTTCAGCGCGTGGCTGCCATTGGCGGGCACGGAGATGCCGCCTTCGACCGGGCGCATCCGCATGATGCCGTCGGCATCGGCGATATGAGTGTGAAGCTCCACACGCTCTGCGGCGTCGGAGGCGGCGCCGATCAGGGTGTCGGGGGCATCGCCGGTGTTCACGAGGATCATGAAGGCCGCGCCGACGGGGGCGTTGGGGCGCGCGGCGCGCACATAGGCGTCCTCGACGCGGATCGCGGCCTCTTCGGCAGAGGCGGGGTTGACGGACCAGAGGGTAAGGGCGGTGGCCAGAAGGCAGAGGAAACGTGTCATGGGGAAAGGGTATCCGCCCCCGGCCGCGGAAGGGCAACGCGGCAAAAAAGCCCCGCGGAGGACGCGGGGCTTTTTCGGGGAATCAGGTGGTCGGTGCCGGGCCGGATCAGGCCGAGGCAACCGCCTTCTCGATGTCGCGCTTGATCTTCAGCGCCTTCGGCGACAGCTCGGCATCCTTCGCTTTCGCGAGGTACCCGTCGAGCCCGCCGCGGTGATCCACCGTGCGCAGCGCCGCGGAGGACACCTTCAGGCGGAACGTGCGCCCCAGCGCTTCCGACATCAGCGCGGTCTCGGTCAGGTTCGGCAGGAACCGGCGCTTGGTTTTGTTGTTGGCATGGCTGACATTGTTGCCAGTCATCGGCCCTTTTCCGGTCAGTTCGCAGCGGCGCGCCATCGTCTTACGTCCTCGGTTCGTTCGGTCTGGTTCAAGGCGGGGAACGTAAGCCACTTCCCCGGCCCCAATGCATAAGGGCAGCGCCGGAAGGCCCTGCCCGAGAATCCGTTCGCGGTGTTTAGTCACCGCACCCCAAGGCGTCAAGCCCCGCTTCATGTGGCCTGAAATATCCCGGGGGGCCGACCGCAGGGAGGCGGGGCAGAGCCCCGTCTTGCGCCGACGCGGATTGACCGGCACAGTCGGGCGTCCAATATTTGCAAGAACCAACCGGATTTCGGATTTGCCATGACGCCCATTCTGCAAGCTGCGGCCGCCGCCGTTCTGGCCCTCGGTTCCGGTGCCGCGGCGATGTCGGTGATGAACAGGGATGTGCCCGACCTTGCCGTTCCCGCCATGGGCTGGGCCCCGGGCGACGCACTGGACGGCCAGAGCTTTCTGACCCTGAGCACCGTGCGCGAAAGCGGCGAGACGCTGGAGAACACGCTGCACTTCGCGGACGGGCGGTTCCAGTCGGAGATGTGCCAGAGATACTGTGATTTCGGCTGGTCGGAATATCGCACCGCGACGGAAGGCAAGGTGGTTCATTTCACCGCGACGACGCGCTGCCCGGACGCGCCGCACACGGTCGTCTGGTACGGCACGGTCCGGGGGGACAGGATGGAGGTTCTGGGGACCTGGACCACCCGGCGCTGGTACTGGACGCGCCAGATCAACGTGACCGGCACGGGCGATCCGGTGCCCATCGCCACCCCGGCCGCAGAGGGGTGACGCCCGCATCCGGGCCGCCCGGCGCGGCGGCCATCGCGTTTCGCATCGCCGTTCTGATCGCGGTCGTCCTTCTGGGCACATGGGCCGCGCACGAGATCCGCGACGCGATGAACCTTCACATCATGCCGTCGAACGAACAGCAGGTGCACCGCGCGGTCATGCTGGCGATCGTGGCCTATGTCGGGCTTCTGGCGCTGCCTTTCGTGCCGGGTGCCGAGATCGGCATCGCGCTTCTGACCGCCTTCGGCGCCGCGATCGGGCCGCTTGTCTACGGCGCGACGGTGGTGGCGATGCTTCTGGCCTATACGGTCGGGCGATGCGTGCCGATCACGGCGCTCGGGCGGCTTCTGTCCCTTCTCAGACTGCACCGGGCGGCGGATCTGGTGGCCCGCGCCGCGCCGCTCGGTCAGGAGGCGCGGATCGCGCTTCTGCTCGACCGCGCGCCGCCCGGGCTTCTGACCCTCGCGCTGCGCCGGCGCTATCTGGCGCTGGCGCTGGCGGTGAACGTGCCCGGGAATTCGATCATCGGGGGCGGTGGCGGCATCATGCTGCTGGCCGGGATGAGCGGGCTTTTCGCGCCGGTGCCGACCGCGCTGGCCGTCATCCTCGCCGTGTCGCCCGTGCCGCTTGCGGTGGCGCTTTTCGGGGCCTGAGCCGCCCGGTCAAGCGCCTGTTTCAAGCCGTTGCAGCAGCTCTTCCGCCGCCGCGCCCGGGGCGCGCGTGCCGTCGACCACCTCGGCGCCCAGGGTTTCGAGGGCGGCGCGCGTCGCCGGATCCTCCTCAAGCCGCCGGATCAGACCGTGGCGCACCTCTTCCTCGAACCAGTGCCGGTTCTGATCTGCGCGGCGCTGGGCAAAATAGCCTTCGCTCTTCCGCCACTCCGCCAGCGCCGTGATATCGGCCCAGGCCGCCTCGAGCCCGGTTTCATCGAGGGCCGAGACCACGGCCGCCTTCGGATACCCGGGCGGATCCTCGGGCCGGTGGCGCAGGAGCCGCAACGCACCGGCATAGTCGGCGCAGGTGCGGATCGCCTGATCCCGCAGCTCGCCATCGGCCTTGTTCACCAGAATGATGTCGGCGATTTCCATGATCCCGCGCTTCACGCCCTGAAGTTCGTCGCCCCCCGCGGGTGCGATCAGCAGGACGAAGAGATCGACCATATCCGCGACCATGGTTTCCGACTGGCCCACGCCCACGGTTTCGATCAGCACCACGTCGAAGCCCGCCGCCGCGACGACGGCGGCCGCCTCGCGCGTGCGCCGCGCCACGCCACCCAGCGCCGCGCCGGAAGGCGACGGGCGGATGAAGGCGTTGGGATCACGGGCAAGCCGTTCCATCCGCGTCTTGTCGCCCAGGATCGACCCGCCCGAACGCGCCGAGGAGGGATCGACGGCAAGCACCGCGACGCGCAGCCCCTGCCCGGTCAGCATCATGCCGAAGGCTTCGATAAAGGTCGACTTGCCGACGCCGGGCGTGCCCGACAGCCCGATGCGAAGCGCGTTATGCCCGGCGGGGGTGAGTTGCTCGATCAGGCGGACGGCATCTGCGCGGTGATCGGCGCGGCGGCTTTCGATCAGCGTGATGGCGCGGGCGAGTGCGCGGCGGTCGCCGCCCCGCACGGCTTCGGCAAGCCCCGTCACATCCGTCATCGCGTCTCTCCGCCCGTCGCCGCCCCGTGCGCCGAGACTAGGGGATCGCCCGCTGCAATGGAAACTGCGCCCGTCATGCGGGGACCGGCGGGCGGTGATCGGCCCATGGCGCGGCCTCTTCGAGCCGGGCGGCGAGCGTGATCAGGCGTTCGTCCTCGCCGAAGCGGGCGGCGAGGTGGACGCCGATGGGAAGACCGTCCTCCATCCGGTGGAGCGGGAGCGACAGCGCGGGCTGGCCCGAGGCGTTGAAGGCCACGACGAAGGGCGAATAGTCGAACACCCCGCCCTCGCCGGTGCGGTAATGGACGAAATCGCCGAATTCCGGACGGGAATGGGCGAAGCGGCCGATTTTCGCGGGCGGTTCGGCCATGGTGGGGGTGACGAGGATGTCGAGCCCATCGGCGAAGATCGCATCGGCCTTCCGCCCGAAATCGTGGACTGTGTTGACGGCGTCGAGATACATCGGCCCATCGATTGACCGCGCGAGTGCGCAGGCGCCCCGCGCGACGGTTTCGAGTTTGTCGCGCACCCCGGCCCCGTGCTTGCGTTCCACCGCGCGGACCCAGGATTCGGTGCCGCAGGCGACGATGCGCGTCCAGGCGAGCATCATGGCGTCCATGGGCAGATCGGGGCGGATTTCTTCGACATGGTGGCCCATCTCTTCGAGAAGGCGGCCTGTCCGGGTGACGGCCTCGGCGCAGACGGGATCGACCGGCCCGCCGTCGAAGCGGGTCGGGCAGAGGCCGATGCGAAGCGGCGCGTCGGGGGCGTCGAGCGCCGCGCGGAAGCTTGCCCTCAGGGGCGGCGCGACATAGGGGGCGCCCGCGTCGGGGCCCGACATGATGTCGAGCAAAAGGGCGGTGTCGCGGACCGAGCGTGTCAGCACCCCTTCGATCGCCATGCCGCCCCAGCCCTCGCCCGCGTAGGGCCCGTCGGGGATGCGGGCGCGGGTGGCTTTCATCCCGACGAGCCCGCAGCAGGCCGCCGGCATGCGGATCGAGCCGCCACCGTCGGAGGCATGGGCCGCAGGCACGACCCGCGCCGCGACCGCCGCGCCCGACCCGCCCGAGGAGCCGCCGGGGGTGCGGGAGAGATCCCAGGGGTTGCGGGTGGGCCCGCCATAGGCCGCCGCCTCTGTCACCGGGCCAACCGCGCCTTCCGGCGCCGTGGTGCGCCCGAACGGCACGAGCCCGGCGGCGCGCAGGCGTTCGTAAACGCTTGAATGGCGCGCATAGCGGACGGGCGGCGCGATGCGGGAGCCCGTCGAGATCGGGAAATCCGGCGTTTCGCAGCCGCTGTCCTTCAGAAGGAAGGGCACGCCCGTGAGCGGGCCGTCGGGGAGGCCCGCGTCGATCATCTCTCGCGCGCGGCCCTCGTCGCGAAAGGCCAGCGCGTTGATGTGGGGTTGCCAGGCTTCGGCGGCCTCGAGCGCGGCGTCGAGGAGTTCGTCGGGCGTTGCCTCGCCCCGGGCCACGACGGCGGCGAGGCCGGTGGCGTCGTAGGATGCGTAATCGGTCATGAGCCCGCGTCGAAGCCTTCCAGAAGGTTCACCGTGTTGGTGCCGAGATCGCCGACCGCATAGCCGCCTTCCATCACGATGAGCGTGGGGCGGCGGGCGGCGGCGAGGCGGGCGCCGAGGCGGGTGTAATCGTCACTGGTGAGTTTGAAGAAGGAAATCGGATCGTCCTCGAACGTGTCGGCCCCGAAGGAGACGACGAGAAGATCGGGCCCGAAGGTGTCGATCGCGGCGAGGGCGGTTTCGAGGGCGGCGGACCATTCCACCCAGGGTGTGCCCGGGGACATCGGCAGGTTGAGGTTTGTTCCCTCGCCCGCGCCCGCGCCGGTTTCGTCGGCATAGCCCAGGAAATAGGGGAATGTGTCGCGCGGGTTGCCGTGGAGGGAGGCGAAGAAGACGTCGCCCCGGTCATAGAAGATATCCTGCGTGCCGTTGCCGTGGTGGAAATCGACGTCGAGGATCGCGACGCATTCCGCGCCCGCGTCGCGCGCGGCCTGAGCCGCGATGGCCGCATTGTTGAGAAAGCAGTAGCCGCCGAAGAGATCGCGCGCGGCGTGGTGGCCCGGCGGGCGGCAGAGGGCGAAGGCGGCCGGTGCACCATCGGCGACGAGGGCGCCCGCGGTCAGCGCCACATCGGCCGAGGCCTGAGCCGCCTCCCACGTGCCCGCCGAGATCGCGGTATCGGCCGAGAGGCTGTAATAGCCGATCCGGCCTTCGATCGCCTCGGGCGGCCGGTCGGTCATCCGGCGCATGGGCCAGGTGTAGGCCATGGCCTCGCCCGCGCGGCCGCCCGCTTCCCATTCCGTCCAGACGGTTTCGAGGAAGCGGAGGTACCCGGCGTCATGCACCCGGGCCGCGGGGCCGAGCCCGTGAGCCTTCGGCGGACGGATATCCCCAAAACCGCGCGATTTCAGACTGTCGAGGATCATGTCCATCCGCTCGGGACATTCGAAGGGCGTGACAAGCTGGCCGTCCGAAAGCTCCGTTTTCGCGGCGCGCAGGCGGTGGTCTTCGGAATAGATCGTGATCATGGCGACAGATGACGCGGGCCGGGGCCGAAAGGCAAGCGGGGGATGGAAAACCCCGTTGCCCGCCCCGGCTTCCGGGGTAGGGTGTGCGCGAGAATAGACCACGGGGAGGGAATGATGGCCGACACGCAAGAGAAACTCGTCATCCGGAACATCGGCCTTCTTCTGTCGGGGCGGATGGAAGAGCCGATCCTCGACGGGGATTGCCTGATCGCGGTGGACGGGCGGATCGCGGCCTGGGGAAAGGCGGCCGATCTCGACACCGAGGGCGCCACCGTGGAGGTGGATGCCAAGGGCGTGACCCTGGCGCCGGGCCTGATCGACAGCCATGTGCACCCGGTGGTCGGCGATTACACGCCGCGCCAGCAGCAGTTGCACTGGATCGATTCGACGCTGCATGGCGGGGTGACGACGATGATTTCCGCCGGCGAGGTGCATATGCCGGGCCGTCCGAACGACCCCGTGGGCACCAAGGCGATGGCGATCGCGGCGCAGCGCTGGTACGAGAACCTTCGCCCGTCGGGGATGAAGGTGCATGCGGGCGCGCCGCTTCTGCAGAAGGGCCTGGAGGAAGAAGACTTCAAGGAAATGGCCGCGGCCGGCGTGCGGCTGATCGGCGAGGTCGGGCTTGGCACGGTGAAGGACGGCAAGACCGCCAACACGATGATCGGCTGGGCGCGCAAATACGGGATGCAGTCGACGATCCACACCGGGGGCCCGTCGATCCCCGGATCGGGGCTGATCGATGCGGACATGGTGCTGGAAACCGGGACGGACGTGGTGGGGCATATCAACGGCGGGCATTCGGCGCTGCCGGACGATCAGATCACCTGCCTGTGCGAGAACTGCACCGCCGCGCTGGAAATCGTGCATAACGGGAACGAGCGTGCCGCGCTTCTGACGCTGAACACCGCGCGTGAGCTTGGCAAGCTCGACCAGATCATTCTGGGAACGGACGGACCTGCGGGATCGGGGGTGCAGCCGCTGGGCATCCTCAGGATGGTCGCGATGCTTTCGGCGCTCGGCAACGTGGCCGCAGAGACGGCGATCTGCTTCGCCACGGGGAATACCGGGCGGCGGCGGGAGCTTGACACCGGGCTGATCGAGGTGGGGCGCGCGGCGGATTTCGTGCTGATGGATCAGGCGCAGCACGCGCCCGGCAAGGATATCCTCGAGTCGATCCAGCTTGGAAACCTGCCCGGTGTGGGGATGACGATCATCGACGGCAAGGTGACGTCGATGAGAAGCCGGAACACCCCGCCCGCGCAGCGCCTGCCCGAAGTGGTGGGCTAGGCGGCGCGGCGCCGCGCCCTGGGCACCCCTGCCCTAACGCCCTTGCCACGCGCGCGCGGGGCCGCTATAGACCCGCCCGTCGAAGCGGCGGTTACAAGCCACGATGGCAAAACCTGAGGCAGGGTCGGTCTTGACCGGCCCTTTCCTTTTTTGCCCTCGCCAGGCGCGCGGCCACCAAGAGACCAACCCCGAAGACCGGCGGACCCAACCGCCCGGCCAGTGAAAGCGAAACGTAAGGAAACGAAACACGCATGTGCGCTAAAGCAACCATGGAGGAGTTCGAAGCCCTCCTGAACGAAAGCTTCGAAATCGACACCCCCGACGAGGGCTCTGTCGTCAAAGGCCGTGTGATCGCCATCGAGGCAGGTCAGGCCATCATCGACGTCGGCTACAAGATGGAAGGCCGGGTCGATCTGAAAGAATTCGCAAATCCCGGAGAAGCCCCCGAAATCGCCGTCGGCGACGAGGTGGAAGTGTTCCTCGACCGCGTCGAGAACGCGCGTGGCGAAGCCGTCATCAGCCGTGACAAGGCCCGCCGCGAGGAAGCCTGGGATCGTCTCGAAAAGGCCTATGCCGACGAAAACCGCGTCGAAGGCGCGATCTTCGGCCGCGTGAAGGGTGGCTTCACCGTCGATCTGGGCGGTGCCGTGGCGTTCCTGCCCGGCAGCCAGGTGGACGTGCGCCCGGTGCGCGACGCCGGCCCGCTGATGGGCCTCAAGCAGCCCTTCCAGATCCTCAAGATGGATCGCCGCCGGGGCAATATCGTGGTGTCGCGCCGTGCGATCCTGGAAGAGAGCCGCGCCGAGCAGCGCGCCGAGGTGATTTCGAACCTCACCGAGGGCCAGGCGGTCGACGGTGTCGTCAAGAACATCACCGAATACGGGGCGTTCGTGGATCTGGGCGGTGTCGACGGGCTTCTGCACGTCACCGACATGGCCTGGCGCCGGGTCAACCACCCCTCCGAGATCCTGTCGATCGGCGAGACCGTCAAGGTTCAGGTCATAAAGATCAACAAGGACACCCACCGCATCAGCCTGGGCATGAAGCAGCTTCTGGACGATCCGTGGGATTCGGTGGAAGCCAAGTTCCCGCTCGGTTCGGTTCACAAGGGCCGCGTGACGAACATCACCGATTACGGTGCGTTCGTTGAGCTGGAAGCCGGTGTCGAAGGCCTTGTCCACGTCTCGGAAATGAGCTGGACGAAGAAGAACGTGCACCCCGGCAAGATCGTGTCGACCTCGCAGGAAGTCGACGTCATGGTGCTGGAGATCGACACCGCGAAGCGCCGCGTGTCGCTTGGCCTGAAGCAGACCATGCGCAACCCGTGGGAAGTGTTCGCCGAAACCCATCCCGAAGGCACGCAGGTCGAGGGCGAAGTCAAGAACATCACCGAGTTCGGTCTGTTCGTCGGCCTCGAGAACGATATCGACGGCATGGTGCACCTCTCTGACCTGAGCTGGGATCAGCGCGGCGAAGAGGCGATCCAGGATTACCGCAAGGGCGATGTCGTGAAGGCGGTCGTCACGGAAGTCGACGTCGAGAAGGAGCGGATCTCGCTTTCGATCAAGGCACTGGACGACAGCTTCTCGGAAGTGACCGAGGGCGTGAAGCGCGGCTCGATCATCACCGTCGAGGTGACGGCGATCGAGGATGGCGGGATCGAGGTGGAATACGAAGGCGCGAAATCCTTCATCCGCCGGTCGGACCTGTCGCGCGACCGTGCCGAGCAGCGCCCCGAGCGCTTCGGCGTGGGCGACAAGGTGGACGTGCGCGTCACCAATGTCGACCAGAAGACCCGCAAGCTGGGCCTCTCGATCAAGGCGCGCGAGATCGCCGAAGAGAAGGAAGCCGTGGAACAGTACGGGTCGTCCGACTCGGGCGCGTCGCTGGGGGATATCCTTGGCGCGGCGCTGAAGCAGGACGACGACAAGTAAGGCGCGGGGATATCCCGTGGCGAAAGGCCCCCGGAGGTTGCTTCGGGGGCCTTTTTCGTGGGCGGGTGCCTGGCGAGCCCGATACCGGTTGAGGCTTTTGGCCCGGAGTGACCAATGCTGCGCCGCGAAGGAATGGCGGGGAACGGCACCAGGCGGACCGTCATCTTCGAAGGGATGGCCCCGGCCGCAATTGAAGGAACGGTTGAAATGCTGCAACTGCAGCCCGCAGTGCTGTTCATTCGCTGCACCAGCAATGCCTCAATTCGCTCGAACCGATTGATCGCCGACGAAGCGAACTTCGCGCCTGTTTTCCCCGTTTGCCCGACCCATGGTTCGGAGTTTTCGTATTAGGATTTCGATATCTGTGGGCGTGTGTTTTGTGCCCGTTGCGGCCGGGTGGCCCGCGCTCGCCGCAAACTATTGAACGGCTTCTCTGGCCTGCCGAAGGCGATGTTGAATCTGTTTGACAGAACCAAAAAAGGCATTATCGCCGAAGTCTTGGCGCTCACTTGAGCAGAATGAAAAGATCGCACTGCCGCAGGCGTTGCGACCTCTAAAGACGAGAGGGGCGCATAGTGCATAAGCTTCCCAGTACCTTAGTTTTTCTTCTGGCATTGACGTTCCCCGAGCATGGGTTCGGCGGCGACATCGAGGCCGGAGAAGCGAGATACAAGGAATCTTGTATTTCGTGCCATGGAAAGGCCGGAAAAGGTGCTGCCAGCTACCCAAAGATATCCGGAAATCCGGTTTCATATACGACGGAAAAATTACGAGCTTACAGAGAAGGCATCAAGCAAGGCCCAAACTCAGCTCTGATGATCATGATGGCAAAGCCATTATCCGACGATGAAATCGAGAATTTAGCCGCGTATTTGGAGGGCGCGGAATAAGAGGCCAAATAGCTTGTCACCAGGGAGGAAGACATGAAAACTTTAAATGGTAGGTTTTTTCAGGACTAGCGGCTGCTTCTTTAATCATCGGGCTGCCGCTTTCTGCCAGCGCAGATAGTCACGAAGGCATGGACGTCCCCAAAATCACGCCAACCATTGTCCTAGAGGGGCTCGAGAATCCCTGGGATATGGCGTTCCTGCCGGACGGCACGATGTTCTACACCGAAAAGTGCAAGGGCCTGTCGGTCAGAACTCCTGATGGCACAGTGCACGCTCTGTACGGAATGCGGGACAGCACAGGCTATGCCGACAGCGGCAGCGATCTGTTCTGTGAGGGTCAGGCCGGTATGCTCGGCGTGGTCGCAGACCGGCATTTCGCAGATAACCGGATGCTTTTCGTCTATTCGACGTCGGACAAGTATCACGGCGATGGCTGCCAGACCAATTTCGACAAATGCGATGGCAACATCGTCATGAGGTTCGAGGTCAGCGATGACCTGACGAGCGTTTCCGATCGAACGGACATCGTGACGGACATTCAGTACAAACCGTTCGAGTCAAATCAGCCCTTCGGGGGCCCCGGTGCACATAACGGCGGTCGCATCCGGATGGGGCCCGGGGGTTACCTGTGGGTCACTGGCGGTGACCGCCATCGCGGGATCTGCCCGCAGGATGGCAATCTGCTGTGCGGGAAAGTCCTGCGGATCGATATGAACGGGGATGCACATCCCGACAACAATCCGCCCGAAGGCTTTGACAAGCGCATCTACACCTATGGGCACAGGAACGTCCAAGGCATCGATTTCCGCCCCAGCGACGGCAAAGCGTTCACGGCAGAACATGGCCCCTGGCACAACGACGAAATCACCGCTCTGGTGAACGGTGGCAATGCTGGCTGGGATCCTGCGCAGAACACAGGCGGACGCGGCGAATGCCCGGATGAGTATTGTGGCTACGAGCCGAACCAAATGGACGGTATGGACCCCGCGGTGCGTGCTGCCTACACCCCGATGAGCGACACGCGCTTTCCCGATTTGATGCCGCCAAGCTGGAACAACAACGGGTTCTCGCAAGGCACCGGGTCTGCTGCTTTCCTGAAAGGCAGCAACTGGGGCATCTACGAGGGTCGCCTGGCCGTCGGTATCATGGGGATCGGCTTTGGTGATACGCCTCCGGGCTCGCGGATCGACATGATCAGCCTCACGCCCGACGGTTTGGGCATCAACGGAATCACGCGCATGCCGCTTGGGTTTTCGACGCGGTTCCGTGGCCTGGTCATGGGCCCCGACAACGCGCTTTATGTCGCGACGGATGACGGTGAGATTTACCGGGTGACGGCTGAAAGCATGAGGTAAGTCTGAAAGCCGGAGGTAACCCTCTGGAACGAAGTGCCCGGGGTATCGAGATGCCCCGGGCACTTTTCCGTTCAAAGGGACAAAGCGGCAGGTTCACTGTTCCCGGCGACCGATCCGTTCGTCAGTCGCAAACCACCTGAGCCAGACGTTCCGTTGTGGATCCAACCGCAATCCCGTTCTTCGGTTTTTCTTTTGTATCGGTCTTCATGGCGGGGTTTTGCCAATTCTCGTCGGTGAAAAAGGTGCTTTGCAGTATTCTCTGCGTCTGCTCCAGACAATCGATCTCCAGGAGAGTTAGGAAACTGGCGGCCCCCATGACGGAGGTTTTGTACCGAACCCCGCTCCAGACGCGGCGCAAGGCATCGATCCTTTCCACGCGTGACGGATCGTAAAAGTAGAGATCACCATTCGCTTTCTCGGCGTACATGACCCATTCACCGTCCTGGCCACCACTCGCCAAAGCGTTGCCATTCGAGACGGCAAGTGCCGCCGAAACAATCAATGGGGTTGCCCACCTCGTTAGGTTCATGGGGAAAAGTCTTCTACAGTTTTCCAGGTATGACCAGAAGGAAACGGCCGGTCTGGTTGCGTTTTCGGGGTGCCTGTCCGGTGCCTTGGAGATGGCGAACCAGGATGGGCGTTGGAATTCCTCTTTTTCCTGGCGGCTTTCCCGGCACGCGAATGCAGCGAATTCGGCCTGAGGTATTTTTCGGTACAGTCGCAAAGTGCACGGAGCGGACCTTGAGCAGGCGCCGCGGCGGGGGGAGCCAAGCACTCTACTGCGCGGAACATGGCCTGTCCGGCGTCAGGCGAGCAGACCCTCCACCCACGCCGGCACGGTTTCCGTGGCCGGGCCGTGTTGGCGGGTGTCGAACTGGCCGGAGACCTCGGACGGCTCGAGCGTGAGTTCGACGGTGGCCGCGCCGGCCATGCGGGCCTCGGCCACGAAGCCCGCCGCCGGGTAGACCGTGCCGCTTGTGCCGATCGCCGCGAAGAGATCGCACTGGGCGAGCAGCGTGCCGATCCGCTCCATCTGATAGGGAAATTCGCCGAACCACACGACGTCGGGCCGGGTGGCGGGGGCCTGGCAGGCGGGGCACGGGGCCCCGGCCGCCATTTCCGGCGGTGCGTCCCAGCGGTGATCGCAGGCCGCACAGAGCGCGCGCATCAGTTCCCCATGCATGTGGATCACGTTCCGGCTTCCGGCCCGTTCGTGCAGGTCGTCGATGTTCTGGGTGACGAGCGTCACCTCGCCCGGGAATTCCTGTTCGAGCCGGGCGAGCGCGGCATGGGCCAGGTTCGGGGCAGCGGCGATGCAGTTGGCGCGGCGGGCGTTGTAGAAGCGGTGGACGAGCACGGGATCGCGCGCGAAACCTTCGGGTGTCGCCACATCCTGAAGATCGTATTCGGACCAGAGCCCGCCAGCGTCGCGGAACGTTCCCAGCCCGCTTTCCGCCGAGACGCCGGCGCCTGTCAGGATGACGATTTTTTCGGGCTTCATGGGGCGCATCCGCGTGTTAGGGTCGGTTTCATTCAGTCTAAGGCGAGAGGCGGTGAAAGATGAAGGCACCCTGGCATCTCTGGCTCGTGGGCATCGCGGCGCTGATCTGGAACGGGTTCGGCGCGACGGATTACGTGCTGACGCGGTATGACGTCGAAGCCTATACCTCGATGATGTCGCCGGAAATGAAAGCGACGCTGGCGGCCTATCCGGTGTGGATGGATGTTGTCTGGGCGCTGGCGGTGTGGCTGCCGCTTCTGGCGGCGATCCAGCTTCTGAGCCAGCGGAAATCGGCGGCGGTGACCTTCGGGCTGGGGCTGATCGCGGCCCTGGTTGCGGGGGCCTACAACTACATCCTGACCGATCCGCCGCTGAACGTGGTTGCCGGCAATGCCGTGATGATCCTCTGGGTGGCGGTCGCGGTGATCGCGCTGCTTCAGTGGCTTTACGCGCGGGCCATGGCGAAAGCCGGGTACCTGGTGTGACGCGGATCCTCGCCGTCTGCCTCGGCAATATCTGCCGGTCGCCCAGCGCCGAGGCCGTGCTGCGCGCGCGGGCCGAGGCGGCGGGGCTTGCCGCAGAGATCGACAGCGCAGGCACCGGAGACTGGCATGTGGGCGATCCGCCCTATGGCCCGGCCGTCGCGGCGGGGGCCGGGCGGGGCTATGACCTGTCGGCCCTGCGGGCGCGGCAGGTCAGGCGGGGCGATTTCGAGGCGTTCGACCTGATCCTTGCGATGGACCGGTCGAACCACCAGACGCTGGAACGCATGCGGCCCCCCGGCAACCGGACGCCCGTGCGGCTTTTCATGGAATACGCACCCGAGGTTGGGGTCGCGGAAGTGCCCGACCCCTATTACACCCGGGATTTCGACGGCGCGCTGGATCTGATCGAGGCCGCGGCTGACGGCCTGATCGCTCAGCTGCAGAACGCCTCTGCCATGCGGCCGAAGGCCTGATAGCGTTCCCAGAACGTGTCGTGGCGGCGCGTGTCGGAGCGGCGAATTTCCTCGCTTCGGTCCGGGTCGCGGAAGAAGCTGGCCGCGAGCTTCTGATCCTGCTTCGACAGCGTCCTGTCCGCCGCCGCCTGGATACAGGTGCAGATGTTCACGTCGCCCGCCTTGGGCGCGGTCAGACATGCGTTGCGGATGGTGTCGGCCTGAAGGGGAAGTGCGACGCAGGCAAGCGCGCCTGCGAGGATAATCGTTCTCATACTGCTCTCCGCCATTAGCGGGGCGTTTCGCCCTCGTTGACTGACGGAATCATGCCAGAGGAGGGGTTAGGGATCAATGAAGGAAAACGCCCCCTACCCCGCCGGGGCGAAGCGGGCGAGGGCGTCGCGATCGACCTCGATCCCGAGGCCCGGAGCGTCGGGAATGGCGACGATCCCGCCTTCGTGGCCGATCGGCGTGGAGAGGATGGCGGTGCGGAAGGGCATGTCGGTCTGATCGAATTCCAGAAGCGGGGCGCGGGGTTCGGGGCGGACCGGATCGGGAAGCTGGGCGGCGAGCCACTGAAGCGAGGCGGCGATCTGAACGCCGGTGCCCCAGACATGCGGCACGAGGCGCACGCCGTAGAGCGTGGCGAGATCGGCGACGCGGCGCATCTCGGTATAGCCCCCCACCCCGCAGAGATCGGGTTGCAGGATATCGACCGCGCCGGCGTCGAGCGCCTGTTTCATGGCCCAGCGCGCATGCCATGTTTCGCCACCCGCGACGGGGATGGGCTGTGCGCTGCGGAGACGGGCGTAGGAGGCGAGATCTTCGGGGATCACCGGCTCCTCGAACCAGCCGATATCGAAGCGCGCGGCGGCGTTGCCCAGCGCTGCGGCCTCGCCCGCGTCGTATCCGTGGTTGGCGTCGATCATCAGGCGGATGCCGGGCCCGATCGCCTCGCGGATCGCGGCGATGGCCGCGAGATCCTCGGCCACGTCGAAGCCGATCTTGACCTTCATCGCCCGGAAACCCGCCGCCGCGTAGCCCGCGCATTCTGCGGCGAGCGCCGCTGGACGGTCGGACCCGCCGGTGCGGAAGCCCCCGGTGGCGTAGGCTTCCACGGTTTCGCGCACCCGGCCCCCGAGCAGGGTGGCGACGGACGTGCCGAAACGCTTGCCCTTGATGTCCCAGAGCGCCACGTCGATGCCCGACAGCCCCGTAATCGCAATGCCCCGCTGGCCCTGATCGCGGAAGCGGTTATAGGCCTCGGCCCAGAGCCGTTCGGTATCGAGCGCGCTTTGGCCGATGAAGAGGGGCGCATAGGCCTCGACCATCGCGCGATTGAGCATTGCAGGGCCGAGGCATTCGCCCCAGCCCGTGGTGCCGTCTTCGCAGGTGACCTCGACCAGAAGATGGGTGCGGGTGGTGAACCGGGCGGAGGCGCTTTCGAAGGCAGTGCCCAGGTGATGTTCGAGCAGATGGGTTTTTATCTCGGCGATGATCATCCGCGGTCCGTTCCCCCCGTTTCGTTGCCGGGAGCGTAGTGGATGGGGCCTTGGGGATAAAGCCCGTGACGCGCCTGCGTCGAGCCAGTCTTCGGCCCATGTGACGCGGGGTCGGGGCGGATATCCGCCACCCCGGGCTTCGTTCCCGCCGCCACCTGCCCTACATATCGCGGCATGAGATGGCGCGTGACAGAGTTTTCCAGGGCAGTTTTCGCTGCGGTCTTCGTTCTTCTGGCCGGCATGGCCGGGGCCGAGGAGCGCGAGAGCATCTTTTTCGACGTGAAACTTTCGGGCTTCAAGGCGGGCGAGTTGCAGATCGAGGCACTGACGACGGCGGATCGCTATGCGCTGGCCGGACGGCTGGAAAGCACCGGGCTTCTGAACGTGGTGCGCAAGGTGCGGTTCGATGCGCGATCGGAGGGCCGGACGGGGGCGTTCGGGATCCAGCCCACGCGCTATGAGGAAGAGACCAACACGGGATCGCGCGAAAGCGCGGCGACGATGGAGTTCCGGCGCGGGGTGCCGCAGGTGCGCGAGACGCGGCCGCCGAAGCCGCCGGGCCCGCTTGACGTCGACCCTGCCACGCAGGGCGGATCGCTTGACCCGCTGAGCGCGCTTTATGCCGTTCTGCGCGCGGTGCCGGAAGGTGAAAGTTGCCCCGAACGCACGCGGATCTTCGACGGGCGCCGGGCAACGATGGTGACGATGACGCCGGTGGAGGAGCCCGAGGCGGGCACGCTTCAGTGCAAGGGCGTCTATGTGCGCGTGGGGGGGTTCAGCGAGGAGGATCTTCGCGAGCGCCGGTATTTCCCGTTTACGATGACCTACCGGCCGCGCGACAACGGCCTTTGGCAGGTCGAGCGGTTGGATGTCACCTCGCTCTATGGCAAGGCGCAGCTCGTTCGGCGATAAGCCGGGGATGACCGACGCCCTGCCGATCGACGCCTGTCTGCCGGAGTTGCAGAACGCGCTTTGCGCGCGGGGGCTTGCCGTGCTCGAGGCACCGCCCGGGGCGGGGAAGACGACGCGGGTGCCGCTTGCGCTTCTTGATATCGTGGACGGGCGGATCGTGATGCTGGAGCCCCGGCGGCTGGCGGCGCGGGCAGCGGCGGAGCGGATGGCGGAGACGCTGGGCGAGCCGGTGGGTGAGACCGTGGGCTACCGGATCCGCGGCGAGGCGCGGGTAGGCCGCGCCACGCGGATCGAGGTGGTGACCGAAGGCATCCTGACGCGGATGATCCAGGCCGACCCGGCGCTGGAGGGCGTGGGCGCAGTGATCTTCGACGAATTCCACGAACGTTCGCTCAATGCCGATCTGGGGCTGGCGCTGGCCCTGGAGGCACGGGGCGCGCTGCGGCCCGACCTGATGCTTCTGGTGATGTCGGCCACGCTTGACGGCGAAGGGGTGGCCGCGCTGATGGGGGATGCGCCCCGGATCCGCTCGGAGGGGCGGAGTTATCCTGTGGAAACCCGCTGGCTTCCCCGCCCCCTGCCCGCTGGCGCACGACGCGAGGCGGAGGCGGCGGCGTTGGTGCGCCAGGCGGTGGCGGAGACCGAGGGCGGCGTCCTTGTCTTCCTGCCCGGCGAGGGCGAGATCCGGCGGGTGGCCGGTCTTTTGACCGATTTGCCCGGCGACTGCGTGCTGAGGCCGCTTTACGGCGCGATGCCCTTTGCCGAACAGCGGCGCGCGATCCGGCCGGAGACCGAGGGGCGGAAGATCGTGCTGGCGACGGCGATCGCCGAAACATCGCTGACGATCGAGGATATCCGCGTGGTCGTCGATGCCGGACGGGCGCGGCGGGCGCGGTTCGACCCGGCCTCAGGTATGAGCCGGTTGGTGACCGAGCCGGTGAGCCGGGCGGAGGCGGATCAGCGCCGGGGCCGCGCGGGACGGGTGGCGCCGGGCGTGGCCTACCGGATGTGGACGAAGGCCGAGGAAGGCGCGCTTCCGGCGCAGGCGCCGGCGGAGGTGGAAACGGCGGATCTGGCGGGCTTTGCCCTTGAGCTGGCGGCCTGGGGCGCGCGGGACACCGACGCGCTTTCCTTCCTGACGCCGCCGGCGCCGGGGGCGTTCGCGGAGGCGCGCGCGCTGCTCGGCGATCTTGGCGCGCTTGATGCCGAAGGGGCGATCACGGCCCATGGCCGGGCGCTGGCGGCGATGCCGCTGCATCCGCGGCTTGCGCATATGCTGGCGGTGGCGGGGCCGCGTGCGGCGGACCTGGCCGCGCTTCTGTCCGAGCGCGATCCGCTGCGGGGGGCCGGGCCGGACCTGTCGCTGAGGCTGAGGGCGGTGGCGGGGGGCCCGCCGGCAGGGGCCGATCGCGGAACGCTGGATCGGATCCGGGCCGAGGCGAAGCGGCTGAGGCGGTTCGGGGGCAGCGAGAGCGGGCTTTCGCCCGCTCAGATGGCGGCGCTTGCCTATCCCGACCGGATCGGGATGCGCCGCCCGGGGGACGAACCGCGCTGGACGCTCTCGGGCGGCAAGGGTGTGAGGATGGAGCCCGGCGAAAGCCTGGCCGGCGCGCGGCTGATCGTCGTGACCGACACCGATGGCAACCCCCGCGAGGCGCGCGTGCGGCAGGCGATCGATCTCACCGAAGCGGAGCTGCGCGAGGTGATGGGGGCGCGGATCGGATGGGTCGATCACTGCGCCTGGTCGAAGCGGGCGGGCCGGGTCGAGGCGCGGCGGCAGGAGCGGCTGGGGGCAATCGTGCTGGACGACCGGGTCTGGCGGGAGGCGCCCGGAGAGGCGGTTGCACGGGCGATGCTTGACGGAGTGCGGACGCTGGGCTTGCGCCCGTCCGCCGCCGCCGAGCGGTTTCGCGCGCGGGTGGCGGCGGCGCGGGCGGGCGGGCTGGACCTGCCGGAGATGACGGACGCGGCCCTGATGGCGGGCCTCGACGACTGGCTTCTGCCCCATATCGGCGGGGTGCGGAGTGCCGAGGACTGGGCCGCGTTCGATCTTCTGCCCGCGCTGCGCGCGATGTTTGACTGGCCCGCGCTTCAGGCGCTCGACCGGGCCGCGCCCGCGGGTTTCGAGACGCCGCTGGGACGCAGCGTGCCGATCGATTATGCGGGCGAGGCGCCCGCGATCGCCGTGCGGCTGCAGGAGATGTTCGGGGTGACGCGGCATCCGGAGGTGGCGGGCCGGCCCCTGCAGGTCACGCTTCTGTCGCCCGCCGGGCGGCCGGTGCAGGTGACGACCGATCTGCCGGGGTTCTGGGACAGCTCCTATGCCGATGTCAGAAAGGACATGCGCGGGCGCTATCCGAAACATCCCTGGCCCGAGAACCCGCGCGAGGCGGACCCGACGCTCAGGGCGAAGCCGCGCAAGGGATAGGCTCAGGGCTGATCGCCCGCGCGGCAAAGCTCGTGATTTTCGCGCAGGAGATCGTCGAGCATCCATGAGATATCCTCGATCTCTTCGGCGACGATATGGGTGACGTTGCCCTCGCGCTGCAGCCGCCCCGTGACCTTGAGACAGCGGCCCGCGATCACCGCGCGGCGGAAGCGTTCGTACATCTTGCGCCAGACGATCACGTTGGAGACGCCGGTTTCATCCTCGAGCGTTATGAAGATCACGCCCTTGGCGGTGCCGGGGCGCTGGCGGACGAGGACGAGCCCGGCGACGGCGACGCGGGCGCCGTTCGGCACCTCGCCCATCCGGTTGTGCGGCAGGCAGGCGGGCGGTCTGGGCCAGGTATCGTGCAGGTCGGGCAGCATGGAGAACGAATGTAGAACATCCATGCCGTGTGGCCAAGGGGCGCGGTGCCCCTATTGCGTCGTGGGGGGCGCGTTGATCTCCGGATCGGCCCTGAACTCCGTCGTGGTGTTCGCGTGGGGAAAGGGCGCATCCGGCACCGGCACCTCCAGAAAGGCGCAAAGCGGCCCCCACCCCGTGCCCACGGGGTAGACGAGAAGCCGGTCTGCCGGCACCTCCGCCTTCACGCGCGCCACGTTCGCCTCGTAGACCGCGATGGCGTGCGCGCGGTCATCGGGGCGGCCGCCGAACACCTTGTTCCTGATGAGCGCGACGCCGAGCGATTCCTCCTCCGTGCTTTCGCGGATCACCGGGAGGATGGTTTTCTCGAAGCTGCCCCACCAGCTTTCCGCATCGCGCCATGTCAGAAGCACCTTCGCCTCCGGCCAGTGCCGGATCAGTTCGGGCCAGTAATGCGCCGTCGGCCAGTCGACGCAGGCGTTGTAGCCGCCCAGCAGACCGTTCCAGTCCATCGGAGCATCCAAGGCCACCGCCGCGCGCCAGGCCGCCTTCTGCGCCGCGTCCGACATCACCGCGCGCATGTGGTGGCAGGGGCCCACCCCCAGAAGCTCGAGCGCCAGGCGCATCGAATCCGTTCCGGTGCGGCCGAAGCCCGTTCCGATCAGTTTCATGGCTGTCCCCTGCATCCTGCTGCGGCCAGTCTGGCAGCATTCCCGGCCCGTGCAAGTTCGGACTGGCAGGACGGGCCCAGCCGTATTAGATAGCCCCCCGGGCAAGCTGAACGGCGAAGGATACCGGACGATCATGGCGAAAATCACCTATATCGAGCACAACGGGACGGAACATGTCGTCGACGTGGCCAACGGGCTTACCGTCATGGAGGGCGCGCGCGACAACAATATCCCCGGGATCGAGGCCGATTGCGGCGGGGCCTGCGCCTGTTCGACCTGCCATGTCTATGTGCACCCCGACTGGGTGGAGAAACTGCCCGCGAAGGACGCGATGGAAGAGGACATGCTCGATTTCGCCTACGAGCCCGATGCGGCGCGGTCGCGCCTGACCTGCCAGCTGAAGGTTTCCGATGCGCTGGACGGGCTTGTCGTGCAGATGCCGGAAAAGCAGATCTGATGTGGCGGGCGGCCGCGCTTCTGGCCGCGTGCCTGGCCGGGCCGGCACTGGCCTGCGACTATCCCGGCCCTCCGCCCAACAGCCCCGAGGCGCGCAGCGCGACGGGTGACATCCGCTGGGCGGCCTATTCCGATGCAACGGGTCGCTATGCCCATGGCATTCTCGGCGATGCCGTGGAAGCCGGCGGGCTTCGGGTGGAGGCCGGCGACAAGGGCGCCTGCGATCTTTACGTGATCCTGCCCGAACAGTCGGTCTTCGAGGATACCGGCCCCCGGATCGCCGATCTTGACGGCGATGGCCGGAACGAGGTGATCGTGGTGGAAAGCCACCGCGACACCGGGGCGGCGCTTGCGGTTTACGGGATCCGGAACGGCGCGCTCGTGAAGCTTGACGCCACGCCCAATATCGGAAGCCCGAACCGGTGGCTCGCGCCGGTCGGGATCGCCGATCTCGATGGCGACGGGGCGACGGAGATCGCCTATGTGGACCGGCCGCATCTGGCGAAGATCCTGCGGGTCTGGCGCTGGAAGAACGGGCGGCTTCGGGAAGTCGCCGCGGCCTCGGGCGTGACCAACCACCGGATCGGAGAGACCGATATCGCGGGCGGCGTGCGGGAGTGCGGCGACGGGCCGGAGATGATCGTGGCGGATGCCGCGTGGCGCGATGTTATGGCGGTGCGGCTTTTGGGCGGGACGCTCAGCGCACGGCGGATCGGCGCGCATGAGGGGCGGAGGAGTTTCGCGGCGGCGATGAGCTGCCGGTGAGCGCTCTGGGTCTGCCGGCGTAGTGCCGGGCAGAGGCGCGGGGCAAGAGACCTCGGCGCGCACAGATTCGGCGATCATTTGCCCAGAGCGCGCCATCCGATATCGCGGCGGCACACACCGTCCGGCCAGTCCACCGCATCAACGAGCGCATAGGCCGCATCGCGCGCGGCCCTGAGGCTTGCCCCCCGCCCCGTCGCGCCGAGCACCCGGCCGCCCGCGGCAACGACGCGCCCGCCTTCTTCGGCAGTACCCGCATGGAACATCATCCTGTGGCTGTCTTCGGGAAGCGCATCGAGCCCCCCGATCCCGGTGCCCTTGGCATAGCCGCCCGGATAGCCCTTTGCGGCCATCACGACGCACATCGCGTGATCGTCGGCCCAGTTCACCTGCATCTCGGACAGGCGCCCTTCGGCGGCCGCCTGCATCAGGTCGAGCGCCTGCGCGCCCAGCCGCATCATCAGTGCCTGGCATTCGGGATCGCCGAAGCGGACGTTGTATTCCAAAAGCCGCGGCGCGCCGTTTTCGATCATGAGACCCGCGAAAAGCACGCCCTGGAACGGGGTGCCCCGGCGCTTCATCTCGTCGATCGTCGGGCGCACGATCTCGTCCAGCGCCCGCGCTGTCACCGCGTCTGTCATCACAGGGGCGGGTGAATAGGCCCCCATGCCGCCGGTGTTGGGGCCGGTGTCACCCTCGCCGATCCGCTTGTGATCCTGCGCGGTGCCCAAGGGCAGCACGGTGTCGCCGTCGGACAGAACGAAGAACGAGGCTTCCTCGCCCCCCATGAACTCTTCGATCACCACTTCGGCCCCGGCATCACCGAAGGCACCGCCGAACATCTCGTCGATGGCGGCAAGCGCCTCTTCGGTGGTTTCGGCCACGATCACGCCCTTGCCGGCGGCCAGCCCGTCGGCCTTCACCACGATCGGCGCCCCTTCGGCGCGGATGTGGGCCCTGGCGGCCTCGGGATCGGTGAAGCGGGCCCAGGCGGCGGTGGGGGCGCCGCAGGCATCGCAGATCTCCTTCGTGAAAGCCTTCGAGGCCTCGAGGGCCGCCGCCGCGCGGCTTGGCCCGAAGACGAGGAATCCCGCCTCGCGCAGCCGGTCCGACACCCCGGCGGCCAAGGGCGCCTCGGGCCCGACGATGACGAAATCGATGCCGTTCTCGCCTGCGAATTCGGCCACCGCGCCGCCGTCGTTGATGTCGAGCCTGGCGCAATCGGCGATCTCGGCGATGCCGGCATTGCCCGGCGCGACGATCAGACGATCGCATTTCGGGTTCTGTGCCACGGCCCAGGCCAGCGCGTGTTCGCGCCCGCCCCCGCCCAGGATAAGGATGTTCACGGCCGCCCTCCGGTATCGCCTGCCCTACCCCCGGCTGATACACGCCTGCCACGGGGGCACGCAACCAGCCGCGGAGATGGTTCCATGGGCGGGGTTCAGCCCTTATGATACCCGCGGGGGCAGAGGGAGAAGGCACAGCCCGATGCGCGACGCGGCGCTCTGGTCTCGGATCAGCACATATGCGTTCCCGCTGGAACCCGCGGGCCGGTTCTTCAACCGCACGCCCGACCGCCCCGCGCTTCAGGCCCGGCTCGAGGAACGCGAGAACTGGGCGGAGGATTATGCCAGCGAGGCAGTCGGCGAATACCGCCGGTTTCTTTATCTCACCGCCGTTTCGCCCGGGGAGGTCACGCCGTCGGAGGTGATCGACCGGGTCTGGCACGAGCATATCTGGGACACGCAGGATTACCTCGACGGGTTCTGCGAGCCGGTCCTGGGGCGCGTCCTCCACCATCGCCCGTCCACCGGGTCGGGCGACAGGGAGCGCCACGCCCGGCAATACGACGCGACCCGCGCGCTTTACGAAGAAGAGTTCGGGGCGCCGCCGCCCCCCGATATCTGGCAGTACCGCGAACCTGCGCAGAAGGCGCGCGACGTGGCGCGCGGCACCCTTGCCTTCATCCTCGGGCTGGTCGTCGGCGCGGGCACCGCCTGGACGCTCTGGACGGTGTTCGGCTGGCGGATCGGGGCAGTGTTCTGGGGCTTTGCGGCGGGCGGGATCACATCGCATATCGTGGCGCCCAAGGTGCCGGGGCCGCGCTATCGCTCGAGCGACAGTGACGGCGGCGCAGGCTGCGGGGATTAGCGAGATGTCCGGCATGACGAACCCCGCGCTCTGGGAACGGCTCGAAGCACATGCGCTCGACGATCCGGCGGTGGAGCGGCCCTATACCGCGAAGCTCGCCGCCGATGCGGGCTGGTCGCAGACCGATGCGGCGCGGGTGGCCGGGGAATATCGCCGCTTCCTCTATATCACGCAGGTGGTGGAGGCGCCCCCCGCCCCGCCAGACCCGATCGACGAGGCGTGGCGCACCCACCTTCTTTACACAGAGGACTATTGGGAGAGGCTGGTGCCCGATGTGCTGGGCCGCCCGCTGCACCGCGATCCCGAAACAGCCACCGATGTCGCGGCGCAGAAACGGTTCTGGAAAGCCGCGCGCCCCGCCTACGCGGCCGCCTTCGGCGCCCCGCCGCCGCCCGATATCTGGGTTGATCCGCGCGCGCCAACCATGGGCGGGACAATCGGTACGCTCATGATCCTCGGGATCGGCGGGGGGCTCCTGTCGTTCTTCCTTATGTTCCTCGTGGGCTGGATCCTCGGGATCGATGTCGGCGGCCCCGTCGAAACCCGCTTCGAAAAGGTCTTTACCGCGATCTTCATGATCTGCTGGGCTATGGCCTTTCTTTCCCCGGTCTGGGCCTGGCTCGTGACGCGCGGCCAGAAGCGGCTGAAATCGCGGCGGCGGCCCAAGCCCGGAAGCGTCGGCTTCTCGATCGGCTACGAGCGCTCCTGAGTCCGCTTCATTTTGGCCAAAATACTCCGGGGTCTGGGGCAGAGCCCCAGGTCCCCCGTTGTCGCCGAGAGCCGCCTCACCTAGTCTCGCCGCACACCTGATGCGGAGTGCCCCTTGTCCGACCTGATCGACGACCCGAGCCCCGGGCAGAACGCCCATGAGTATTCCGTCTCCGAGATCTCGGGCGCCGTCAAACGGGTGATCGAGGGCGAATTCGGCCGGGTGCGCGTGAAGGGCGAGGTGGGGCGCGTGTTCGTGGCGCGCTCGGGCCACCTCTATTTCGACCTGAAGGACGATCGCAGCGTTCTGGCGGCCGTCAGCTGGAAGGGACAGGTGGCCGCTCTGTCCGTCCGGCCCGAGGAAGGGATGGAGGTCGTCGCCACCGGGCGGCTCACGACCTTCGGCAGCCAGTCGAAATACCAGCTGAATGTCGACGACGTGCAGGTGGCGGGCGTGGGCGCGCTGATGGCGATGCTCGAACAGCGCAAGAAGAAGCTGGCCGCAGAAGGGTTGTTCGACGAGGGCCGGAAGCGGCCCCTGCCCTATCTGCCCGAGATCATCGGCGTGGTGACCTCGCCCTCGGGCGCGGTGATCCGCGATATCCTGCACCGGCTGAGGGACCGGTTTCCGAGGAAGGTGCTGGTCTGGCCCGTGGCCGTGCAGGGCCAGGCTGCGGCCGGCGAGGTGGCGCGGGCGATCGAAGGGTTCAACCGTCTGAGCCCGGGGGGCGCGCTGCCCCGGCCCGATGTGCTGATCGTCGCGCGGGGCGGCGGATCGATCGAGGATCTGTGGGCCTTCAACGAGGAGATCGTGGCGCGGGCCGCCGCGGCCTCGGACATCCCGCTGATTTCCGCCGTGGGGCACGAGACCGATACGACGCTGATCGATTACGTATCGGACCAGCGGGCGCCCACCCCCACGGCGGCTGCGGAAATGGCCGTGCCCGTGCGGCTCGATCTTCTGGGATGGGTCGACCAGCAGGGCGCGCGGCTGTCGTCGCGGATGGCCGAGCGGATCGAGACGCGGGGCCAGAGGCTGCGAGACCTGGCGCGGGGCCTGCCGCGGCTGGAAACGTTGCTGGATGGGCCGAAACAGCGGCTCGACATGGCGGAAAGCGGGCTGAAGGCGGGGCTTCGCAGCCTTGTGCAGGATCGCCGCGCGGCGCTGACACGGGCGGCGGCGAACCTGTCGCCAGCACTTCTGTCGGCGCGGACAGAGGCGCGGCGGGCCACGCTTCAGGCCCGGGGCGACCGGCTGGCCCCGGCGCTGAGACGGGCGACGGCGGACCGGCGGCGGGCCTTTGCAGAGCTTGACGCGGGCCTGCGCCGGACATTGCAGGACCGGCGCCGACGGCTTGCCGAGACCGATCAGCGGCTGTCGGAGGCCTGGGCGCGGGCCGGCGCGGCGGCGGCACGCGGACGGGAACGGAAGCGCGAAACGCTTGTCGCCCTCGACCGGATCCGCCTGTCGCTTGGCTATGAGCAGACGCTGGCGCGGGGCTATGCGCTGGTGTGGGACGGCACGGCGCTGGTGACGACGGCGGCAGCGGCGGAGGCAGCGCAGAACCTCGAAATCCAGTTTCAGGACGGGCGGATGCGGCCTGGCCCGGGCGCACCACCACGGCGGAAAGCCAAGGACGAGCCGGAGGAACCGGGAGACCAGGGCTCGCTGTTCTGAACGGGCACCGTCAACGCCACGTTTACGCCTTTGCCCTAGACCCATCATCCAAGTGATCTGGATCCGGGCGGATGGCATGACGACCGTGAAGAAATGCCAGGGCTGCCGCGACGGCGCGGCCCTCGACTTCAACATTACGGTGGCATTTCAGCCGATCGTCGACATGGCGAAACACAGGGTTTTCGCCTACGAGGCGATGGTGCGCGGCGTCGATGGCGAAGGCACGGGCGCGATCCTGTCGCGGGTCGACGACCGCAACCTCTATGCCTTCGACCAGCGCTGCCGCGTCACCGCGATCGAGCGGGCAACAGAGGTGGGACTGTCGGAAACCGGTGCGTATCTGTCGATCAACTTTCTGCCGAACGCGATCTACGAGCCGCGCGCCTGCATTCGCCTGACGCTCGACACCGCACGGCGAACGGGCTTTCCGACCGAACGGATCCTGTTCGAATTCACGGAGAGCGAGCGGCTCGACCCGGATCATCTTCTGAATATCCTGACCACCTACCGCCAACTCGGGTTCAAGACAGCGACCGACGATTTCGGTGCGGGGCATTCGGGCCTCGGCCTTCTGGCGCGGTTTCAGCCCGATATCGTGAAGCTCGACATGGCGCTGGTGCAGGGGGTCGCGGAGAACGCGGTGCAGCGTACGATCGTCGGGCACATGGTGCGGATGTTGCAGGATCTTGGAATTGCAATCGTGGCCGAAGGGATCGAAACGGCAGGGGATTTCGCGGTACTGCGGGACATGGGGATCACGCTGATGCAGGGGTATCTGTTCGCGCGTCCCGGGCTGACGGAGTTGCCCGAAGTTCTCTGGCCGGAGTGATCCCCCCCTGTGCGTCCCGAACGCGGGTCTCGGGGCCTTCCCCTTGCGGGGCTGAACCGGGGCATAGGCGGGCGCGGCGCGGCGGCCGCCTGGGCGCGGGTGCCGGGTGATGCCGCTCTGCCGACCCGCCCGGAACTCCTTGTGGCGGCGTCAGGTGTGGGTGTGGGATATGCCGTAGCGGGGATTGTCGCCGACGAGGCACATGTGCCTGCGGGAGCGACCCGGGGGGTAGGTGCCGCTCCGTAGGGGCACGCCCTTCGGTTTCGAGGCTTGCCGCCCTGTGGGCCGGAATCGAGATAGAGGAGGGCAAGGTGCGGCGGCCCCCAGGCGGCGGGCCACGCTCCGCCGGCACTCGGAACCGGCGTGAAGCCGCCGCGGACCCTTTCACCGAAACGCGTTACGCCTCGAACGCCGTCAACCCGCAGTCATCACCGGTGCGGCCGGAGCCGGAGCGTGTCGCCGCTTCAACCTGAGCGCCGGGCGTTCCACAAGCAACCACGACAGCACCGCGAAACAGAGCGTGATCGGCAGTGCCACGGCAATGGCCGCAACGGGCGAAATGCCAGGCATGACCTGCGCCACGGTTTGCTGGATCGGGAAGGCGTAGATGTATGTTCCGTAGGAATAGTCGCCGAGCCGGTTGTAGGCCAGAAGTGACCCCTGTGGGACAAGACCGATCCATAAGACCCAATAGACCAGTGTGACGGAGAGCATCGGGCGCAGGAAATCCGTACCCAGCGCGGCCCAGGTGAGGCCCAGCAGCACCAGGGCTGGTTTCCAGTTCAGCAATATGCGGCGGCGCAGCAGGTAAAACAGGGTGCCGGTCAGGAACGGAAGCGCAAAGTTCAGGAAATGGCCCAAAGAGGTGTAGCTGAGGCCAAGAGCCTTGCGCTGCCAAACTGCGAAGGCCGTGACGGCGAGCAGAGCGGCAACGGCTAAAACCCCGGTTTGCCGCCGGAAAAGACCGGCCGTGCCGAGCAAGGCCACCAGAAGGTAGCACCCCACCTCGTATGGCAGCGTCCAGAGCGACCCGTTCACATGAGGCGCCGGGGTCGCCGCCTCGAAGACGCCGGGCAGCGCAGTGTTCACCTTGGCAAGCGTCGCCACGTTGAGGACGTAGCGCACAGGGGCTGTAGACCCGAAATAGGCGCCGATCTCTTCAGTGGTGAAAAGAGGGCCAAGGACAAGGGCGGTCAGCAGCGCGACACAGAAAAGCGCCGGGAAGATGCGCAGAATTCTCGCCCGCGCCCAGATGGCAAGCGTTTCGGCTCGCTCAAGGCTCATTGGTATGAGGACCCCCGAGATCCCGAAGAACACGAGGACCGAAACGCTGCCGAGCGACATCCCGAATAGACCCGACAGCGGCTCCGGCGTTCCCGGGCCAAGGGTCAGCGTCCAGGAATGGCTGACGAGCACCGCGACTGCGGCGAGCACGCGGATAAGCGTCAGGTGGTTTGCCCTTCTGTCGAGGGCTGCCTCTAGCCGCATGGATATGCCATCCGAATTGCCTGCGCCTGGCTTGGATTGCAGCCCGGCACGGCACCTGTCATCCCGTTCCAGTGTGACGAGCCGATGGTCGCACGGTGGTCTTTTCATGCCGGGTAGCCGCCCGGGCCGTCGCGCGTTTCAGGCTCAGACCCCGATTTTCGGCCCGAGGCAGAGCATCGGCGCGTCGCTGGTGCGGGTTTCGTACAGTTCGGTTTGTTCGGGGTCGTTCATGAACAGCGCCCGAAGCCCGCCGGTTTCGCGATAGAACGTCCAGCATTGTGTGCCGGGAAGATCGTCGTAGACGAAACAGATCATCTCGCCCGCCGGATACCAGGCGCCGTCCTGGCATTCGCCGTCGAGGAAGGACCAGCGCACGCGGCGGTCTTCGAGGTATTCCTCGATCCCGAAATCCTCTCCCAGGGCGCTGTAGGTGAGGGTCTTGCCGGTGGTATAGGCCTCGAATTCCTCTGCCGAGAGCGGGCCTTCAGCCGATGCGCCGCCCGCGAGGGCGACGGCGAAGAAGCCGGAGAGGGATATGATGCGCATGAGTCCCATGGCGGAAATCCTGTCACAGGCCGGGGCGGCAGGCCAGAGGCGTGGTCGCGATTGCGCATCCTGCCTGTCCGGTGTCGGTTTTGGCCTGTTCCGGCTGTCGCTTCCGCGTAAAGTCTGCGGCGAAACACGCGACGGAACGGGAGGGGCGTATGGCCCTCGACGAGGACAGCAAGGGCCGGCAGGGCGTCTGGAAATCCGGGAAGGGGCGCGGGCGGGCGACGCCGAAGGGCCGCCAGCTTGACGACGCCGCGCTGGAGGAGGTGCGGGCGCTTCTGGGCGACCGGCCAAGGCGGCGCGACCTGCTGATTGAGCATCTGCACCTGATCCAGGATGCCCATGGGCACCTGTCGGCGGCACATATGCGTGCCCTTGCCGAGGAAATGCGGATGGCGCAGGCCGAGATCTGGGAGGTGGCGAGCTTCTACGCCCATTTCGACCTCGTGAAGGAAGGCGAGGCGCCGCCGCCTGCGCTGACGATCCGGGTCTGCGATTCGCTGTCCTGCGAACTGGCCGGGGCGGAAGCATTGAAGGCGGCGCTGGAGGACGGGCTCGATCCCGCGGAGGTGCGGGTCGTGCGCGCACCCTGCATGGGACGCTGCGACACGGCGCCGGTCTGCGAACTGGGCCATCACCATATCGACCATGCGACGCCCGACCGCGTGAGGGAGGCGATCGCCGCAGGCGAAACGCATGCCGTCATCCCCGGCTACGAGGATCTTGCCGCCTACGAGGGCGCAGGGGGCTATGGGACGCTTGCCGACTTGCGGGCCTCGGGCGACTGGGAGGCGGTGCAGGACAAGATTCTGGAGAGCGGATTGCGCGGGCTTGGCGGCGCGGGCTTTCCGTCGGGAAAGAAATGGGGCTTCGTGCGCGCCCATGCCGGCCCCCGATATCTCGCCGTCAATGGCGACGAGGGCGAGCCGGGCACGTTCAAGGACCGCTATTACCTGGAACGCAGGCCGCATCTTTTCCTCGAAGGCATGCTGATCGCGGCCTGGGCTGTGGAGGCGGAGCGCGTGTTTCTGTACATGCGCGACGAATACCCCGCGGTGCTGTCGATCCTGGCCAGGGAGATCGCCGCACTCGAGACGGCGGGGATCGTCCCCCCCGGCTTCATCGACCTGAGGCGCGGGGCCGGGGCCTATATCTGCGGCGAAGAAAGCGCGATGATCGAATCGATCGAAGGCAAACGGGGGCTGCCGCGCCACCGGCCGCCATTCGTGGCGGAAGTCGGGGTCTTCGGGCGCCCGACGCTCGTGCACAATGTCGAAACCCTGTACTGGGTCGCGCGGGTGTGCCGCGAAGGGCCCGAGGTTCTGAGCGGGACCGAGAAGAACGGGCGCAAGGGCCTTCGCAGCTATTCCGTTTCCGGGCGGGTGGCGAAGCCGGGGGTCTACCTACTGCCCGCCGGTTCGACGATCTGCGATGTCATCGAGGCGGCGGGCGGCATGGCGGACGGCCATGCGTTCAAGGCCTATCAGCCGGGCGGCCCCTCGTCCGGCCTGCTGCCGGCCTCGATCGATGATGTGCCGCTCGATTTCAACACGTTGCAGCCGCTTGGCTCCTTCATCGGGTCGGCCGCCGTCGTCGTTCTGTCGGATAAGGACAGCGCGAAGGCCGCCGCGCTCAACATGCTGAGGTTCTTCGAGGACGAAAGCTGCGGCCAGTGCACGCCCTGCCGGGTGGGCTGCGAGAAGGCGGTGAAGCTGATGCAGGCGGATCGCTGGGACCAGGGGCTTCTGGAAGAGCTGTGCCAGGCGATGGCCGATGCTTCGATCTGCGGGCTGGGCCAGGCGGCGCCGAACCCGATCCGGCTGACGATGAAGCATTTCGCGGACGAAATCTGACAGGGCGGAGGGGGCGCCGCCCCCGCCTCCCTCCGGTCGGCCCCCCGGAGTATTTCCGCCAAAATGAAGGGGCGGCGGAGGGTTTTCACCCGCGCCGGAAGGGATTAAGTCCGGGGCCAGTGGTGGAGGCCCCGCGCATGGCGTTTTTCTCGAAGCTGAAGGAGCGGTTGTTCAAATCCTCGTCGAAGATCGACGAGGGGCTGGATGCGATCGTGCAGGATGGGGGCGCGGTGGAGGCGGAGCCGCCCCGCGAGGTGCCCGTGCCGGAGCCGGAGCCCGCGCCCGCGCCGGAGCCGCAGCCCGAGCCCGAACCCGAACCGGTTCCGCAGCCGCCCGAGCCGGAGCCCGAGCCCCTGCCCGAGGCGCCGGAGCCCGAGATTCCGACCGCGCCGCCCGCACCGGAGCCGATGCCCGAGGAGGTTCCGCCCACACCGATGCCGGGGCCCGAACCTGCACCCGCGGAGATCCCTTCGGGCCCCGCGCCCGAACTGGTGCCGCCGCCGCCCGCCCCGGCTGCACCCGTGCCGTTCGAGATCCCCGAAGCGCCCGAGGGCCGCCGGCCGGGTTTCCTCGGCCGCATGCTGGGGCGCGGCAAGGCCGAGCCGGTCATGCGCCGGGCGCTGGATGACGAGATGCTGGAAAGCATCGAGGAGCTTCTGATCACCGCCGATATGGGTGTGGACACCGCGCTGCGGGTGACGGCGAACATCGCCGAAGGGCGGATGGGGCGGAAACTGTCGACGCGGGAGTTGAAGGAGCTTCTGGCCGGCGAGATCGCCCGGATCATGGAGCCGGTGGCGCGCCCCCTGCCGCTTTATCCCAAGACCCCGCAGGTCGTGCTGGTCGTCGGCGTGAACGGATCGGGCAAGACGACGACGATCGGCAAGCTGGCGAGCCAGTTCCGCGCCGCCGGGAAGCGCGTTGTGATCGCGGCGGGCGACACGTTCCGCGCCGCCGCCGTCGAGCAGCTTCAGGTCTGGGGCGAGCGCGCCGGCGTGCCGGTGATGACCGCGCCCGAGGGTTCGGACCCGGCGAGCCTTGCCTTCGACGCGATGACGCGGGCCGAGGCCGAGGGCGCCGATCTTCTGATGATCGACACCGCCGGGCGGCTTCAGAACCGGGCCGACCTGATGGAGGAGCTGGCCAAGATCGTACGGGTGATCCGCAAGAAGGACCCGGACGCGCCGCACAACACGCTTCTGGTGCTCGACGCGACCACGGGGCAGAACGCCGTGAGCCAGGTGGAGATCTTCCAGAGCATCGCCGATGTCTCGGGCCTGGTGATGACGAAGCTTGACGGCACCGCGAAGGGCGGGGTTCTGGTGGCGCTGGCCGACAAGTTCGGCCTGCCGATCCACGCGATCGGGGTGGGCGAGCAGATCGACGACCTTGCGCCCTTCGATCCGGAGGAGTTCGCCGCCGCCCTGACGGGCCTCGATGGCTGACGCGGGCGCGGGCGCGCGATGAGCGCCTGGATCGTTTCGCTCGAAGGGACAGAGGCGGGGCGGAGCCTCGCACTGGCCCTCGCCATTCTCGCCGCGATCCTGCACGCGGTCTTCGGCGCGCTGCAGAAGGGGCGGCACGATCCCTGGCTGAGCCGCGGGGCGATCGACGGGGCCTATGGGCTGATGGCGATGCCCTTCGCCCTGTTCGTCGTGCCTTGGCCCGCACCGCATCTGTGGCCGATCCTGGCTGGGGCCTTCGTGATCCATACCGGATACAAGATACTGCAGGGCTACACCTATGTGTACGGGGCCTACACGGTTGTCTACCCGGTGGTGCGCGGGACGGGGCCGTTCTTTGCGGTGATCGGCGCCTGGATCGTCTTCGGAGAGCGGTTTCAGCCGCTGCAATGGCTGGGGGTCCTGGTGCTGATGGGGGGGATCTTCGGGCTGGCCGCCTACAACCTCGCCCATACCACCGTGGCGCGGGAAACGATGCCGCGGGCGCTGATGCTGGCCGTCGCCACGGGCGGGTTCGTCGCGCTTTACACGACCTATGACGCCTATGGCATCCGGGCGGCGGCCGATCCCTTCACCTTCCTCGCGTGGTTCTTCTTCATCGACGGGCTTCTGTTCCCGGTCGTCGCGGCACTGCGGTGGCGGAGGATGGCCGACCGCCCCACCCTGCCGCCGCTTCTTCTGCGCGGTTTCACCGGGGGGATCGTGGCGTTTCTGTCCTTCGGATCGATCATGCTGGCCACGCGGCTCGACAAGGTGGGCGAGGCCGCTGTCTTACGCGAAACCTCGACGGTGTTCGCCGCGGGCATCGCCTATCTCTTTTTCGGCGAGAAGGTGGGGCCGCGGCGTCTTGCGCTGATGGGCTTGATTGCCGCCGGGGCGGTGATAGTTGAGGCGGGCGGATAGGAAGGCGGCGGATATGGCGGAACGCGAGATCAATCCAGGCTTGAAGCAGGTGCTCGAACTCGGACCGCCGCTTCTTTTCTTCGCCGTCTATCTTTACGTGCGCGACGAGACCTATTCGATCGGCGGCACCGAGTATGACGGGTTCATCGTCGCCGCCGCGGGGTTCGTGCCGGTCCTGCTCGCGTCCATCGCGATCCTCTGGAAACTGACCGGCAAGCTGTCGCGCATGCAGGTGTTCACCGCCGTCCTCGTGGTGATCTTCGGCGGGTTGACGGTGTGGTTCAACGACGAGCGTTTCTTCAAGATGAAGACGACGATCGTCTATGGCGTCTTCGCGGGGCTTCTGGGGATCGGGCTTCTGCAGGGGAAAAGCTATCTTCAATGGGTAATGGGGGAGTTCCTGCCCATGGCGCAGGAAGGCTGGATGATCCTGACCCGCCGGCTGACGGCCCTGTTTTCGGGGCTTGCGATCGGGAACGAGGTGGTGTGGCGCACGATGTCGACCGATGCCTGGGTGAAGATCGAGACTTTCGCCTTTCCGGCGATCCTGTTCCTGTTCCTCTGGGGGCAGATCATGGCGCTGCAGAAACACATCGAGATGGACGACTAGCCGGCCTCTGGCGCGGCCCTGCCGCTGGCGTGCTATGCTGACGGTGAGACGACCGTTCCAGGGCACCCGCATGATCCGAAGGCCTGCCGTTCTGGCGCTGAGCATCGCAGCCGTTCTTGTCGCAGTCCCCGCCCTGGCCCGCGATGCCCATGACGGCCACGGGCGCGCCCTGGGCGAGGAGGGGCAGGCGGATTTCGAAGGCTGGCTGCTTCTGGCGCAAAGCGGGGATGCCGAGGCGCAGTTCGAACTCGCCTGGATGCTTGATACCGGCAAGGGCGTGGCGGAAACCGATGAAGAGGCCGCGCTCTGGTACCGGCGCGCCGCGGAGCAGGGCAATGCGGCGGCGCAGAACAACCTTGGCGTCTTCTACGCCACGGGCGAAGGCGTGGCGGAGGACGATGCGGAGGCGGCGCGCTGGTATCGCATGGCCGCGGAACAGGGCGATCCGGTCGCGCAATCCAATCTCGGGGCGCTTTACTATCATGGCGAGGGCGTGGAGCGCGATCTTTCGCGCGCCTTTGAACTGACCTGGAGCGCGGCGGATCAGGGCTACGCCACGGCGCAGTACGAAACCGGAAACATGTATGCCAGGGGTGAGGGCATTCCGCAAAGCGACGCGAACGCGGTGCGCTGGTACCGTGCCGCCGCCGAGCAGGGCCTTGCCGAGGCACAGTTCGCGATGGGCTATCACTACGCCCACGGGCTTGGTGTGACGGAGAACGACGCGGAGGCGCGGGGCTGGTATCTCGCGGCCGCAGAACAGGGTGATGCGGGGGCGCAGTACAACCTCGCGATCATGCACGACACCGGCGAGGGCGGGCCTGTCGATGATGCCGAAGCGCGCCGGATTTACCGCGTGGCTGCCGAAGCGGGGCATGTGGGGGCGCAGTATAACCTGGCGCTCATGCATGACGAGGGCGAAGGCGGGCCCGTCGACGATGCGGAAGCCCTGCGCTGGTATCGCGAGGCTGCGCTACAGGGGGATGCGGATGCGCAGTTCAACCTCGCGCTGATGTACGATCATGGGGAAGGCACGGACGCAGACCCGGAGGAAGCGCGGCGCTGGTATCGCGAGGCGGCCCTGCAGGGCGACGATGCCGCGCAATACCAGATGGGCTGGATCTTCGATATCGGGCATGGCGTGCCCGAGGATAACGACGCGGCGCTGCGCTGGTACCGGAAGGCGGGGGCGCAGGGCAATACCGCGGCGCTCTACAACATGGCGATCATGTTCGACACCGGCGATGGCGTGGCCGTGGATCAGACGGAAGCCGCGCGCCTCTATGGTGCGGTGGCGCGGCTGGGTGACCCGGATGCGCAATACCTTCTGGGCGAGAAATACGCCTATGGCACCGGTGTGGCGAAGGATTTCGAAACCGCGCTGATGTGGCTCGCCATCGCAAGCGAGAACGGGAGTACGGCGGGAGCGACCTCTTCAGACGTCCTCTCAGGCTTCATGGTCGCCGAGGATATCGCGCGGGCAAAGGCGCGGGCGGAACGCTGCCGGGCATCGGATTACGCGGACTGCGATTGACAGCACCTCCGCTTCATGTGGCCGCAAATATCCCGGGGGGCCGACCGCAGGGCGGCGGGGGCAGCGCCCCCGATTGCGCGACATCAAGGCGCCTCCGCGGGAACGGATGTAGACTGGCATCGATATCTGCCCGTCCAGTTGCCGGTTCGGAGCGAAGCGCCATGCCCCGGTTGCCTGTCCTGTCCCTGATGGTCTTTCTCTTCCTCATCCCCGTCGCGGGGGTCGCACAGAACCTCAACCCCCATACGATCTATGAGACGGCCTGCGCCCGATGCCACGCGCCCCATGCCGGAGCCTTCGTGGAAGAGAACCTCGAATTCGTCGACGGCACGCAGAGAGGGCGCGCCACGGGCGATGCGGTTCAGAGCCTTCTCGAAGATGGCCACGGCCGCCTGGACCCGGAAGAGATTGCCGTGATCGTGCCATTCCTGCGCGAGATCGGCCTGTCGGACCGGCTGTTTCACCGCAAATGCAGCATCTGCCACGGCAGCGCCAACGACCTTGCCCATTTCGATCTGTTCCTGCGGGACGGCAGGCTGATCGGGCGTTATTCCGGCCGCGATATCGCGGGTTTCCTTGAAGGTCACGGGCGGCTCGACCCCGGGGAGATCCCCCGGATGCTCGAGGTGCTGGAGCGGCAGCGCCGGATCTATCAGGCCGACGTGCCGGCGCCTCAGCCCTGAACGAGCATCCGGATTTCCCGTTCCGACAGATGCTTCAGAAACGCGATCGACACACAGCCGCGGTGGACGGAGACCACACGCGCGGCGATGCGCTGCCCCATAAGGCCGAAGGACACCCGGTCGCCCGGGCTGAAGAACCCTTCTGCCTCGACCAGCATGCCGGTCGCAGAGACGTTGCGCATCACCGCCGGCAGCGCGCCTGCCGGCGTCTCGAGCCTGAAATCCCGTCTGACGGCGCGCCGCGGCGCCCGATGTTTGAACATGGCCGTCGTCCCGGGGCGGAACCCCCCGGGGCACGACTAGCGGGAAACTGGTTAAGAAAGCCCTAGCGCAGGTTGAGCGCGAGCTCAGCGCCGGAAGCCGAACATCACCTCCTGGGATTTCAGCTCTTCTTCCCGCGTCTTCTTCCGGTTGCGCAGGTCGTCGGCCACGGCACGCCCGGCGATCACGGCGGGCCGGGCGCCCACCTCGTCCAGCCAGCGGGCGAAATGCGGCTTGTCCTCGAGTGTCTGTTCCTGCCCTTCCCAGCCGATGCACCAGCCCCAGATCGCCATGTCGGCGATCGAATAGAAATCGCCCGCGACGAAGCGGTTTTCCGCAAGTTGCCGGTCGAGCACGCCATAGAGCCGCGCCACCTCGTTGCGGTAGCGGTCCTGCGCATAGGGCAGCACCTGGGGCGGTTCCATCCTGGGGGCGTATTTGAGGAAATGATGCGCCTGCCCGGCCATTGGCCCGACCCCGCCCATCTGCCACATCAGCCACTGGTCGACGGCGATCCGTTCGCGTTCCGTCCGGCCGCAGAACTGGCCGGTCTTCCGCGCGAGATATTGCAGGATCGCGCCGCTTTCGAAGATCGAGATCGGCGCGCCGTCGGGCCCGTCGGGATCGGTGATCGCGGGCATCCGGTTGTTGGGCGCGATCTTCAGAAAGTCAGGCTCAAACTGATCGCCCTTCCCGATATCGATGAGATGCACGGTGTAGGGCAGGCCCATCTCCTCCAGCGCGATGGTGATCTTCCATCCGTTGGGCGTGGGCCAGTAAAAAAGATCTATGGGCTTTGTCATACCCTGTACCTATCCCGCGCTAGCGGGATTGCAAACGCGCGCGATCACGAAGCTTGACCGAAACGGGGCGGCGGAGTATCCCCCGTTTCCGTGGCGATTTGTTCACCGGATTGCGGGCCACATAAAATATTCCGCTAAAGAGGTCTGGGACGAAAAGCCCCCGACGCTCGCGGTGGGGGCTTTTTGTTGGAAGGGACACCCCATGTCTGAAGATTGGAACACGCGCACGAAGCTTGTGCATTCGGGGATCCGGCGCAGCCAGTACGGAGAGGTCGCCGAGGCGATCTATCTTACCCAGGGCTTCGTCTATGACAGTGCGGAGGCCGCGGAGGCGCGGTTTATCGAGGCGGGCGAGGACGAGTTCATCTATGCCCGCTACGGCAACCCCACGGTGCGGATGTTCGAGGAGCGGATCGCGGCGCTGGAAGGCGCGGAGGACGCCTTCGCCACCGCCTCGGGCATGGCCGCGGTCAACGCCGCGCTGTTCTCGATGCTGAAGGCGGGCGATCACGTGGTGTCGGCACGGGCGCTGTTCGGATCCTGCCTCTACATCCTCGAGGAGGTGCTGACGCGTTTCGGCGTCGAAGTGACCTTCGTCGACGGCACCGATCTTGCCGCCTGGAAGGCCGCGCTGCGGCCGGACACGAAGGCGGTGTTCCTGGAAACACTGTCGAATCCGACGCTTGAGGTGATCGACCTGAAGGCGGTGTCGGATCTTGCCCACGGCGTGGGCGCGACGGTGATCGTCGACAATGTCTTCGCAACCCCCGTCTTCAGCCGCGCGATCGAGCAAGGCGCCGATGTCGTCGTCTATTCCGCGACGAAGCATATCGACGGGCAGGGCCGCGTTCTGGGCGGCGTCGTTCTGGGCAGCCGGCAGTTCATCCGAAAGACGGCGGAGCCTTACCTCAAGCATACCGGCGGGGCGATGAGCCCGTTCACGGCCTGGGTTCTGCTGAAGGGGCTTGAAACGCTCGACCTTCGGGTCCGTGCGCAGGCCGCGGGCGCGCAGGCGGTGGCCGAAGCGCTTGAAGGCGATCCGCGCCTGTCGCAGGTGATCTTCCCGGGCCTTCCGGGCCACCCCCAGCACGGGCTTGCCATGGCGCAGATGGGGGCGGGCGGGACGGTTCTGTCGCTCGATCTGAAGGGCGGGCAGGCGGCGGCCTTCCGCTTCCTCAACGCGCTGAGGATCGTGACGATCTCGAACAACCTCGGCGACGCGAAGTCGATCGTCACCCACCCGGCGACGACGACGCATCAGCGGCTGACGGAAGACCAGCGCGCGGCGCTGGGGATCGGGCCGGGGCTTGTGCGGCTGTCGATCGGGATCGAGGATCCGGGCGATCTGATCGCGGATCTGAAGCAGGCGCTCGACGCGGTATGACGAAGCCCTTCCTGATCCTGCAACTGAGGCCGGAAGACGAGGCCGCGGATGGCGAGTATCGCGCCATGCTGGAGAAGGGCGGATTGCCGGAGGCGCAGAGCCACAGGATCAGGGTGGAGCGCGATCCCCTGCCCGATGGGCTCGACCTGTCGGATTATGCCGGTGTGGTCGTGGGCGGCGGGCCAGGTTGCGTCAGCGACGATCCGGTGACGAAGCCTGCCGACGAGGCACGGGCCGAGGCCGCGATCCTGTCGCTCATGGGCGAGATCTGCGCGCGCGACATCCCGTTCATGGGCTGCTGCTACGGGATCTCGATCCTGGCCCATCACCTCGGCGCGCCCGTGGACAAGTCGCGTTTCGGCGAACCGGTGGGGTCTGTCGAGGTGACGCTGACTGGGGATGGCGCCGACGACCCTCTGCTGCGCGGATTGCCGCGGGTCTTCACGGCACTGGTCGGGCACAAGGAGGCCACCCAGGCGCTGCCCGAGGGGGCGGTGCATCTCGTCAGTTCGGCCCCCTGCCCCTACCAGATGATCCGGTACGGCCGGAACGTCTATGCCACCCAGTTCCACCCCGAGGCCGATGGCCAGGTCTTCGCGGACCGGATACGCATCTATCGCGACCGTGGCTATTTCCCCCCCGAGGACGCCCGCCGTCTGACCGATCAGGCCATGGCGGCGGATGCCGGAACACCGCCCGAAATCCTGCGGCGGTTCTTCGCCCGCTACGGCTGAGGGGGCGTTGCCCCCGCCTCGCGTGCCGCGAGGCCCCCCGGGATGTTTCCAGCCACATGAAGGGACTTGCCGGGCCCCTTCATTTTGGCGGAAATACTCAACTGGCCCGAGGTCAGCGGCAGTAGGGGCCGCCGCGATGGGACGCCACATCGAAATGCAGGTGGGTCTGGTGGTGGCGGTCGGCCTCCGGCCCCAGGACGGTGCCGAAGGGGCCGCAGGCGGCGCGGTGGAGGCGGCGGAGAAGCGCGCCGTCCCGATCCTTCGACCAGCCGTCAGTGACGGTGACCCGGCTGCCATCGGCCATCACGAGGCCGGAGATGTCGATCGCCTTGCCCCTGGCGTGTTCCGAAAGCCGCGCGCCGGGCTGGCTGTTGCGGGTGCGGCAGGCGTAGTGGGCCGCGACCGACAGCTCTGCGAGCCCTCCGCCCCGGCGGCCGATGGCGGGGCGTGCGCCCTCGCGGACCCAGGTATCGAGAGCCGACGCGGTCTGGCAGGTCATGATCGATGGGCGGGAGAGATCGACCCCGGCAACCCTCGTCACCACCACCGGCCCTTCCATCCCGCAGGCGCCTTCCACGATCGGCGCGCGCGGCACGGCCACGAGCCCCGGAATGCCGCAGGTCGCATCCCGCGTCGTGAGATCATCGCCGCCGCCACGCCCGCAGGAGGCCGCGAGGACCATAAGGAGGAGCGCCGCCCACTTCATGACGCGCTGCCGCGTCCGAAATCGGGGGCCTCGGTATCCTGCCCCGCCTCGATGATCCCGCGCCGGATCGCCCGGGTGCGCGTGAAATAGGCGTGGAGGTGATCGCCGTCCCCGGTGCGGATCGCACGCTGGAGGGCGAAGAGCTCCTCCGTAAAGCGGCCGAGGATTTCGAGCGTCGCCTCGCGGTTCGACAGGAAGACATCGCGCCACATCGTCGGGTCGGAGGCCGCGATGCGGGTGAAGTCGCGAAAGCCCGCGGCGGAATATTTGATCACCTCGCTGTCTGTCACACGGCGGAGATCATCCGCCACGCCCACCATCGTATAGGCGATGAGGTGCGGCGCGTGGCTTGTCACCGCGAGGACGAGATCGTGGTGATCGGGCGCCATGTAATCGACGTAGGCCCCCATGCCCTCCCAGAGGGCGCGAAGGCGGGCCACGTCGGTTTCATCCGCATCGTCGGGCGGCAGCAGGATTGTCCAGCGCTTGCGGAAGAGAGTGGCGAAGCCGGAGCGCGGGCCGGAATGTTCGGTGCCGGCGAGCGGGTGGCCCGGGATGAAGGTGACGGTATCGGGCAACTCCGGCCCCACCGCATCGATCACGGCGCGCTTGACGGAGCCGACATCGGTCACGACCGCGCCGGGTTTGAGATGCGGCGCGATCTCGGCCGCGACGGCGCCCATGACGCCAACGGGTGTGGCGAGCACCACGAGATCGGCGTCGCGCACCGCCTCTGCCGCCGTTTCCGTTACCCGGTCGCAGAAGCCCAGTTCCCGGGCCACAGCGCGGGTTTCCGCCGAGCGCGCGGTGCCCACGATCTCGCCCGCGAGCCCGCCTGCGCGCATCGCATGGGCCATCGAGGAGGCGATGAGCCCGAGCCCGATCAGCGCGACCCTGTCGTAGATCCGGCTCACGCGGCGACCCCTGTCATGGCGCGCAGCGCAGCGATGACACGGCGGCAAGCCGCCTCGTCGCCCACGGTGATGCGGAGCGCTTCGGGCAGCTTGTAGCTGGCGACGTAGCGCACGATGATCCCGTCGGCCTTGAGCGCGGCATCGGCGGCCTGCGCGGCCTCGGCGCTGGCGAACCGGGCCAGGACGAAATTCGCATGGCTTTCGTCACAGGCGATCCCGAGCGAGAGAAGCTGATCCCTGAGCCAGGTGCGGAGGCGGGCGTTTTCCCTCAGCGTCTTTTCGGTGTGCGCCGTGTCGCCCAGTGCCGCCTCGGCAGCAGCGAGTTGCGGCGCACCGAGGTTGAAGGGGCCGCGAATCCTGTTCAGTACGTCGATGATGCCGCGATCTGCATAGGCCCAGCCGACGCGCAGGCCGCCCAGGCCGTAAAGCTTTGAAAAGGTGCGCATCATCAGCACATTCACCCGCTCGACCGCAAGCGCCGCGCCGCCGTCATAGCCGTCGGCGAATTCCGCATAGGCCCCGTCGAGAACGAGGATCGCATGATCGGGCATGCCATCGGCAAGCCGGACGAGATCGGCCTCGGCGATCCGGTTGGTCGTCGGGTTGCCGGGGTTCGTGATGAAGACGAGCCGCGTTCTGGGCGTGATCGCGGCGAGCACCGCGTCGATATCGACATGACGGTTGGCCTCGGGCACCTCGACCGGCGTCGCCCCGGCGGCCAGCGCCGCGATGCGGTAGAGCGCGAAACCGTGGCGCGTGTGCACGACCTCGGTCCCTGGTCCCGCATAGGCATAGGCGAGGAAGGAGATGATTTCGTCCGAGCCCGCGCCACAGATGATCCGGTCGGGATCTATCCCGTTGACCCGGCCCAGGGCGGCCCGGAGGGCGGCATGATCGCTAGACGGATAAAGATGCATCAACCGGGCCGCATCCTTCATCGCCGCGATGGCGGCGGGCGGCGGGCCGTAGGGGTTTTCGTTCGACGACAGCTTTACCACGTCGCGGCGGCCCTGAAGGGTGCTCGCCCCGCCGACGTAGAGCTCGATGTCGAGGATACCGGGTTGCGGATTGAGCGGCATCGGACCTCCGGATTGAAACGTCCGTGCGTTCTAGCGGCGAGGCGCGGCCATGACCAGTGTGGAAAACGGGCGCTCGGAAAAGTTGCGCGGGCCGCCTGCCCTCGAAGGCGACCCGCGCTATCCGGGAAACCCGGACACGACGCGGTGTGGGGTGCGCGCCGCACATGCGAGGAGCGTTCCTCTAAGGTCCCTCGTCCCGTGACCCGCTTTTCGCACCTGTTCCGCGTCCGTGCAGGTGGCGCACGGTGCCGCGTTTTGCCGGTGCTGCCGCTGCCTTCATCTCCCCCTATCCGACCCGTTGCCGAGCCGGCGGCGGAGGGCTGCGTCGCAGATCATAACAGGATGGAAACGTCATCCCCGCACGAACAGAACTATCGGGAAAACAGCCACATATTCAAAGGACGCTATGACGAAATTTTTGCAAATGCGTGATTGCAAAAATGCAATCATTCGCCGATGGCTGCGACCGGACCCTGGATCGCGGGCTTGCGGAATGCCTCTTGCAGGAATTCGATCGCGAGGCGCACGATCGGATCCCGCCGCCGTGCATCGTGATAGCTGAGCCAGACATCGAGGCTGATCGGATCGAGGTTCAGTGGAACCTCCACAAGCTCGGGATTGAGGTTGAGATAGGCACGTGGCACGGCCGCCAGAAGCGGCGCAGCCCTGAGCGCATCCATGGCGATGTTCAGCCCCTCGAGTTCCACCTTTGGCGGCCGGCCGAGAAGCGCGCGGAGCCGCTCGCTCGGCAGATAGTCGAGTTCGGAATAGTTGATCTGCAGCCAGTCTTCGATCGGCAGGGGATGGGAGACGTGGCGCACGGTCACGATTTCCATCTGCATCAGCGCGCGGCGGACGAGGCGGCCTTCCGACGGCACCTCGAACCCGATCCGCAAATCGCATTCGTTCATCGCCAGGCTTTGCTTGATGATCAGGATGCGCAGCCGGGCCGAGGGGTTTGCGGCCATGAAATCCGACAGGCCCTCGAGAACACCCGATTGCAGGACCTGGAGGGCGCAGCTGATCCGAAGCTGGGTGTCCGGCGGCGCACCGGGCGCGCGCCCCGAGATGCTGCGGATGATTTCGTTTTCGGTCGTCTCGGCAAGCGCCGCGACCTGGGAACCGAAGGCCGTGGGCACCCAGTGCTGGCCCTCCTTCACGAAGAGTGTCTGGCCCAGCCCCTCGGTCATCCGTGCGATCCGGCGGGAAACCGTGGCGACATTGGTGTCGAGAACCCGGGCCGCGTCGGTCATCGTGCCGCAGCGGAACAGGGCGAGGCAGAATCTCAGATCGTCCCAGTTGTGCAACCTGATGCCACCTTCTTTTCCACGGCCAGAGTTTCATCCGAGGCTATGCGTTGGCAGGCGCAAACCGCAATGGAAAAGGGCGTTCAGCGCCTCGATCGCAGGGCAGACCCGCCGTTCAGGCGCGAAATGTCGCAGTGCTTTGACACCTAAGGGCGCAGGGTTACGTCGATTTCAGAAACTTTTGAAATCTGTGGAAGACGGAACCAGACGCGTGAGACCAACACCGCTACAGCAGGAATTCATCCTTCACTTCGGAGAGATGGGAAGCCGTTGGGGCATCAACCGGACGGTCGGGCAGATCTATGCCCTTCTGTTCCTGTCCGAAGCACCGCTCAATGCCGAGACGATCACAAAGGCCCTGAACATCAGCCGGTCGAATACGTCGATGGGGCTGAAGGAGCTTCAATCCTGGAACCTCGTGCGGCTGAAGCATATTCCCGATGACCGGCGGGATTACTTCACCACTCCTGAAGATCTTTGGGAGATCGTGCGCACACTGATCGCGGAGCGGAAGAAGCGCGAGATCGACCCCACGCTGACGAAGCTGCGCGAGTTGGAGATGACGGCCTCGGGCGGCGACACCTATGCCGAGGCCCGGATCTCGGAGCTGCGGGAGCTGATCGAAATGATGACCGGTTTCTATGACGACATGGAACGTCTGGAGACCGTCAGACTCGTCAAGCTTCTGACCCTCGGCAGCCGGATTTCCGGCCTGATCGAAAAGGCCGGCGGCGCCCTGCCCGCCCTGGCCAAAGGACACTAAGGACGTAATCCCCATGGACGCCCTCGATACCCTGCTTCTGAGCCGCATCCAGTTTGCGGCCAACATCTCTTTCCACATCCTGTTTCCGACGATCACGATCGCGCTCGGCTGGGTGCTGTTCTTCTTCCGGCTCCGGTTCACGCAGACCGGTGACGAGAAGTGGATGGCGGCCTATCGCTTCTGGGTGAAGGTGTTTGCGCTGAGCTTCGCCATGGGCGTGGTGTCGGGCATCACCATGTCGTTTCAGTTCGGCACCAACTGGCCGGGCTTCATGGAGACGGTGGGCAACATCGCCGGGCCGCTTCTGGCCTATGAGGTGCTGACGGCGTTCTTCCTGGAGGCGGTGTTCATCGGCATCATGCTGTTCGGTATCGCGCGGGTGCCCGGATGGCTGCACATGCTGGCCACGGGGCTTGTTGCCTTCGGCACCACGATGTCGGCCTTCTGGATCATCGTGCTGAACAGCTGGATGCACACTCCGCAAGGCTTCGAGATGGTCGATGGCGTGGCCTTCGCGACCGACTGGTGGGCGATCATCTTCAACCCGTCGATGCCCTACCGCTTCGCGCACATGATGATCGCGAGCTTCCTGACCGTCGGGTTCCTCGTCGCCGGTGTTTCCGCCTTCCGCTGGATCCTGGGCGACCGGTCGCGCGAGGTGCGGGCGATGCTGAAGACAGGCGTCGTGATCGGCGGGCTTCTGATGCCGGTGCAGATTCTGGTGGGCGACATGCACGGGCTGAACACGCTGGAGCATCAGCCCGCGAAGGTCGCCGCGATGGAAGGAAACTGGGAGACGCAGGGCAACGTGCCGCTGCTTCTGTTCGCACTGCCCGTCGAGGCGGCGCGGGAGAACCGGTTCGAAATCGGCATTCCCAACGGCGCCTCGCTGATCCTGAAACACAAGATGGATGGCGTCGTGCCGGGGCTGAACGACTTCTTGGCCGAAGACGGGACAGCCCTGCACCCGCCCGTCACGCCTGTCTTCTGGTCGTTCCGGGTGATGGTGGGCACCGGCATGACGATGCTTCTGCTCAGCTGGGCGTCGGTCTGGTTCATGTGGCGGCGGCGCTATCTGCACGTGGGGCGGATCGCGGGCCACTGGCTGGCGGTCGAAGGCCTGCCGAAACCCATCCTTTGGGCGCTGGTACCGATGGCCTTCTCTGGCTGGGTGGCGACGCTGGCGGGCTGGTACACGACCGAAATCGGACGGCAACCCTGGCTCGTACAGGGCGTGATGACGACCGAGATGGCGGTGGCAGAGGTGCCGGCCCCGATGGTTCTGGGCACGCTGATCGCCTATCTTGCTATCTATGCGGGCCTTCTGATCGCCTATGTCAGCGTGATCGCCTATCTGGCGACGAAGGCGGCGCGGGGCGATGACGTGCAACCGCGCGGCGCGCGCCCCGCGCCCGGCGCCGTGCCGGCGGAGTGACCGCGATGCTGCCCGATTTCACCAATCCCGCCGAATGGCTGCCCTGGGCCTTCGCCTCGCTCATGGGCCTGTCTATCCTGATCTATGTGATCCTCGACGGGTTCGACCTTGGCGTCGGCATCCTGTTTCCGCTGGCCGACGACGGCGAGAAGGAGAAGATGATCGGTTCCATCGGCCCGTTCTGGGACGCGAACGAAACATGGCTGGTCCTGGCCGTGGGCCTTCTTCTGGTGGCCTTTCCGACGGCGCACGGGGTGATCCTGTCCTCGCTTTACCTGCCCGTCTTCATCATGCTCGTGGGCCTGATCCTGAGGGGCGTGGCGTTCGAGTTTCGCGCCAAGGCGCGCAGCGGGCAGCGGAAGCTTTGGAACGCGGCGTTCTTCACCGGGTCGATCGTGACCGCGCTGGCCCAGGGCTTCATGCTGGGCCTTTACATCATGGGGCTTGAACAGACGCCCGCGACCTATGGCTTCGCCGCGCTCACGGCGCTTCTTCTGACCATCGGCTACAGCTTCATCGGAGCGGTGTGGCTGATCCACAAGACCGAGGGCGTGTTGCAGGGCAAGGCCATCGACTGGTCGAAGGGCGGCCTTTGGAGCGTGATGTTGGGGATCGGGGCGGTATCACTCGCGACGCCCTTCGTGTCGCCCCGGATCTTCGGGAAGTGGTTCAGCGTGCCGGAGATCTTCTATATCCTGCCTCTGCCGCTGATCTCTGGCGCCCTTGTCCTGTGGCTTTTCGTGATGCTGCGGCGGATGCCGTTCTATGGCGACCGGTTGAACTGGCTGCCCTTCGCGGTGTCGACGGGACTTTTCGCACTGGCTTATGTGGGGATGGCCTATAGCTTCTATCCCTACGTGGTGCCCGAACGGCTGACGATCTATGAAGCAGCGGCGGCGCCCGAGAGCCTTCTGATCATCCTGGTGGGCGCCTGCGCGGTGGTCCCGGTGATCATCGGGTACACCGTGCTCGCCTATTTCATCTTCCGGGGGAAGGCCACGGCGCTGCGCTATGACTGAGCGGGGCCCTTGACCTCGGGCGACCGCCCCGGCACATGCCCGGGCCCATGACAGAGACCCATCCCAAAGGCGCGCCCTGGCGGAATTTCTATGGCCGCCGCCACGGCAAGACGCTTCGCCCGGCGCAGCAACGCTATCTCGAGGAAGACCTTGCGGCGCTGTCGCCAGGCCCCGTCGAATGGGAAGAGAACCCGGAACGGCGGCCGCTTGATCTCGAGGCACTGTTCGGGGACCGGCCCCTCTGGCTTGAAATCGGGTTCGGCGGGGGCGAGCACCTTGTGCACCAGGCCGAACGGAACCCCGATGCTGGTTTCATCGGATGTGAGCCCTTCATCAACGGCGTCGCGATGCTTCTGGGCAAGATCCGCGAGGCGGGGGTGGAAAACCTGCGCATCCATCCCGGCGATGCGCGTGATCTTTTCGACGTGCTGCCGGAGGCGTCGGTGGCGCGGGCTTTTCTTCTTTATCCCGACCCCTGGCCCAAGAAGCGACATCACCGGCGGCGCTTCGTGACGCCGGAGCACCTGGAGCCCCTGGCGCGGGTGATGGCCCCCGGGGCCGTGCTGCGTGTGGCGACGGACATTCCCGACTATGTGCGCCAGACGCTCGAAGAAGTGCCGAAAGCCGGGTTCCGCTGGACGGCGGGGAACCCACGAGACTGGCGGGAGCCGTGGGACGACTGGCTGTCGACCCGCTATGAACAGAAGGCGCTGAGGGAGGGGCGTGTGCCGCATTACCTTACGTTCGAAAGGGATGGGCGGGGCTAGGGCCCGCCGCGCGCCGGCTGCGCCGGACCTAGGGGCTGCGCCCGTTCGCACCTCAAAACGTCCACTGGACGTTTTGCCGGCTGCGCCGGACCCGGGGCTGCGCCCGTTCGCACCTCAAAACGTCCACTGGACGTTTTGCCGGCTGCGCCGGACCGGTGCGAACCCCCCCCATATTTAGTGGGGTTGGGAACTTGTTATCCTTAACTCCGCATTAACCGACTCGGTCCATTTATGGTCTTGCAAGAGACGGAGGCAGGATGGCTAAGGAATTTTCCCCTTCACCACCCCCCCTCACCCCACCCCTCACCGTGGAAGAGAAGCGGTCCTGGCTTCGTCTCTTGCGATCCAGACGGGTCGGCCCAACCACCTTTCATCGCCTGATGGCCGAACACGGATCGGCGGACGCAGCCCTTGCCGCGCTGCCGGAGGTCGCCCGGGCGGCGGGCGTGGAAAGCTACCGCCCGGTGGCAATGGATCTTGTGGACACCGAATTCGAGGCCGCCGAACGCTGTGGCGCGCGGGCGCTTTGGTACGGCGCGGATGACTACCCCGATCTTCTGGCCGAACTTCCCGATGCGCCGCCCCTTCTGTGGGCGATCGGGGACGCGGCCCTTCTGAAGAAACCCCTGATCGCGCTTGTGGGCGCGCGAAACGCCTCGTCGCTGGGCACGCGCATGGCGCGGCGGCTGGCGGCGGATCTGGGCGAGGCGGGGCATGTCATCGTCTCGGGCCTTGCGCGGGGCGTCGATACCGCTGCGCATCTTGGCGCGATGGAGACGGGGACTGTTGCGGTTTTCGCAGGCGGCGTTGACGTGATCTACCCGGCCGAAAACGCGGTGCTGGGCCAGGAGATCGGGGAACGGGGGCTGAGGCTTTCCGAGCAGCCGATGCATTTCGCGCCGAAGGCACGGCACTTTCCGGCGCGCAACCGGATCGTCTCAGGCCTGTGCCAGGCCGTCGTCGTCGTCGAGGCCGCGGCAAAATCGGGCAGCCTGATCACCGCGCGCACGGCGCTTGACCAGGGGCGCGAGGTGTTCGCGATCCCGGGGCACCCGTTCGATGCGCGCGCGTCGGGTGCAAACATGCTGATCCGGGACGGCGCGATGCTGACCCGAAGCGCGAAAGACGTGATCGAGGCGCTGGAACGCCCCGCACCGCGAGAAACGGCAGGGGTGCACATCCCGGAGGCGCCGCCCGAACGGCGCACGCTTCAGGACATGGCGGCCCTGCACGGCGAAATCCTGACCCGGCTGGGCCCCTCGCCCGTGGCCGAGGATCAACTGATCCGCGATCTCATGCGCCCGGCGGGTGAGGTGACCCCCATCCTTACCGCGCTGGAACTTGACGGGCGGATCGAACGGCGGCCCGGCGGGCTTCTGGCGGTGGTGCCTGCGGCATGATCGCAGGCGGTTCCGCGCCGCCGCCCGTTGACAAACCGACGCCCTCTCCCACATCTAGCCGGCGCGTTCCCTGTCACGCCCCGAAAGGAGCCACATGCCCGTCGTCGTCGTCGAGTCCCCGGCCAAGGCCAAGACAATCAACAAATATCTGGGCTCTGACTACACCGTGCTCGCCTCCTACGGACATGTCCGTGACCTGCCGCCAAAGGACGGATCGGTCGATCCCGAGAACGGGTTCGACATGAAATGGGAGATTGCGAGCGATTCGAAGAAGCACGTCAAAGCCATCGCGGATGCGCTTAAGGATGACGACGCGCTGATCCTAGCAACCGACCCCGACCGGGAAGGCGAGGCGATTTCCTGGCACCTTGAGGAGGCGCTGAGAAACCGCAAGGCGATCAAGAAGGACACGCCCGTAAGCCGGGTCGTCTTCAACGCGATCACCAAATCCGCCGTGACCGAGGCGATGAAGAACCCCCGCGATGTCGACATGGAGCTGGTGGAAGCCTACCTGGCCCGCCGCGCGCTGGACTACCTGGTGGGCTTCAACCTGTCACCCGTCCTGTGGCGCAAACTGCCCGGCGCACGGTCGGCGGGCCGGGTGCAGTCGGTCTGCCTGCGGCTGATCGTCGAACGCGAGATGGAGATCGAGGCGTTCCGCGCCCGCGAGTACTGGTCGGTGATCGCGCTGCTTGAAACCCCGCGCGGGCAGACCTTCGAGGCGCGGCTTACCGTTCTGGGCGGCAAGAAACTCGACCGCTACGACATCGGGACAGAGACCGCCGCCGAGCTTGCCGTTCAGGCAATCCGGTCGCGAGATCTGGCCGTCACTTCTGTCGAGGCGAAGCCCGGGAGCCGGAACCCCTCGCCGCCGTTCATGACCTCGACGCTTCAGCAGGAGGCAAGCCGCAAGTTCGGCTTTGGCGCGCGCCAGACCATGCAGGTCGCCCAGCGGCTCTACGAAGCCGGCCACATCACCTATATGCGGACCGACGGGATCGACATGGCGCCCGAGGCGGTGAGCGCCGCGCGCGACGCGATCAAGGAGTTCTACGGCGGCGAGTACCTGCCCGAGAGCCCGCGGGTCTACAAGAACAAGGCGAAGAACGCCCAGGAGGCGCATGAATGCATCCGCCCCACGGACATGTACGCCAAGCCCGAGACGGTGAAGCTGACCGATCCCGACCAGAAGAAGCTTTATGACCTGATCTGGAAGCGCACGCTGGCCTGCCAAATGTCGGCGGCGCGGCTTGAGCGCACCACAGTCGAGATCGGAAGCGACGACGGGCAGGTGGGCCTGCGTGCCACCGGCCAGGTGATCCTCTTCGACGGGTTCATGCGGGTTTACACCGAAGGCCGGGACGATGATGCCCCGGGCGAAGGCGATGACGACGACAAGCGGCTTCCCCAGATCGCCGAGGGCGAGGCAATGGAGAAGCGCGAGGTCACGCCGAACCAGCATTTCACCCAGCCGCCGCCGCGCTACACCGAAGCGACGCTGGTGAAACGGATGGAGGAGCTTGGGATCGGCCGGCCTTCCACCTATGCCTCGATCGTTACAACGATCCAGGATCGGGAATACGTTCGGAAGGAAAAGGGGCGGCTTATCCCCGAGGACAAGGGCCGGCTGGTGACGGCGTTTCTCGTCAACTATTTCCGCAAATACGTCGGCTATGAGTTCACCGCGAACCTCGAAGAGGAACTGGACGACATCACCGCGGGCAAGCGAGACTGGCAGGAGGTGCTGTCGCGGTTCTGGCGGGATTTCACCGCGGCGATCTCGGAGACATCCGAACTTCGGATCACCGATGTGCTTGAGAAGATCAACGAGGTGCTGGAGCCGCACCTCTTTCCGCCGACCGGGGACGGATCTGACCCGCGGCTTTGCCCCAATTGCGGAGAGGGCCGGCTGTCGATGCGGACGGCGCGGTCGGGCGGGGCGTTCATCGGTTGCTCGAACTACCCCGAATGCCGCTATACCCGCCCCTTCGGCCCGCCGGGAATGGAAGATGGCGACGAGATCGGGCCGGACGGCAAGCTTCTGGGCCTCGACGAGAGCGACGAGATTCGCCTGATGAAGGGACGGTTCGGACCCTATGTCCAGCGCGGTCAGCCGACCGAGGAGGCGCCGAAGCCCCCGCGCGCCTCGCTTCCGAAAGGCTGGGCGCCCAACGAGATCGACCTGGAAAAGGCGCTGATGCTTCTGTCGCTGCCGCGCGAAATCGGGCCGCATCCCGAGGATGGCGAGATGATCGAGGCCGGGATCGGGCGCTATGGCCCTTACGTGAAGCACGGGCGGCTTTACGCGAACCTGCCAGATGTCGACGAGGTGTTCACGATCGGGATGAACCGGGCGGTCGAGGAACTGGCCAAGAAGGCCGCCTCGCGCGGCCGGGGCCGCACGCCGGCAACGCCCCTGAAGGAACTTGGCGAACATCCCGAAAGCGGCGGGGCCGTGAACGTCATGGATGGCCGTTACGGGCCTTACGTGAAGTGGGAAAAGATCAACGCGACGCTGCCCAAGGACACCGATCCGCAGGAGGTGACGATGGATATGGCCGTGGCGCTGATTGCCGAGAAATCCGCGAAAGGCGGCAAGAAGGGCGGGCGGCGGAAGCGGGCCTGAGGCTTTCTTAGCGGTCCGCGCGCCCGTCGATTTCCGCGATGGCCCGGGCGATTGCGTCGTCGACCGAAAGCTCCGTCGTATCGAGATGCACCGCGTCTTCGGCGGGCCTCAGGGGGGCAGAGGCGCGCGCAGCGTCGCGCGCATCCCGCTCCCGCAGATCGGCGAGCACGTCTTCCAGGGAGATGTCGAGCCCCTTCTCCCGCAACTCGTCGTAGCGCCGGTGGGCGCGTACCGTGTCGCTGGCGGTGACGAAAAGCTTCACCCTGGCGTCGGGGCAGATGACGGTGCCGATATCGCGCCCGTCGAGCACCGCGCCGCCCGCGCGCGCTGCGAAGGCACGCTGGAAATCGACGAGCGCCGCGCGCACATCCGGATCAGCGGCGACGCGGGAGGCGGCCTGGGCCACTTCCGGCGAACGAAGATCGTCACGGTCGAGATCACCGGGCGTGAGTGCGCGTGCCGCGTCGATCGCCGCCTCGCCATCCAGCGTCCGGCGGCCGACCGCCCGGTAGAGCAGGCCGGTGTCGAGATGCGCGAACCCGAAATGCGCGGCGACCGCGCGCGCGATCGTGCCTTTGCCGGAAGCGGCCGGCCCGTCTATGGCAACCGTAAAACCCATGGGCGAGGGCCTAGCGGGGCGCGCAAGGGAGCGCAAGGCGGGCCGGGATCACTCCGGCACCTGCGTCGTCAGCGCCGGATCCGCCCCCGGGGTGCAGGGCAGATCATCCGCGATCTCGTAGTAATCGCCCTTGGCTGCGCAAAAGATGTGGCCCGCGACCGTGAGGCCCGTGGGGGCATCAAGCGTGCCGGCGAAGATCGAAAGGTTCTGTCCGGGACCATCCCAGAAAAGTTGCGACCCGCATGTGGGGCAGAAGCCGCGGCGCGCGGTGGGCGAAGAGCGGTACCACGCAGGCGTGCCCGTGATAGCCACGCTGTCGCGCGGGGCGGAGGAGGCGGCGACATGGTGCCCCGATGTCTTGCGGCACTGGGTGCAATGGCAGGCGATCACCGGGCGGAGCGGCCCGGACACCCGGTAGGTGATGGCACCGCAGAGGCAGCGGCCTGAGGGCATCTGGGTGTCCCTTTGCTGGTTCGGTCGGTGAGACGTTGGCCGGGATCTTTTGTTTGCGCGGCTCTGCCCGCGGCGCAAGACGGGCGGGATGCGACAGCAGCGCCGGCTATTCGCCCGGTTCGAGCGTAACGGCAGCCGATGTGTCGATCGCCCTCCGAAGCACGCCGTCCGTGGCGGCAAGGCGCGCCTTGGCCCCTGCCCGGTCAAGTCCGGTGATGTACATCAGGATCGCGAGCTTCAGATCGTTTCCGCTTTTCTTAAGAAGCCGCCGCGCTTCGCCCGCCGGGGCGCCGGTGACGGTACAGAAGATGCTGACCGCGCGGGTTGCGAGCTTTTCGTTCGAGACGGAAAGATCGACCATCATGTTCTGATAGGTCTTGCCGATCCGGATCATCGCCGCCGTGCTGATCATGTTCAGCACCAGCTTCTGCGCGGTGCCCGATTTCATGCGGGTCGAGCCGGCCAGAACCTCGGCCCCCACGCGGGGTGCGATGGTGACATCGGCCCAGCGCGCAAGTTCCGAATCCCGGACGGTCGTGAGGCCGACGGTGGCGGAGCCGGTTTGCCGGGCCATGTCGAGCGCGCCGATCACATAGGGCGTGCGCCCGCTTGCCGTGATGCCAACCACGACATCGTTTCGGGCCAGGCCGATGGCGCGCAGATCGGCGGCCCCCTGTTCGCGATTGTCCTCGGCCCCCTCCACCGCACGGCGGAGCGCGGTATCGCCGCCCGCGATGAGCCCCACGACCATACCGGGCGGGACGGAAAACGTGGGTGGACATTCGGAGGCGTCCAGCACGCCCAGGCGACCGCTCGTTCCGGCGCCGATGTAGATAAGCCGGGCATCTGCGCGGAAGGCGGCAACGGTCAGATCGACGGCGTGGGCGATCTGCGGCAGTTCGGCCTCGACCGCGCGGGCCACACGCTTGTCCTCGTCATTGATCCGGGCGAGGAGTGCGGGAAGCGGCAAAATGTCGATCTCCGCAGTGCGCGGATTGCGCCTCTCGGTATCAAGGCGGTTGAGATCGTTGAGTGACATCGGGCCGGCCATGGCGGGATGGTACGCCCGGTTCGCCTTGGATCAGGCGAGTCTGTAAACGCAGAGGGCAAACTGTTTCCGATTGGCAAACAGTCGCCCGAAATCAGCGTGAATGTCTGAGAAAACGGCGCAGTCAATCGCCGTTCAGACGGCGCGCGCCTTCAACCAATTCGGCCGCCGCGGCTAGTGGTTCTCGCGCACCAGCCTTGCACCGAGATCACCCATCAGACGCTCGAAGATGGGGAAGGAGGTTGCGATGGGGCCGGCATCGTCGACCTTGACCGGCTTCTGCGCCCCCATACCGAGACAGAGGAACGACATCGCAATGCGGTGATCGAGCCGCGCCGCCGCCGTGCCGCCGCCGGGCACGCCCTTCGGCCCCATGCCGGTAACAGCCCACCAGTCTTCGCCCTCCTCGACCGTGACGCCGTTGGCCTCGAGCCCGCGGGCCATGGCGTCGATCCGGTCGCTTTCCTTGACACGCAGTTCCTTCACGCCTGCCATCATTGTGCGGCCCTCGGCGAATGCCGCCACGACGGAGAGGATCGGGTACTCGTCGATCATCGACGGCGCGCGCTCGGGCGGCACGTTGATGCCCTTCATATCGGGAGAGAAGCGCGCGCGGAGATCGGCCACGGGTTCGCCGCCCGCCTCGCGCTCGTTTTCATAGGTCAGATCGGCGCCCATTTCGCGGAGCGTGATGAAAAGCCCCGCGCGCGTCGGGTTGAGGCCGATATTCGGAACGAGGATGTCAGAGCCTTCGGTGATGAGCGCGGCACAGACGAGGAAGGCCGCGGAGGACGGATCGCGGGGGACGGTGATGTCCTGCGGAACGAGTTCCGGCTGGCCGGTCAGCGTGATGACGCGGCCTTCCGGCGTTTCCTCGACCGCGACCGTCGCGCCGAAGCCCGAGAGCATGCGTTCAGTGTGGTCGCGGGTCGCCTCCTTCTCGATCACCACCGTTTCGCCGGGCGCATTGAGGCCCGCGAGGAGGACGGCCGATTTCACCTGCGCCGACGGCACGGGCGTGGTGTAGCGCACGGGAACGGGCGACGCCGCGCCCTGAAGCGTCATGGGCAGAAGGCCGCCGGCGCGGCCGTAAGCCGCCGTGCCAAAGAGCGAAAGGGGTTCGGTGATCCGGCCCATGGGGCGCGAGCGCAGCGAGGCGTCGCCCGTGAACGTCGCGGTGATCGGGGTTGTTGCCATGGCCCCCATGATGAGGCGGACGCCGGTGCCCGCGTTGCCGCAATCGACCACGTCCTCGGGCTCGGCAAAGCCACCGGTGCCGACCCCATGGACGGACCACGACCCGCCCCCGTGATCCGTGACCTCGGCGCCGAAGGCGCGCATGGCGGCGGCGGTGCGCAGCACGTCCTCGCCTTCAAGAAGACCTTCGATGCGGGTTTCCCCGACCGACAGCGCACCCAGGATCATCGAGCGGTGGCTGATCGACTTGTCGCCGGGCACCTCTGCCGTACCCTTGAGGCCGGTCACGGGGTGGGAGGTCATCGGGGTGGCGGGGCCGTGGCCGGACATGTGCGGGCTTCCTCTGGATCGTTCGGAGCGCGTCTTAGACGAGGTCGGCGGAAGCGTCCATCCGGGAGGTGAGCGATTGGCGACCGCCGTGGTCCTGAAGGCCTGTTTGATTCGGATGGCCTGAAGGCCGAAGTTTCAATAGCGCTGCCGCGGGTCGAACCAGTGCGAGACAAGGTTCGGCATCTCGCGCTCCAGCGCATCGAAATCGTCCCATGAGAAGATCCGCGCCGTATCGAGGAACCGCAGGTTCGGGCAGGAGAAGAGAGGGGAGGGATCCTTATCCGCGAGTTTCGTCGAAATCAGGAACAAGGCCTCGAACGCAAATCCGCGCAGTGGCGCCAGACTGGGGATGCGCTGGAGCTTGTTGACGCTTCCCTCAACTCCCAGAATGCGAAGGCGATTGCGCAGCGGCCGCATCCACTCGAGATCGGTCATGTGCTGCGCGTTCTCGATCATGAGGATCTCAAGATCGGGAAGTTCCAGGATCGGCGTAAAATCGGTGACCTTGGACGGGGAGGCCAGACCGAGGTATTTAAGCTTCTTCAGGTTCCGCAACGGTGCGAGATACGGTGCGCGCATGGGCCAGGCGAGATCGAGTGCCTCGAGGTCGGGCAGCGTGCAGATTTCGTCCAGGAACGCCTGGTTGGTCGCGCGGGCGATGAGGTGGCGCAATCCGGTTCGCGCGCCGATCCCGCGATGGGAGGTTTTTACGCGCTGGAGGTGGGCGTGCGTTGCGTCGTCCGGGATATCCCCGGCAGACTCGACCAAGGGCCCTCCATCGAGACGCTGGCGGTAACGTTCGCGGAGCGCGCCAAGGTCATGCACGGCCATCAAAGCACCCCGCGCCCTACCCCGCCGCCGATCCGCCCACGGTCAACCCGCCCATCAGAAGCGTCGGCTGACCGACGCCGACGGGCACCCATTGACCGTTTTTCCCGCAATTGCCTATCCCGGGATCGAGCGCCATGTCGTTGCCGATCGCGCGGATCTGGCGCATCGCGGTGGGCCCGTCGCCGATAAGGGTCGCGCCTTTCACCGGGTCGCCCACGACGCCGTTCTTCACACGGTAGGCTTCGGTGCAGGAGAAGACGAACTTGCCCGAGGTGATATCGACCTGCCCGCCGCCGAAGCCCACGGCGTAGATGCCGTCCTTCAGATCGGCGACGATGGCACCCGGATCGGCATCGCCCGCAAGCATGTAGGTGTTCGTCATCCGGGGCATCGGGATATGGGCGAAGCTTTCGCGGCGGCCGTTGCCGGTGGGGGCGACACCCATGAGGCGCGCGTTCTGGCGATCCTGCATGTAGCCCACGAGAATGCCGTCTTCGATCAGCACGGTTTTCGAGGACGGCGTGCCCTCGTCATCGACGGTGATCGAGCCGCGGCGGTCGGGGATCGTGCCGTCATCGAGCACGGTGACGCCTTTGGCGGCAACCTGCTGGCCCATGAGGCCCGCGAAGGCCGAGGTTTTCTTGCGGTTGAAATCGCCTTCGAGCCCGTGGCCCACGGCCTCGTGCAGAAGGATCCCCGGCCAACCGGCCCCCAGCGCCACCTCCATCTCGCCGGCAGGCGCGGGCACGGCCCGCAGATTGACGAGCGCGATGCGAAGCGCCTCGCGCGCGGTGGCCTTCCAGTGTGCCGGGTCGATCAGCCCGGTGAGCCCGGTGCGCCCGCCACCGCCCGCCATGCCGCTTTCGCGGCGGCCGTTTTCTTCGACGATCACGCTGACGTTGAGCCGTGTCATCGGCCTGGTGTCGGAGGTAAGAAGCCCGTCGGGACGAAGGATCACCACCTCTTGCAGGGAGGCCGCAAGCGTGGCGGAAACCTGTATCACGCGGGGATCGAGATCGCGGGCGAAGGCATCGATCTCGCGCAATGTCTCGACCTTGAGGCCAAAGCCTGCATCGGCCATCGGATCGGCATCGGTGTAAAGCCGGCGGTTCGTGCCCTGGGGTGCCGCGGCGAGCGTGCCCCCGCCGTCGCCCACCGCAAGCCGGGCCGTATCGACCGCACGCTTCAGCGCGGCTTCGGAAATTTCGGTCGAATGGGCGTAGCCCGCCGTCTCGCCATTCACTGCGCGCAAGCCGAATCCTTCGACCGCGTCATAGCTGGCCGTCTTGATTCGTCCGTCATCGAAGACCAGCGCCTCGGACCGGCGACGTTCGAGGAAGAGTTCGCCATCGTCGGCCCCTGCCGTCGCGGCGCGCACCTGCTGAAGGGCCGCCGCCTCGTCAAGGTGCGTCTCGAAGGGGCGGAAATCGGGCGTATCGGTCATTACTGCAAGGCCTTTCGGGCAATTTTGTGTGGCGCTGGCCGGAAGTGCCGAGGCGGCTGTTTGCCGCGCCCGGTCGCGCTTGTTCATCCCTCCCTAATATGATTTCTACCAGCGCGGAAACAACGCCGTCCGGGATATCTGTCCCGCAACGGCGAAGAGACGGGTGTTCTGCACCCGCGAAAGACAGGAACCGGGTATGCGTTTACGGACCACCTTCACGGCCCTCGGGGCATTCTTCGTCAGCCTTTTCACCGCTTTCGCGGCCTTTGCGCAGGTCACGGTCGAAGGCCTGCCGACGATCGGCAAGCCCGAGCCGTCGGGCACGGGTTTTCAGACGCCCGCAACGGGCCTGATGGAAGATATCATCTGGCTGGACACGTTCCTTCTGGTGCTGATCACCATCATCACGCTTTTCGTGCTGGCGCTGCTGATCACCGTGATCCTGCGCTACAATACGAAGTCGAATCCGACGCCCGCCACCTTTACCCACAATACGCCGATCGAAGTAACCTGGACGCTTGTTCCGGTGCTGATCCTCGTGGTGATCGGGGCGGTCTCGCTGCCGGTGCTGTTCGATCAGCAGGAGATCCCGGAAGGCGAAGTGACGATCAAGGTCACGGGCTACCAGTGGTACTGGGGGTATGAATACGTGGATGCGGGCGTTGAGGGCGTGGAACCGGCCTCGATCTCGTTCGACAGCTTCATGCTCGAGCGCGATCTTCTGGCCGATTACGGCTATAACGAAGACGAATACCTTCTTGCCACCGACCAGCCCGTGGTGATTCCGACCGGCAAGGTCGTGGTCATGCAGGTGACGGCGGCGGACGTGATCCATTCCTGGACGATCCCGGCCTTCGGCGTGAAGCAGGACGGCGTTCCCGGCCGCCTCGCCGAGCTCTGGTTCGAGGTCGAGCCCGGAATGGAAGGCGTCTATTTCGGCCAGTGTTCGGAGCTTTGCGGCAAGGACCACGCCTATATGCCGATCACCGTGAAGGCCGTGACGCCGGAACAATATGAAGAGTGGCTGGGCCGTGCCTCGGAAGAATTTGCCGGCAAGCCCCTGCCCGTTCAGGTCGCTGCGGCCGAGTAAGCCCCGGTGACGGACGCAACCATCATAGAGGCCCGGGAGGGTGAGGCGCGGTTCGGCGATTACGTGGCGCTTCTTAAGCCACGGGTGATGTCGCTTGTCGTGTTCACGGCGCTTGCGGGGCTTCTCGTGGCCCCCGCGAGCATCCATCCGATGATCGGGTTTTCCGCGATCCTCTTCATCGCGATCGGCGCCGGCGCGTCGGGCGCGCTGAACATGTGGTGGGATGCGGATATCGATGCGGTTATGCGGCGGACATCCAAGCGCCCCGTGCCCGCGGGCCGCGTGGGCGCCGACGAGGCGCTGGCGATCGGCATTGCACTGTCGGGCATGTCGGTGGTGATGCTGGCGCTTGCGACGAACCTCGTCGCCGCGGGCCTTCTTGCCTTCACGATCTTCTTCTATGCCGTGATCTACACCATGTGGCTGAAGCGTTGGACGCCACAGAACATCGTTATCGGCGGCGCCGCGGGTGCCTTCCCGCCGGTGATCGGCTGGGCTGCCGCAACGGGCAGCGTTTCGGTCGAAGCCTGGCTGATGTTCGCGCTGATCTTCATGTGGACGCCGCCGCATTTCTGGGCGCTCGCCCTGTTCATGAAGTCGGATTACGACGACGCGGGCGTGCCGATGCTGACCGTGACCCATGGGCGAAAGGCCACGCGGGCGCACATCCTCATCTACACCGCCATTCTGGCCCCCGCGGCGCTGGCGCTTGGGCTTACCTCGATCGGCGGGCCGGTCTACCTTGCCGTCGCGATCCTGATGAACGGCTGGATGCTGATCGGCGCTGCGCGGATCTGGCGGCGGGACGAAGCGGTGGCCGAGACCGACAAATACGCGGTCGAGAAAAGCTTCTTCCGGTTCTCGCTCTATTACCTCTTCGCGCATTTCGCAGCGCTTCTGGCGGACGCCGCCCTGCGGTCGGGAGGGATTGTCTGATGGCGATCCGTGCCACCCATGAACTTCACAAGCGGCGCTTCTCGCGGAACCTTGGCGTGGGGCTGGCGCTTGCGGCTTTCATCGCCGTGATGTTCGGCCTGACCGTCGCAAAGGTGAGCAATACCGGGCCGATCCAGGGCTTCGACCACGTGGTGAGGCCGGAACTCGTTCCTGCAGACGGGACAGCTGCGCAATGAACCGGAACACCACAACAGTGGCCAAGCTTCTTGGCGTGGTCGTCTTCATGGGTGGGCTCGCATGGGCCAGCGTGCCGCTTTACGACTGGTTCTGCCGCGTGACAGGTTTCGGCGGAACGACATCCGTGGCTGAGGCCGGATCCGACGAAATCCTCGACCGGACGATCACGATCAAGTTCGACGCCTCGCTGGAACGCGGCATGCCGTGGGAATTCCGGCCCGTGCAGCGGGAAATGGAGATCCGGATCGGCGAAACCGGCCTTGCCTTCTACGAAGCCTACAATCCGACGGATCAGGTGGTGGCGGGCCAGGCCAGTTACAACGTCGCGCCCTATGCGGCAGGCGGCTATTTCACGAAGATCGACTGCTTCTGCTTCGAATACCAGGTGCTGCAGCCCGGCGAGCGCGTCACGATGCCCGTGAGCTTTTTCGTTGACCCGGAGATCGTGAACGATGCCGACGGCAAGCATGCGCAGCACATCACCCTGAGTTATACTTTCCACGTCACCGACGTCGAAGAGGATACGGCCCTGCTGGCCCCCTCCGAGAGCGGCGGCGTCAACTAGGCCCGACAGTCTGAGGGACAAAAGACAAGATGGCACACGAGAAAAACCACGACTATCACATCCTGAACGCCTCGATCTGGCCCTTCGTCGGGGCCGTATCGGGCTTCACGATGCTCTTCGGCGCGGTCATGTGGATCCACGGCAACGGCCCCTGGATGTTCCTGATCGGCCTCGCGGGCGTGCTTTACACCATGTTCGCCTGGTGGTCGGACGTGGTGAAGGAAAGCCGGATCGGCGATCACACCCCGGTGGTGCGGCTTGGCCTGCGCTACGGCTTCATCCTGTTCATCATGTCGGAGGTGATGTTCTTCGCTGCATGGTTCTGGAGCTTCTTCAAGCATGCCATGTACCCGATGAGCGAATATGCCGGGACGTCCTATGTGATGCCCGACATTCACTTCGTCGATCCGTTCCACCTGCCCCTGATCAACACCCTGGTGCTGCTTCTTTCGGGCTGTGCGGTGACCTGGGCGCACCATGCGCTGGTGCATGGCGGCAGCCGGAAGGACGTGGAGCAAGGCCTTCTGATCGGCTGGATCCTCGGGATCGCGTTTACTGGGCTGCAGGCCTATGAATATGCCGAGCTGATCCTGCACGAAGGCTGGAAGTTCGGGGCCGGCGTCACCGATGGCGACAAGTACTATTCGACCTTCTTCATGGCGACCGGCTTTCACGGCGCGCATGTGATCATCGGCACGATTTTCCTCTTCGTGTGCTGGCTGAGGGTCCGGGCCGGTCACTTCACCGCCGAGAAGCACATCGGCTTCGAAGCCGCGGCCTGGTACTGGCACTTCGTCGACGTCGTGTGGCTGTTCCTGTTCCTCGCGGTCTATATCTGGGGCAGCGGCCCGGTACACTGACGGGAGGTGTCGCGCGCTTTGCGCGCGACCGCCTTCGGCGAGAGTATTTGAGCCAAAATGAATTGGGCGTGGGGGAACCCGCGCCCTTCGAATTTGGGAGCGAGATGGGACGGCTGATTGCGCCACTTCTGATCGGGGGTCTGGGGGCCGCGGTTCTGGTGAGCCTCGGGCTCTGGCAGATGCAGCGTCTTCAGTGGAAGGAAAACGTGCTCGCCGATATCGAGGCGCGGATCGCCGCCGCGCCGGTCGCGCTCCCCGAATCGCCAGATCCGGCGCGGGACCGGTATCTGCCGGTCAGCGCCGAGGGCGCATTCGGGCCGGAGGCGATCCGGGTGCTTGTGAGCCGGAAAGGGGCGGGCGCCGGCTATCGCCTGATTTCACCCTTCGAGACGGGGGAGCGGCGCGTGCTGGTGGATCGGGGTTTCATCCCGGTGGCGGCGGAGGCCCCTGCCCTTCCCAAAGACAGGGTGACGGTGACCGGGAACCTGCACTGGCCGGAAGAGGTGGATGGCTTCACGCCCGAACCGGACCGGGCCGCGAATATCTGGTTTGCCCGGGAGGTGCCGGTGCTGGCCGAGGCGCTTCGGACCGAGCCCATCCTGATCGTTCTGCGGGACAGGTCGTTTCAGGACCAGGGCGTGACGCCATTGCCTGTGGACACGAGCGGCATTCCGAACGATCACCTCAAATACGCTGTGACATGGTTCGGCCTTGCGGCCGTCTGGATGACGATGACGGGATACTGGGTGCTGAGGCTTCTGAAGGCCCGGGACGGGAAGACGGCATGAGATATGTATCGACGCGGGGCCAGGCCCCAGTCTTGAATTTCGGCGAGGCGATGCGCGCGGGCCTGGCCCGCGACGGCGGGCTATACGTGCCCGAAACGATCCCCGCGATGAGCCGGGGCGACATCGCGGCGCTTCGCGGCGTGAGCTATGAAGAGGCCGCGTTCCGGGTGATGCGCCCCTTCGTGGGCGACAGTTTTTCGGACGCGACGCTCGAAGGTGCGATCGAGCGGGCCTATGGCGGTTTCGGCCATGATGCCCGGGCCCCCCTTGTTCAGCTTGGGCCGAACCATTTCCTGCTGGAGTTGTTCCACGGCCCGACACTGGCCTTCAAGGATTTCGCGATGCAGGTGATCGGCCAGCTGATGCAGGCCTCGCTGGAGGAAACCGGCGACCGGATCACCATCGTGGGCGCGACAAGCGGCGACACCGGATCGGCGGCGATCGAGGCGTTCCGGGGGCTCGATGCCGTCGACGTCTATATCCTCTTTCCCGATGGCCGGGTGAGTGAGGTGCAGCGCCGGCAGATGACCACGCCTACGGAGGCCAATGTACAGGCGCTGGCGCTGGATGGCGATTTCGACGATTGCCAGGCCATGGTGAAGGCGATGTTCAACGATTTCGCCTTCCGCGACCGGGTGGGGCTGACGGCCGTGAACTCGATCAACTGGGCGCGGGTTCTGGCGCAGGTCGTCTATTACTTCACCGCCGCCGCAAGCCTCGGCGCCCCCGATCGCGAGGTGGATTTTACCGTACCCACGGGCAATTTCGGGGACATATTCGCGGGCTATATCGCGAAGCGCATGGGGCTTCCCATCGGGCGCCTCGTGATCGCGACGAACCAGAACGATATCCTGCACCGGACGCTGGAGACGGGCGCGCATGTGAAGGAGGGGGTGACGCCCTCGATCAGCCCGTCGATGGACATTCAGGTGTCGTCGAATTTCGAGCGTGCGCTGTTCGAAGCCTATGGGCGCGACGGCGGCGCCGTGGCGCAGCTGATGGGTGAGCTTGCGGAGAAGGGCGGGTTCCCGGTGAGCCAGGGCGCGCTTCAGGCCCTCCGCGAGGTCTACGGCTCTGGCAGGGTGTCGGAGGAGGAAACGAGCGCCACGATCCGCGACATGGCGCGGCGGACGGGCGAGGTGCTTTGCCCCCATTCCGCGGTCGGAGTGCGGGTTGCCGAGACCCGGATTGACCGCGCGCGGCCCATGGTGACACTGGCCACCGCGCATCCCGCGAAGTTCCCCGATGCGGTCGAGGCGGCAACGGGCGCACGCCCCCCTCTTCCAAAGCGGATGGCGGACCTTTATGACCGGTCGGAGCGATTGGTCCGCGTTGCCAATGATTTGGCCGCGGTGGAGGAGCTGATCGAGGAGAGACTGCCGGCGTGACAGTTGACGTGCATACACTGCCTAACGGCCTTCGCATCGTGACCGAGCATATGCCGGGGCTCAAATCGGCCTCGATCGGCGTCTGGGTGACCGCAGGCGGGCGGCACGAGCGCGAGGACCAGAACGGGATCGCGCATTTCCTGGAACATATGGCGTTCAAGGGGACGACGACGCGCACTGCGCTTCAGATCGCCGAGGCGATCGAGGATGTGGGCGGGTATATCAACGCCTATACGAGCCGCGAGATGACGGCCTATTACGCGCGCGTCCTTGAGGATGACGTCGCCCTCGCGCTGGACGTCATTTCCGATATCGTGCTCAACCCGGTCTTCGACCCGCGGGAAATCGAGGTCGAGCGTCACGTGATCCTGCAGGAAATCGGACAGGCGCATGACACGCCCGACGACATCATCTTCGACTGGCTGCAGGAGGCCGCCTATCCCGAACAGCCGATGGGCCGCACGATCCTGGGCCCTGCACAGCGCGTCCGGGGCTTTGCGCGGGAGGATCTCGCAGGTTTCGTGGGCGAACGCTACGGGCCCGAACAGATGATCGTTGCGGCCGCCGGTGCGGTGGATCACGACGCGATCTGCAAGGCTGCGGAGGCAATGTTCGGCCATCTCGCGCAGCGCGAGAGCCCGAACGTAGAGCCGGCGGTGTTCCGGGGCGGCGAGATGCGGCGTGCCCGGGATCTCGAGCAGGTGCACTTCACCCTGGGCCTCGAAATTCCGGGCTATCGCGATCCCGATCTCTACACCTCGCAGATCTACGCAAACGTGCTTGGGGGCGGCATGTCTTCGCGGCTTTTTCAGGAAGCGCGGGAGGTGCGGGGCCTTTGCTATTCGATCTTCGCCCAGGCGGGCACCTATGCCGATAGCGGTCTTCTGACCATCTATGCGGGGACGGGCGCCGAAGAGATCGAGGAACTTGCCGCGCTGACCATCGACGAGATGCGCCGGGCGGGCGAGGACATATCGCCCGAAGAGGTGGCGCGGGCGCGTGCCCAGATGAAGGCGGGGCTTCTGATGGGGCTTGAAAGCGCCTCGTCGCGGGCCGAACGGATCGCGCGGCTTCTGGCGATCTGGGGCCGTGTGCCGACGCTGGATGAAACGGTGGAACGGATCGACGCGGTAACGACCGGCGACGTGCGCGCCTTTGCTGCACAGCTGGCGGCGCGGGGCCAGGCGGCGATGGCGCTTTACGGCCCGATCGACCGTGCCCCCGCACTCGAGGCGCTGGCCCGGCGGCTTGCCGCCTGATGCTGACCCGCCGGCGCCGGGTGCGGATCGAGACCGAGCGGATGACGCTTCGGCCGCCCCAGCACAGCGATTTCCGGGATTGGGTGGCGGTGCGCGAGGCGAGCCGCGAGTTCCTGGTGCCGTGGGAACCGGCCTGGGCGCATGACCACCTGTCGAGGAAGGCTTTCACCAACAGGGTCTACTGGGCGCAACGATCGGTCGCGAGCGGCACGGCGGTGCCGCTTTTCCTGATCCGCCGGCAGGACGAGGCGCTTCTTGGGGCAATAACGCTCGACAATATCTCGCGCGGGCCCTCGCAATCGGCCACGCTCGGCTATTGGATCGGCGAGGCCCATGCGCGCCAGGGCTTCATGGCTGAAGCGATCCGGGGCGTTGTGCATTATGCGTTCCAGACGATGGACCTGTCGCGCATCCAGGCGGCCTGTCTGAAGGAGAACGCCGCCTCGCGCGGGCTTCTGGAGAAATGCGGGTTCAAGTACGAGGGCGTGGCGCAGGCCTATCTGCAGATCAACGGGCGATGGCGGAACCACGTGCTGTATTCGAACCTGCGCGACGACCGGCGCGGGGCAAAAGGGTAAGGGGGCGCTGCCCCCATCGCCCGTTTCGGGCGATTCCCCCCGGAGTATTTCCGCCAAAATGAAGGGGTGTGCCTAACGCAGTCTGGAGAAAAGCCAGGTGAAGGCGTTGAGGTACGGGTCGGGACTTGCACCCCCTGCGACGTGGAGCGCGGCGCGGTCGAAGGCGGCAGACAGAATCCGGGAAAGGGCCGCGAGATCTTCGCCGGCGGGTGCGCCCGGAAGGCTTGCGAGCCCCGCGCGAAGCGTGGCAAGACCTGCTCCGGCGTCGATCTTGTCCATTTCCGCGGGACCGAGAACAGCCGGTCCGTCGATCAAGAGGAGCCGCGCACGGCCCGGCACCGACATTGCAGCGAAAAAGGCACGGGTGCCGGGCTCAAGCGGGTCGCCCCCTTCCCCGTTGAGCGCGCCTGCCTCGATGCTGCCAGCGACTGCGGCAGCCTCGGCCTCGACCACCGCGCGGAACAGCCCCGCCTTGTCGTCGAAATGATGGTAGAGCGCGCCCCGGGTGACATCGGCCGCGCGCACGATCTCGGGCGTTCCGGTCTCGGCATATCCTTTCTCGGCGAAGAGCGTGCGGGCGGCGGCGATCAGGCGCGCGCGCATCTCCTGCGAGCGGGTTTCGTTCGATCGGCGGAGCGATTTCTCTTGCATACGTGCAGCCTGTATGTTTATTGATTTAAAACATGCAGCCTGTATGTAAACTCTGGACGAAAGGTGCAAGATGAATCCGACCCAGTACTACCCCGTGATCATGACCGGCAACGTGGCCGGGACCGCCGCCTTCTATTGCCGGTATTTCGGGTTCCGCCCGATGTTCGAGGCGGAGTGGTACGTGCATCTGCAGATGGATGAGGTGCCGAGTGTGAACCTTGCAATCCTCGACGGGGCGCATGAGACGATTCCGGCGGAGGGGCGCGGGCGGGCGGCGGGGCTGATCCTGAACTTCGAGGTCGAGGATGTGGATGCGGTGCATGCGCGGCTGATGGCGGAAGGCTTGCCCGAATGCCTGCCCCTGAGAGACGAGGCATTTGGGCAGCGGCATTTCATCACGAAGGACCCCAACGGTGTCCTGATCGACGTGATCACGCCGATCCCTCCCGACGCGGCCTTTGCTGCGCAATATACCGAGGAAGCGCTTCTGACCTGAGTGCCGCGGCGCGGCGATTGACTTCCCCGTTGCCCTTCGCCACAACTCCGGCGACACCGGCAGCGGGGGTATTCCATGAAGAAAATATACGGTTCGGCCGACGAGGCGCTCGACGGCCTGTTGCATGACGGCATGCTGATCGCGGCAGGCGGCTTCGGCCTTTGCGGCATACCCGAGCTTCTGATCGACGCCATCGTGAAGAGCGGTGTGAAGGATCTGACGATCGCCTCGAACAATTGCGGGGTCGACGGGTTTGGGCTCGGCAAGCTTCTGGATACCAAGCAGATCAAGAAGATGATGTCGTCCTATGTCGGCGAGAACGACGAATTCATGCGGCAATACCTTTCAGGCGAGCTTGAGATCGAGTTCAATCCGCAAGGGACGCTTGCCGAACGGATGCGTGCGGGCGGTGCGGGGATCCCGGGTTTCTATACCAAGACCGGCGTCGGCACCGTCATCGCCGAGGGTAAGGAACACAAGGAGTTCGACGGCGAAACCTTTATCCTCGAACGAGGCATTTTCGCCGATATCTCGATCGTGAAGGCGTGGAAGGCCGATGACACCGGCAATGCGGTGTTCCGAAAGACCGCGCGCAACTTCAACCCGCCGGCGGCGATGTGCGGCAAGATCTGCATCATGGAAGTCGAGGAGATCGTGCCGCGCGGCAGCCTTGACCCCGACCATATCCACCTGCCCGGGATCTATGTGCACCGCCTGATCCAGGGCGAGCACGAAAAGCGTATCGAACAGCGCACCGTGCGCAAGCGGGAGGAAGCCTGATGCCCTGGGACCGTAACCAGATGGCCGCGCGGGCGGCTAAGGAACTCGATGACGGGATGTATGTGAACCTCGGCATCGGGATCCCGACGCTTGTGGCGAACTATGTCGGCGACAAGGACATCACCCTGCAATCCGAAAACGGAATGCTGGGCATGGGCCCCTTCCCCTTTGAAGGCGACGAAGACCCCGATCTGATCAACGCCGGCAAGCAGACGATCACGGAACTGGCACGCACCGCTTATTTCGACAGCGCCACCTCCTTCGGGATGATCCGGGGCGGCAAGATCGCCGCCGCGATCCTGGGCGCGATGGAAGTGAGCGAGAAGGGCGACCTGGCGAACTGGATGATCCCCGGCAAGCTCGTGAAGGGTATGGGCGGCGCGATGGATCTGGTGGCCGGCGTCGGCCGCGTGATCGTGGTGATGGATCACCAGAACAAGCGCGGCGAGTCGAAAGTGCTTAAGGAGTGTACGCTGCCCTTGACGGGCAAGGCCGTGGTCGACCTCATCATCACGAACCTCGGCGTGCTCGAGGTGGGGCACAAGGGGCTTCACATCCTGGAATGCGCGCCCGGCGTGACGCCCGACGACATCCGCGCGGCCACCGAGGCCACGATTGTCTGAATTCGAGATCCTGCGCGAGGTCGACGGATCGAAGGGACGCTATGTCATTCGCCGGGGCGGCGAAGAGGCGGAGCTGACCTATTCGATCCTCTCGCCCCAGAAGGTGATCGCCGATCACACGGGTGTGCCGGACGCCTTCAAGGGCACCGGCATGGGCCGGGCGCTGGTACGGCGGCTTGTTGAGGATGCTCGGGCCGAGGGGTTCGAGATCGTGCCGCTTTGTCCTTACGTGAATGCGGAGCGGAGGCGGAATCCCGACTGGGCGGATGCGTTTGATGTGTGAGGCGACACCGATGGGATCTGCGGTTCGTGCCGCCAGGCCAGTGATCGTCACTCCCGGGCTGGCGCTGTTCAGGCCTTAAGATACCTGGGCGGCCAGCAGCCTTCCGGTGCACATGATCATTTTTTCAGTCGCGTAAGACGGCCATGCTTTCGGCGTCCCATCCAATCCAGACCGGCGCATCGCCAACAGCGTTGCCGGTCGCTGTGTCGACATACGCTTTCAGCGTCGCACCCGCCGCCTGTTCGACGAGAAGATCCATCATCATGCGGCTTCCGAGAAAGGTTTTCCCGACAACCCGGGCCTGAATGGCGTTCGCTGTTTCGGGTTTCTCGCGATGCAATCCCACTCTTTCCAATCGGATCGAGGCGGTCGCCATTCCATCCGGATGCGGGTCGTCCGGTCGCCGGTGCCCGCGAAGGGCCGCGCCGTACCAGTCGATCAAGACCTCTTCTCCATCCTGGCCTTTCACCTCACCCGAGATCAGGTTCGTCTCTCCCACGAATTGCGCGACGAATCGATTGGCGGGATGGTAGTAAAGCTCTTCCGGCGTGCCGTCCTGTTCGACGGATCCGGCATTCATGACCACGATGCGGTCAGACATGGTCAGCGCCTCGTCCTGGTCGTGGGTCACGAAGACGAATGTCTTGTCGGTGCGCCTCTGGATCGATTTCAACTCCTGCTGGACCTGGCCGCGAAGCTTTGCATCGAGCGCACCAAGCGGCTCGTCCAGCAAGAGCAACGCGGGATCGGGGGCCAGTGCCCGCGCCAGGGCGACGCGCTGACGCTGACCGCCGGACAACTGGCCGGGATAGCGATCGCCGTAGTCTGACAGCTCCAGAAACGCCATCAATTCGTCCAGCCGTGCATCGATCGCCGGGCGCCCCATCCCCTTCAGCTCCAGCCCGAAGGCCATATTCTGGCGCACGGTCATGTGCGGGAAAAGCGCGTAATCCTGGAACACCATGTTCACGTTTCGCCGGTCGGGTGGAAGACGTGTGACATCCGCGCCTTCCAGCAGAATGCGACCGGTGTCGGGCCGTTCGAACCCGCCCATGATGCGGAGCGTCGTTGATTTGCCGCAACCCGACGGACCAAGGAAGGTCACGAATTCGCCCTCGGCGATGTCGAGGTTCAGTTCCCGGAGCGCGACCGCGCTGCCGAAGGTTTTCTTGATCCCGTCGACACGGACGATCGGAGTGTCCCTGCTCATCGATCAGCTCCCCTGTTCAAGCGGCGCATATAGCGTTCAGCCCAGATCCCGAGCACGGCCGTCAGGACCAGGGCCACGGTGGCTATTGCGTTGATTTCCGGTGACATGCCCGAGCGCAGCTTGGCGAAGATGAGCACCGGCAATGTCGGTTCATAGCTGCCGAGGAAAAACGATCGTACGAAATCGTCGAAGCTGAGGAGAAGACAGAAGATGCTTGCGCCCATGATGGCCGGCGTCAGATAGGGCAGCGTGATCCTGAGGAAGGCGATCAGCGGGTCGGCGCCCAGATCGCGCGCCGCCTCGATCTGGCTCTTTGGCAGGGTCGACAGCCGCGCCATCACCACGAGTACCACGAAAGGCACGTTGTGAACGGCGTGTGACCAGATGATCGCAAACATGCCCGGTTCGATGCCGAGCAGCCGGGCATAGATGCGGAACGCGATGGCCGAGATGATCCCGGGCACGAGCGCGGGCAGGATGGCTAGGCCAAAGATCACCGCCTTGCCCCAGAACGTCCGCCCTTCCAACAGGACGGCGATCCAGAGGCCGACGGCAATCGAGATCAGCGTCGAGAGGACGGCAATGGCGATAGAATAGCCGAAGACCGAAAGGACCTCTGCATCCTCGAAGACGCCCAGATACCACTCGAGCGTCCATGACTTTATCGGGAAACCGATGAACTTCGAGTCCTTGAAGCCCATCAGAACCATCAGGAACAGGGGTACGAAAACATAAAGGACGAAGGCCCAGTATATGCAGGACAGAAAGATGCGCGTGCTGCGGGTCAACGGGTGTCCCCTTTCCTGAGCATATGCATCAGCCGCTGGAAGATGGCCGAGATCGCGAGAGCCGCCAGGAACATGATCGTGGCGAAGGCAGCGCCGGTCGGCCATTCGTCACCCGCGACATGGAAGAAGCCCGCGATCGTCTCGGCGAAGACCGTTGTCGAGGGACCGCCAAGCAGGACCGGGGTAGCATAGAACCCCGTCGAGATCAGGAACACCAGAGTGCATCCAGAAGAGATCCCTTCAAGCGTAAGCGGCAACGTCACGCGGCGGAACCGCGTCCAGGCACCTGCCCCAAGATCTGCCGCTGCCTCCCAGTAGCTTCGCGGCAGCTTCTCAAGCGCCGAGTAGAGCGGCAGCAGCATGTAAAGCGCTGTCAGATAGACGATGCCCACACCCATGGAGAAGCTCGTGTACATGAACGGGATCGGCCGATCGATCAGGCCCAGCCACCTGAGGGCAAGATTGACTGCCCCGGTGTTGCCCAGAAGGATCATGATCGCATAGGTCCGCACGATTTCGCCGACCCAGAACGGAACAAGCAGCAGCAGCAGCAACAGAAGCTGGTTTTGACGGCGGACATGCCGGGCCAGGAAGTAGGCCACCGGATAGGTGATGATAAGCGTCGCAAGCGTGAACGTGCCGGCGAAGATCAAGGTTCGGAAGAATGGCATCCAGAAGATCTTGTCGCCGAAGAAGCGCGCGTAATGCTCCAGCGTGAAGTGGCTCTGGGCATCCCGGGCGACCGGGTAGGCATCGGTCAGGCTGACGCGAAGCATCTGAAGCATCGGCCCAAGGTGCTGCGTCAGGATCCAGAGGACGGGCAGCGCCGCAAGAAGCAGGAACTGCCGGCGCGGAGAGGCATAGACCAGCGTGAAAAAGGCCTTGTATGGCCCCCACCGCACCAGGCGGCCCCAGAAGGTGGCGCGACCTTCGTCAAACGCTCCGTGCTGTTCAGGCACGGATGCGACCTCTGAGTTCATGGCGTTCCCCTTGCCGGTCGGTCAGGAAGGCCCGCCCCCCGTGAAGGGGGCGGGGTATACGTGCAGGCTCAGGCGGCCTTCACGGCTTCGACCGCGGGATCGACGAGCCTGTATTTCATCTCGTTCGCCTCGGCGCGGAAGAACTGAAGATTGGCCAGTTGTTCCTCCGGGAAGGACGTCGATCTCTTCTCCAGATCGGTCAGATAGTTCGACGCGTCCTTGTACGTCGAGATGAAGCCCGACGCCTTCGTCATCGACGCGCCGATCTCGGGCGATGCCAGCAGCGCATCCAGAAGTTTGTAGGCGCTGTCGGCATTCGGCGCATTGTTCGCGATATTCAGCGTGTAGACAAAGCCGTAGGAACCTTCCTGCGGGATCGACATGCCGAGCGGGAACCCGTCATTGATCAGCGCGGCGGCCGGACCGTTCCAGGAATGGCCCAGCACAATGTCCTGGTTGATGAACATCTGCTGCACTTCCGCACCACTGTCGTAGTACTTGCGGACGAGCGGCTTCTTCTCGATCAGGAAATTCTTCGCTTCCTCGACGATCGCCGCGGCCTTATCGGGGTCGTCCATATAGGCCACCATGTTGCCATCATAGCCCATCATCAGCATCACGATCGACATCATATCCTGGATGATATAGGCGGTCTGTCCGCTGTATTTCTCGCTGAACAGCGTATCCCAGGTCTGCGCCTCTTCCTCGGATACGTATTCCGTGTTGTACGACAACACCTCCATGCCCGAGAGGATCGGAGCGCCCCACTTGTTGCCGTTGATCGTGGCCCAGTCGCTTTCCGAGAAGGTGGGGTTGATGTTGCCCCAGTTGGACAGGCGATCGGTATCCATGGGCGCCAGCAATTCGCTGTCGATGAACTGCAGGAACCGATGCCCGGCGACGGTCACGATATCCACTGTCGGGTTCGGCGCCTCGGCGGCCAGAAGGTTGAACTGCTTGCCCTGATCGTCGACGAGGCGGACGTTCACCTTGATGCCGGTCTCTGCCTCGAACTGTTCCTTGAAGGCATCGGGCACGAACTGGTTGTAGGTCCAGACATTCACTTCCCCGCTGCCTTGCGCGTGGCTGCGGCGCAGATAGGCCGGGCTGGCCAATGCGGCCGCACCAAGCGCGGTGCTGCCGAGGAACCGGCGGCGGTCCATTATCAGTTTCGTCATTTCGAACTCCCTCTTCAGTTGATTGGTTATTGATCCGCAAGGGCGGTTTCGCCCCCCCGGTTGGTCAGAAGGCCGGTTTTCGCAGCCTCCTTCAGGCCTTCGAGCGAGTGGCCCGACAGGTCGATGGCATCCAAAAGCGCGTTCTCTGCCATGAAATCGCGCCCGTACATCGCAGAGAAGATGCGAATCCCCGCCGCGTGCAAGACTGCCGGGCGTCCGACCATACGGCCGAGCGCGGCAGTCAGCGCCAGACCGTACGGGACATCCTCTGTCACATAGCGGCTGTCGGCAGTCGCGGGGCCTGTGCCGCCGTTCCCTTCTGCGTGCATCTGCTGGTTCATTTCGGAAATAGAGGCGACCGGCACATGAAAGGACAGATGAAAATGTTCAAAAATCGTCCGCACCTTCAGGCCCAGAGCATCGGCGATTGCCAGACGTTCAGCATCCAGCGCCTCCAGCAGACGTCCCACATTCGGCGTGACGTTCTGTCCCTGGCTCCAGTCTTCGCCGCGCTCCATCCGGGTCATGTTGCCAAGCGCGATCCCCATGTGGTTCTGGGGGTTGAGGTTCGACAGCGAGATCGCAAGCAAACCATCGCGCGGCTGGAAACGGTCGCCGAACAGGCGTTGACAAAGCTTCAGCCCCTCGTCCGAATACACGTCCGGCACAGTGCAGAGGTCGATCAACTTGCGCACCGTGTTCACCCGCACGTGTGTTGCCGACTGCTTCCGCCCGGTCACGGCCGTCGTGCCCCAGGCGGTGACCGGGGCCGTAATCCCGCGCGCCGCAAGCTGTTCGCCAAGATAGATCGCGCCAAGCGAGGCGTGGGAAGAAATGATCACATGCTGGCCGTCGCGGATATGTGGGGCCAGCGCATCCATCACTGCCTTGTGGCCATAGGCGGGCAGCGCAATGAGAATGTGTTCGTTTTCTTCGGCGAGTTGCCGGGCTGACCCGGCAATGCGTGGCGTCAGCTCGGCTTCGATCGCGCCTTCAGCCGTCAGTGCAGCGCCCTCCGCCAGAGCAGCAGTGCCCGTGCCCGACGGCGACCAGAGCATCGGGTCATGCCCGTTGCCGCTTAAAAGCGCCGCGGTTCCGAAGGCGATCGAGCCGGCGCCCGCAATGCCGATCTGTAGCCGGTCTTCCATCAGGTTCTTCCCCTCTCGGATGGTATGAGACGCAAAGTTGGCGGCGCCGTCAAATCATGCCTCTGCTTCATCGGGGCGAACGGGGTCACCAAGGACATGCATTAGGCGGTTTGCCCATCCGAAAAGCGCGGTCGACAGGATCAAGTCCAAGATCTCCGCTTCGTCGAGACCGGCCTTGCGCAGTGCCTGCATCTCCTCCGCTCCGGCCGCCGGTGGGGCCTCGGACAGCGCCAAGGCGAAATCGAAGATCGCCCTGTCGCGGTCTGTCAGCTTGGCGTCACGGCCATTGCGGAACATCCGATCTGTCACCTCGGTGCTTTTTTCCAGCTTCGCGTGGCGGTCGGCATGAACTGCGGCACAATAGATGCAGTGGTTCACCATCGAGGCGCCGATCGCCCCGATCTCGCGCTCGGCCCGGCTCATGCCGCCTTCGTCGTACATGATCGCGTTGAAAAGGGGCGAACGGACCTTGAGCGATTCTACGTCATGGGCCAGCGTCAGCACATAATCGGACACCTTGGTGTTCGACGGCGTCACGCTGAGTGCATCGAGCTGCGCCTCGCTGGCCTCCTCCAGCTTCACGGGCATGACGCGCGGACGCCACTGGGGCACCCGGCGGCTGAACTTCCGAACCACCTGGCTCATGACGCATCCCCCGCCATCAGCCGCAGCCCGGCGACCACCCGAAGCTGATAGGCAAGGAAGGCATTCAGTTCGCAAAGCCGCACGATATCCGCATCCGCGATACCTGCATCCTGAAGCGCGGCTATATCCTCTGCCGTAACGTCTCGCGTATTGGCGGCGACCTTGTCCATGAAGGCAATGACCGGGCCCAAGCCCAGCGCCATGCCGTCCTCTGCGGGATTGGCCAACCCGGCGAATTCGCCCGCCGCCGATTCGTGGTGCCGAGCGACTTCGGCGTTTCCGTTCAGCGTGGCGATCCGCGCGGCCAAGGCGGCGCGCAGGGAATGCGGCCAAGACCCGGCGTCTTGGGGCAGAAGAACCGCAGCTTCCGCCGCCGCCGTCATCTCGAAGATATTCGACCGGTGTGCGACCGCGGCAGCCACGGGGCCATTTCCGTCGATACCGGCGGCGGCCAGCATGGTATCTGTAGCGCTCATGCCACCCGCCCCGCTTCGTCCGATGTCTCAAGCTCCGTCGCCGTCCACTCGCTGCCGTCGAGTTCCGGCTTGGCGTAATCGATCATGCCTTTCCAATGCGCCTCGACGTCTTCGGCATAAAGCGTCGATGCAAGCGCGCGGGTCAGCCATTCCGCCCCCTCGGAAACACCTGGGATATCGCCGCTGACCTTGCCGAGGCTCGCCGAGGCCCCGTAGTTGAAGCAATATACGTTCTTGAGCCACGGCGCGGTGCCCGGCACCTTTTCGCGGAAACTGAAATCGGGGTTGAGATAGGGAAACCGCCCGAGATCGGCCGATTGTTCGTCCTTTGGCGGGGTATAGACATCCTGCCAGTTCTGGATATCGCCCGCCGCTTCGCCGAACTCCACGCGCGACAGCGGATTGATCGTGAAACCGGTTCCTAGGATGATGAAGTCCGTCAGGTAGGACGTGCCATCGGCAAATCTCACCCGCACGGCGCCGTCTTCCTCGGTCGTGGACGTCACCGCCTTGCCGAAGTGGAAATAGGCATTGTCATGCCGGCTTACACGCAGCGTCGAACCATGGGGTGCCGGCGTCTGGGTGGCGAACGAATATTGCATGAAGCGCCACCGCCACTCGTCGGACAGATCCGCAAAGCCCGCGGTGAAGCCGAAGCTTCCGATCCCCATCATCTTGTTAATCGTCGGCATGTCTTTGCGGCGGATCAGGTGGCGCACCTCGGCTGCGCCATGCTCCAGCGCCTCCGCGGCGTTGTCGACTGCCGAAGCGCCGATCCCGACCACGGCCACGCGCTTACCTCTGAGTGCGCCGAAATCGATCTCGTCCGCGCTATGCGCCCAATACCTGCGGGGCAGGCGGTCGACGAAGCCCGGAATGTTCTGCTCGCCGGTGCCGTCGCGGCCCGTGGCTAAAACCAGTTTCCGGGTCAGCGCCGTGCCGCTTGTCGCCCCCGAAAGCCGCAATCGCAACAGATCGCCCTCGGGCTCAACCAGATCAACGGAAACACCGTTTTCGACCGGGATGCTCAGAGCTTTCCGATACCAGCGCAGGTAATCCATCCACATTGGCCGCGGAATCTTATCCAGAGCCTCCCATGCCACGCTCCCGAACTGTGCCCGGAACCAGGCCTGAAAGGTCAGCGGACCCTGGCGATAACAGGGCCCGGTGAGTTCCTTGGGCGACCGCAAGGTTTCCATCCGCGCATATGTCAGCCAGGGCCCCTCCAGGCCTTCGGGGCTGCGGTCCAGCACACGGGTGTTCAGCACCCCGCCCATTCTGAGGGCAAACCACGCCAGCATTCCACACATGCCGGCGCCGATGATCGTCACGTCGGTAACGCCCGCGCGGCGCGGCACCCAATCCTTGCCGGGATAGGAGAGAAAACGCAGATCCTCCTTCAGTCGGGCATCGAGCGCGGGCAATCCGCAGGCGTCGATCGGAGAATTCTGGGTATTGGTCATGTCTCGTCTTGTCCTTTGTATTCCGGCACAGGTGCCTGCCTGTGGAACAAGGGCCTTGAATGTCGCGGCGCTGACTCGACCCTGAACCGCTCTCCGCCGTGCAATCTGGGTCTATTGAGACCTGATTGTCCACCGGACGAATGGGTTAGGCCGAATGGCTTTGGTCATCGTTGATGGAATCGAGTATGCGATTTTGCCGCTGAGATCCGCTTGCCGCCCCGCGAGAGGGATGATGCGCCCGAACTGAATGTCGTGTGTCGGCCTGAAACCGCCTGTGGAATCCAGGCCACCAAAGCGCGCGCACCGCATCGCCACCCACCATCCCCCAAAGCCTCGCCCTTCTGACACCAATCTTCCAAGATCGGCGCGACTGTTTCATAATACTGCCCGAATTCCCCGGTAGCGCGGGGCACGCATGATAACGAGCAGTTCACCCCCTATGCCCCTGCCCCCGCGCGAGAGGACGGACCGGCGTGACCTTTGGGTCCTCGGCGGCCTTTTCGTTCTGATGATCGCGGGGCTGGCCGGGCTGGCCGCGGCAACGGGCTGGGCGGAGACGCTCGAGGAGATCGGCAAGCTAACCGCGTGGCAGGTCGTTGGGCTGCTTGCCTTGAGCCTTGTGAACTATCTCTTCCGCGGGATGCGCTGGCATCTTTTTGCAATGCGGCTCGGCCTGCCCACGGGCTTTATACAGGATTTGCGCCATTTCATCGGCGGGTTCGCGATGTCGGCCACGCCAGGCCGTGTGGGCGAACTGGTGCGAATGCGGTGGATCCGGCGCGAGACGGGATGGAGCTTCGAGCGCACCGCCCCCCTCGTTCTGGTCGACCGGGCGTCGGATCTTGTGGCGATGGCCCTGATCCTCGCCCTTGCCCTTGCGCTTTCGGCAGGGGAAATCGCCGGGGCGATGCCGATTGTGATCCTGGCCCTCGGCACCGCCTGGATCGCGACCCACCCGAGCCTCCTGGCAGCCTTTGCCTTGCGGAGTTACCGGATGACCGGGCGACTGCCACGGATCTGGGCACGGGTGCGGGCGGCATCCCGCTCGCTTGCCGCTTTCCGGGGGCCCTGGACGATCGGATTCGCCGCGGTTCTTGGCACGATTGGCTGGATGGCGGAAGGCTATGCCTTTCATCTGCTTCTGGTGTGGATGGGATCGGATATCGGGCTCTGGACGGCCGTGGCGATCTTCATATTCTCCGCTCTTGCGGGCGGGCTGACCGGGGCGCCGGGCGGTGTGGGCGGCGCGGAAGCGGCGATGATCGCACTTCTGACGCTCGAAGGCGTGCCGTTGTCGGTTTCGGTGCCGGCGACGTTGATCATCCGGGTCACGACGCTGTGGTTCGCGATCCTGCTCGGGCTTCTGGTTTTCCCTTTGGCGGAGCGGCAATCGATGAGAGGGGCCCATGGCGCGGCTTAGAGAACTGGAACTCACCGGCTGGGGCCGGACGATCAGGGCGACCGCAGAGGTGGCGAGGCCCGAGCGCAGGAGCGCGCTTGAGGCACTGATGGCCGAGGCCCCTGCCCCGGCGATGGGACGCCTCAGATCCTACGGAGACGCGGCCCTGAACGATGGCGGCCTGGCGGTGGATATGACGCGGCTCGACCGGATGCTGGGGCTCGACGAAGACACCGGCATCCTGACGGTCGAGGCTGGTGCACGGATCGGAGAGATCAATGCGCATCTGGCCCCGCGCGGGTGGCTTGTGCCGGTGATGCCGGGCACGGGGTTCGCCACTGTGGGCGGCGCGATCGCGATGGATGTGCATGGCAAGAACCATCACGGCGCCGGGGCCTTCGGGCAGCATGTGACGCGGATGACGCTTCTGACGCCGGCGAATGGCGCGATCGAGGTGACGCCGGAGACGGGCGCAGTGTTCCGCGCCACGCTGGGCGGGCTCGGCCAGACCGGGATCATCGCGGAGGCCGCGATCCGGCTCAAGCGCGCCAAGGGCGAGGTGATGATGGTCACCGAGCGCCGGGTGGCGGATTGGGACGAACATCTTGCGCTTCTGGATGCGTCGGAGGCCACCTATACCGTGGGCTGGATCGACGCGACGGCGACGGGCGCCGCCCTGGGACGGGGCATCCTTGAAGAGGCCGAGACAGGCGCGGGCCTCGTACCACCGGCCAAGCGCGGGAAACGGGTGCCTCTGGATGCCCCGGCTTTCGCGCTGTCGCCCGGTGTCGTGAAGACCTTCAACGCCGCCTATTGGCGCCGCGTGCCGGTTCGGGGCCGTACCGTGGTGAAGCCCATCGAGGATTTCTTCTTTCCGCTCGACAAGCTTCACGACTGGAACCGGCTTTACGGCAAGGCGGGGTTTCACCAGTTTCAATGCGTCGTTCCGCTCGAGGCAGCCGGTCAGTTGCGCGAGATGCTGGTGGCGGTTGCGAAATCGGCCATGGCCTCCCCCCTTGCTGTCCTGAAGCGCATGGGGCCGGGGCGCGCGGGCATGATGTCCTTCCCGATGGAAGGCTATACGCTTGCGGTCGATCTGCACGCCGCGCATCGGCCCGGCGCGCTTGTTCAGCGACTGGAAGCGATGGCGCGGGACGCGGGCGGGCGAATCTACCTCGCCAAGGATTCGCTCGGACAAGGAGAATCGGTGCGCGCGATGTATCCCGAATGGCAGGACTGGGCGGAAGAGGTGGCGCGCCATGACCCGGAAGGGCGCATGGCGACGGATCTGGTGCGACGGCTTGGTTTGAGGGATCTGACATGAGCGGAACAGGCGGAACCTGGCTGATCCTGGGCGCATCCTCGGCAATGGCGCGCGCACTGACGCGCAAGGTGGCCGAGGCTGGCGCGGCGGTCTTCGTGGCCGGACGCGACGCGGCCGACCTGGAGGCGATTGCCGGCGACTGCAGGCTTCGCGGTGCTGCGGAGGCAGCGGCGCTTGCCTTTGATGCCCGCGACCCGAGCGGTTACGAGGCGATCCGCCGGACGCTCGAGGGGCGGGAGGGCCCGCTCAATATCGCCGTCTTCGTGGGCTCGATGCCGCCGCAGGAGGAGATCGACGCCGACCCCTTGCTGATCGAAGGGGTGATCGCCGACAGTTTCGCCGGCCCCGCGACGCTTCTGACGCTGCTTGCGCCGCTTGTGGAAGCCTCGGGCGGAACCGTCGTGGGCGTCGGATCGGTGGCGGGCGACCGGGGCCGGATCGGCAACTATGTCTACGGTGCCGCGAAGGCGGGGTTTCACACCTATATGTCGGGGCTGAGAAACCGGCTGACCCGCGCGGGCGCCCACGCGGTGACGGTAAAGCCCGGCTTCGTCGATACGGCGATGACCTGGGGCCTGCCGGGACTGTTCCTGGTCGCGCCGCCCGAGAAGGTGGCCGATGACATCCTTTCGGCCGTCCGGAAGCGGCGCGACGTGATCTATACGCCGTTCTTCTGGCGCTACATCATGCTGATCATCCGCTCTGTGCCGGAGCGGATCTTCAAGAAGCTGTCGGTCTGAGCCGAATTTCAATGTAGGTGGGGGCGCTGCCCCCATCGCCCGTTCCGGGCGATTCCCCCGGAGTATTTCCGCCAAAATGAAGGGGCGGGTCTAGCCGCCGATGAAGACGCAGCCGTCGGAAATGAATTGCGGCGGGGTTGCGCAGAGCCCGGAAGCCACTCGCCAGGCCGCCAGAACCTTGGGCACATAGGCGCGGGTTTCGGCATAAGGCGGCACGCCACCATGCTTGTGCACCGCGCCCTCGCCCGCGTTGTAGCCAGCGAGGATCAGAAGAGGATCCTGCCCGAACTCGCTCATCAGCCAATCGAGATAGGCGACGCCCCCGCGTATATTTTCCGAGGGCACTTGCCAGTTCTTGACGCCGAAACGCTGCGCGGTGGCCGGCATAAGCTGCATCAGCCCCTGTGCGCCCGCATGGCTGATCGCCTCCACCTGGCCGGCGGATTCGACCGAGATGATTGCGGCGACGAGGGCCGGAGACACCCGCGTGCCGACCGTGTGGCGCAGGATATCGCGCCCGTAGAGATCGGTGATGCGGCGCATGTCCTGCAGACGCGGCCCTGTAGGCGCGCCCAGCGTGGCGATCGCAGAGACGGCGGTGTCAAGGCGCGCGGGCCCCGCATCCTGGATCGAGGGTGAAACAGCCGTCCAGAAAGCCGCATAGATATCGTCAAGCCCATCGATCCGCTCGACCTCGCGGGAGCGGCGTTCTTCCTCGGTGACGGGCGGTGGCGACAGCGCCCAGATATCAACGGCGGGGTCGATCTGTACGGTGATGCGCTTGCCAGGCGTGATGCTGCCCACGCCGATGCGCTTAGGCTCAACCCCGGGTTCGCGGGGTGGCTCGTAGGGCGCGTCGGGCGCGACCACCGTTTCGGTGGCCGCTGTGGCCTCCGCAGCCTCGGGTGCTCCGGCATCCAACGGCTCCGCCTGTGCGGCGGCGGTGAATAGGGTTGCAATCAAGACGACCGCGGTGCGGTGTGCCTGTGGATTCATGGGCATCTTTGGCCTCTGATCTGCTCTGCGAAGAAAATGCCAGTTTTTTCCGGCAATCGCGAGCGAAATTCTTCCGCCCAATTCGGGCAGTCTTTGGCGATTGCACAGAGTTTGGAGAACAATCCTTCAAGGGAGGTGATATTATCCCAGCTTCAGGACAGCTCGATCATATGTAAGTCTATAAAAATCAATGACTTAAGATTTTTCTTCTTCGGAATCCGTCATTCCGTAAAACGTACGATCCCGGTCAAACTCTCGCCTAAATTCGGGGGCCATATGCCCTCCATGCCAAGGCGGCAGTGGGTTTATGAGGATTGCCCGAGAATAGCTGACGCCAGGGTGGAGTGAAACTGAGCGTAGACGGAAACGGAGACGAGACATGGAATTCTTCAAAATCACCAAGCGGTTCAAGGACGACGAAGACGGCGCAGTCACGGTTGACTGGGTTGTGCTGACGGCGGCTATCGTGGGCCTTGGCGTTGCGGTTATTGGTTCGGTTCGCACCGCGACCACGACCCTCGGCGACAAGATTTCGACGGCGATCGACGCCCAGGAAGTCGGCGGCGCGTAAGCGTCGTGTAGAGCGCGGCGCTTCCTTCGGGGGCGCCGTTCAATACCAGCGGAAACATCCGCACAAGGAGACGAAGTATGGAATTCTTCAAGATCACCAAGCGTTTCAAGAATGACGAAGACGGCGCGGTCACGGTTGACTGGGTTGTGCTGACGGCAGCGATCGTCGGCCTGGGCGTTGCGGTTATCGCGTCGGTTCGCACGGCGACCACGACCCTCGGCGACAAGATTTCGACTGCGGTTGAATCGCAGACTGTCGACGGCGCCTGATGGGCGACCGGTCGGGCGACCGGGACAAAAACAAATAGGGGCCGCGCCAAGATTGGTGACGGCCCCTTTTTATCACGGAGCGGCACAGTCGGGTGTGCCAGAGATTTTCGGGCCAAAGGCCTGGCAATTCGGGAGAAGACCCAATGTACGATCGCTTGAAAGAGTTCTTTCGCAACGAAGACGGCGCCATCACGGTCGATTGGGTCGTGCTGACGGCAGGGGCCTGCTTCTTCGGGGTCGTCATCGTCGGATCGATCCAGAGCGCGGTGACCGACAAATCCGAAGGCATCGGCGCCGACGTCATCCAGACCGGAACCGCAGCCCTGGAGTATGGCACGGGCGGTGGCTGACCCCCGGACCAATCGGGATCAGTCGCAATTCAGCATACCCGCACGCAAGTGACCGCAGCACCCGCAAGTGCAGCGGTTTTTTGCGTTTGAATGGCCCGGGGAAGACCTGCGATTTTCTGCAAACTCCCACCAGATATCCGCTTTCTGTCCACGCTCTCGCCACAATTGACCTGTCAATGTCGACCTTGAATGCGTGTGTCGGTTGGGGGGCTCTGCCACCGGACCGCGGTTAGGACTTGAAAGGAAACGTCATGCGTTTGGTGTTTATGTTCGTCCTTCTCCTCGGGTTGGGACTTGCTGGTTTTGCGGTCTACATGGCCCAGGATTACATTGCCCAGAACGAGGCGGCACTTGCCAAGGAACGGGCGGCCCGGGCGCAGATCGTGCCCACGACCGAAGTGATCGTGACAAAGGAATCGATCCGCTACGGCGACCGGCTTTCGAAGGAAGATGTGCGTAAGGTGCGCTGGCCAATCGACGGTGTGCCGGAAGGCGCCTACACCGATTTGGCCGCGCTCTTCCCCGAAGGCCAGCCGCCGCGAACCGTGTTGCGCGCGATGGAACCCGGCGAGGCGATCCTTGCAGTGAAGGTGACAGAACCTGGCCAGGATGCCGGCGTCGGATCGAAGCTTGCACCGGGCATGCGTGCCTTCGCGCTTCGGGTCGACGTGGCCTCGGGTGTGTCGGGCTTCCTGCGCCCCGGTGACCGCGTCGATGTCTACTGGACAGGATCGAACATCGAGGAAAGCGGCGGAACCCGCGAATTCACCAAGCTGATCCAGGCGAACATCAAGCTGATCGCCGTCGACCAGTCGGCCGATGAGGACAAGAACAACCCCACCGTCGCACGGACCGTGACCATCGAGGCCACGCCGGTTCAGGTGGCTTCGCTGGCCCAGGCCCAGGCAACCGGGCGTCTTCAGCTGTCGCTTGTCGGTGCGCAGGATGAGAATGTCGCCGGAGAAATCCGGGTCGACCAGGGCACACTTCTTGGTATCGAGGAGGAAGTTGTGGTCGTGAAGGAGAAGGAACGCGTCTGCACCGTGAAGAACCGCAAGGGCGGGGAAGTGGTGGAAGTTCGCGTCGACTGCCCGACCAACTGATTGTTCGAAAACGACAAGCACGGGGGCCCGACCGAGGGCCCCTTATGCTTTATGTAGGGGTGGTGTAGCCATCGTACCCCTACTTGTTCGTTTGTGTTGCGACTTATCCACATGAGGCGCAGCGCGGAATTGTTTGATTATTGCAAAAAATCGACCCCTCACGCATTCTGCGGGCAGTCACGGGCGCTTAGACCCGAAATCGAGGCGTGATCGGAAAGGCAGGTCACATGAACATCGACAGATTCCTGAAGGCGGCCCTATTGGGGTTCGCCATTGTAACCACAAGTGTACCAGTGGCAGAGGCCCAGACCCTTCGCGTTCTTCGGGGCGAAGCGTCAAGTACTCTGAATGTAGCGATCAACCGCGCGGTCGTGGTTGAGGCGGAGGAGCCCTTCGCCGAACTTTCGATCGCCAACCCGGGCATCGCGGATATTTCCACGCTGTCCGACCGCACCATTTACGTTCTCGGCCGCGCGCCGGGCCGTACGACCCTTACTCTTCTGGGTCCCGAAGGTAACCTGATCGCGAACGTCGAAGTCGCGGTTGCACCGGACGTGGCCGAATTCAAAGAGCGGCTGCGCCAGATCCTTCCTGGTGAAGGCATCGAAGTTCGCACGGCGAATGACGGCATCGTTCTTTCGGGCGTCGTCAGCTCGATCGTGAAGCTCGACCGCGCCCTCGACCTTGCCGAGCGCTATGCTCCGGGCCGGGTTTCGAACCTCATGGTCGTCGGCGGCACCCAGCAGGTGCAGCTGAAGGTCCGGTTTGTCGAGATGCAGCGTTCTGTGTCGAAAGGCCTGAACGGTGCCCTGACCGGCGGCGATGTCGGGACGGAATCGGCCGGTGACTTTGCTCTCGGTAACTCCAACATCGTTCCCGGTACCGCCATCGGCAGCCCGGGCGGCACGGAGTTCCAGCTTGCCACCCCGGCAAACAGCGGCGGTCAGCTCAACATCGCCTTCCAGATCGGTGGCATGCAGCTTGGCATCCTGCTGGAAGCCCTTGAAGCGAAGCGGCTTGTGCGCACGCTCAGCGAACCGAACCTCGTGGCCCTCTCCGGCCAGCAGGCGACGTTCCTGGCCGGTGGTGAATATCCGATCCCGGTGTCCGACGGCGACGGCGGCACACAGATCGAATTCCGGCCCTTCGGTGTTCAGCTGACCTTCATCCCGCGGGTGACGGACGGCGACAACATCAACCTTCAGCTGACTGCGGCAGTAAGTTCGATCGATCCGACCATCACGGTTGGTTCGGGCGTCACGACCGTCAACGCCTTCCGCAAGCGGGAAACGCAGACCACGGTCGAGATGCGCGACGGGCAGAGCTTTGCCATCGCGGGTCTTCTGGAAGACGACTTCCAGGATGCCGTGTCGCAGACGCCCTGGCTGGGGGATATCCCAGTTCTCGGCGCTCTGTTCCGCTCGGCTGAATACCAGCGGGAGCAGTCCGAACTGGTCGTGATCATCACGCCGCACCTGGTTAGCCCCACGCGGGGTGAGGCCCTGGCGCTGCCGACCGATCGTGTCCGGTTGCCCACAGAAAGCGAGCTGTTCCTCATGGGCAGCACAGTTGGTGGTATCTCGCCCCATTCGGGTGCAGCCGCCGAAGTCGCAAAACAGGACTTCTCCGGGTCCTTCGGCTACGTGATGGAGTAAGAAAGATGACCACTCCTTTGAAACTCGTTCTCGTGGCCACAGCCACACTCGGAGCCGCCGGCTGCGCCTATGAAGCAGGGTCGCAGATCGATAACGGAACCTTCGGCAATGCGACGATGCACAATATGCTGGCCCAGATGTGTAAGGGCCAGGGCAGCGGCGTCAAAGGTGCCAAGAGCGGTGTCGTGACCGATCCGGTCGTGATGCTGGATCCGGCAAGCACCCCGTCGCGTCCGATCTATCGCGTGCATTGCGATGGTCAGCTGAACGGCAAATACGCTCAGGTGATCTTCCGCGAATACATCGGCAGCGCCGTCCCGGCGCCGCAGAACGCCACCGTTGCGACGCAGACCGCAGCAGACGCGGCAAGCGAGTAAAAGCTTATCGAGTTCGTCGCTAGAAACCGAATAATTACGGTTTTTTAGCCTCAATGTCGCCAATATTGGCGGTCAGCTTTGAACCAGGTAGCGGGGGCGCGATTTACCGATCGCGCCCCCGGACGCTGGAAGCAGACCGCGGTTGGGTGACGCGATGAGGCGCAACAATCGCATCTAAGGCCAGCGTCCGCTAGGTGAAGGACGGTAGGCAAGATGACGAGCACCGCAGCAGTGCAGGCAGAACCCTCCCCGATCGTGGCATGCACGATCAGTCGGGACGTTCAGAATTTCGATCTTCTCATCGAGGACATGGAGGCCGAGCTTGGGGAAAGCTGGGGCGATCTGTCCTTTGAGGACGCAGCAGTCTTCCTAACCCAGGATGATTCGAGCGGCCTTGAGTTCGTCGCCGTGGCGATCGACGAGGAAGACGAGGACGATGTCGACCGCGTGGCCGAAATCATCGGCCTCGCCAAATCCAAGGGCATCAAGGTTCTCGTAATCGCCGAGGATGTGAGCCCCATCGCGCTGCACCAGCTTCTCAAGCTCGGAGCGGAAGAGTTCGTCCCCTACCCTCTTCCCGACGGCGCGCTGCACGACGCAATCGAACGGATGCGTACGCGGATGGCGATGCCGGAAGCGGGTAGCGTAAAGGCAGGCGGCGACAAAGACGGCGTCGTGCTTCCCGTCCACGGCCTTGCCGGCGGATGCGGATCGACCACGTTCGCGGTGAACCTCGCCTGGGAACTTGCGACGATTGATGTCGCCGATCCCCCGAAGGTCTGCCTGCTTGATTTCGATCTGCAGTTCGGCTCGGCCTCGACCTACCTCGACCTGCCGCGCCGGGAAGCCGTCTATGAACTGCTTCAGGACACGAGCGTCATCGACGCCGAGGTCTTCCTTCAGGCCATGCTTCCGTTCAACGAGAAGCTTTCGGTGCTGACCGCTCCGACGGAAATGCTGCCGCTCGATATCCTCAGCCAGGAGGATGTGGCCCGGTTGATCGAATTCGCTCGCACGAACTTCGACTACGTGATCATCGACATGCCGTCGACCGTCGTCGCCTGGACGGAAACGGTGCTGCACGCCGCACATGTCTACTTCACGCTTCTCGAACTCGACATGCGTTCCGCCCAGAATACCCTGCGCCTGATCCGCGCGCTGAAGGGCGAAGAACTGCCGGTCGAGAAACTGCGCTACATTCTGAACCGGGCGCCGAAGTTCACCGACCTGACCGGCAAGAGCCGCGTCAAGCGGATGGGCGAAAGCCTCGACATCACCATCGAGGTTCAGATCCCCGATGGCGGGCGCGCGGTAACCGAAGCGGGCGATCACGGCCTGCCCCTGTCGGAGACCGCCGGGAAGAACCCGGTTCGTAAAGAAATTCAGAAACTTGCCAAGTCGGTTCACGAACTGAACCGGTCTGAGGCCGCTGCGGCCGGCTGATCGAAAGGGGAGCGACGATGTTTTCCAAGTACAAGAAGGGTGGCGGATCGCCGAACGCCGGCAATCCGAAACTGAAACCGATCGACGGGGGGGCGGCAGAGGCCGAGGCCCCCGCGGGCGCTGCCAACGTTCCGGCAACCCAGGCAAAACCGGCGGTGATGCGCAAGCCTTCCGCCGCGCAGACCGTTGTTCCGGCCCAGGCCGCCGCAGCGGACAAGGAGCGCAAACGGAAGGAGCGTCTTTCCGAACTAAAGCTCGAGCTTCACAAGGCGCTTCTGGAAAACCTGAACCTCAGTGCCCTCGAATCCGCAACGGAACAGGATCTGCGGGCCGAGATCATCGCGATCTCGGGCGAGGCACTCGAAGAGATGGGCGTCGTCCTCAACCGCGAGGAACGCGCGGCACTGAACCAGGATCTCTATGACGAAGTGACGGGGCTCGGGCCCCTTGAGCCGCTTCTGAAGGACGACACGGTCAACGATATTCTGGTGAACGGCCCCCAGCAGGTCTTCGTTGAACGGGCGGGTAAGCTCGAACTGACGGATACGACCTTCAAGGACGAGCGCCACCTTCTGAGAATCATCGACAAGATCGTGTCGGCCGTTGGCCGGCGTGTCGACGAATCGAACCCTTACGTTGACGCCCGTCTTGCCGATGGCTCGCGTTTCAACGCAATGGTGCCGCCGATCGCGGTGGACGGTTCCCTCGTCTCCATTCGTAAGTTCAAGAAGGAAAAGCTCGCGGTCGACGACCTCGTGAAGTTCGGTGCCTTCACCGAAGAGATGGCGGCATATCTGCAGGCCGCGGTGGCCACGCGCCTCAATATCATCGTTTCGGGTGGTACGGGTTCGGGTAAGACGACCACGCTTAACGCGCTGTCGTCCTTTATCGACAACTCCGAACGGATCCTGACAATCGAGGATACCGCGGAACTTCAGCTTCAGCAGACCCATGTGGGCCGGATGGAAAGCCGCCCCGCGAACGTGGAAGGCAAGGGTGCGGTCAGCCAGCGCGACTGTCTGAGAAACGCGCTGCGGATGCGTCCTGACCGGATCATCGTCGGCGAAACGCGGGGCGAGGAAGTGATCGACATGCTGCAGGCCATGAACACCGGCCACGACGGCTCGATGACGACGATCCACGCCAACAGCGCCCGGGACGGTGTGAGCCGTCTGGAAAACATGATCGCGATGGCCGGGATCGAGATGCCGATCAAGGCCGTCCGCTCCCAGATCGCTTCCGCTGTGAACCTCATCGTGCAGGCCTCGCGTCTGCAGGACGGTTCGCGCCGGATGGTATCGATCACGGAGGTGACCGGTATGGAAGGCGAGGTGATCTCGATGCAGGAGATCTTCCGCTACCAGCGCGTCGGCCTGACGCCGGACAACAAGATAATCGGTCATTTCACGGCGACCGGTATTCGCAGCCACTATTCGGAGCGTTTCCGGATGTGGGGTTACGATCTGCCGCCGTCGATCTTCGAACCCTTCGCTGCGGAGTAAGCGAACATGGAAATCAGTGCGGCCCCGGTCATCTATGGCCTGATCTTCGTCGCTGTCCTCGTTATGGTCGAGGGCATCTATCTGATGGTGTTCGGGAAATCGATCAGCCTGAACAACCGCGTGAATCGCCGCCTCGAGATGCTCGAGAAGGGGGCGGGACGCGAGCAGGTGCTGGAACAGCTTCGCAAGGAGATGAGCCAGCACATGAAATCGCGGTCGATCCCGATCTATGCGATTCTGGCCGACAAGGCGCAGAAGGCGAACATCGCCTTCACGCCCCAGCAGCTCATTCTCGTGATGATGCTTCTGGCCGCCGTGTCCTTCGTCGCGCTCACATTCGGAACCTCGGCCTCGCTGCCAATCCGTATCGTGGTGGCGCTAGTGATGGGCGTGGGTGGCGTGTTCGTATGGGTGAACAACAAGGCCAAGAAGCGCCTGGCCCTGATCGAGGAACAGCTTCCCGACGGTGTCGAACTCATGGTCCGCAGCCTGCGGGTCGGACACCCATTTTCTTCGGCCCTGCAGATCGTGGCGCGGGAAGTACCCGATCCGCTGGGGTCGGAAATGGGCGTGATTTCGGACGAGGCCGCCTATGGCCGGGATGTGGCCGAGGCGCTGAAGGCCATGGCCGAACGCATCGACATGCAGGATTTGCGCTTCCTTGCGGTGGCCGTGACCATCCAGCAGCAGTCGGGTGGTAACCTCGCCGAGATTCTGCACGGTCTCGCCCAGGTTATCCGCGCCCGCTTCAAGCTTTTCCGCCGCGTGAAGGCGATCACCGCCGAAGCGAAATGGTCGGGCATGTTCCTGTCGATCTTCCCGATCGGTGCACTGATCATGATCAACGTGATCGAGCCGAACTATTACGACGACGTGAAGCAGACCGCCTATTTCATTCCGGCCTGCTTCGTGGTCGCCGGCTTCCTGATTGCCAACATCTTCGTGATGCGGGCACTCGTGAACATCAAGGTGTGAACCGATGGAACAGTTTCAGGCACTCAATACCTACCTGACCGAAAACTTCGGTCCATTCGGCATGCTTCTGGTGGTCGGCATCCTCGGGATGTTCCTGATCCTTCTGACGCTGCCGGTGCTTCTGAGGAAGCAGGAGGATCCCCTCGACAAGCTGCGCGAAGCGTCGAAGGGCCGCCAGACGACGACCATCGTCGACGGCAAGAAGCAGAAGCTGCGCGCCGGCGGGAAGAACGACAAGCTGGAGAAGTATTCGACGTTCCTCGAGCCGAAGGACGAAGAGGAATACTCCGCGATCCGCCTCAAGCTGATGCAGGCAGGATACCGTTCGAAGAACGCGGTCCGGACCTATCACTTCCTTCAGTTCATCCTCGGGATCGGTTTCCTGATTCTCGGGGCGCTATACGCGATCCTGAAAAGCGCTACGGGCGAGCCGTCGATGACGCATCTGCTGCTCTACGTCTTGGGGCCGGGCATCGTGGGTTACATGCTGCCGAAATACTGGGTCACCAAGCGCCAGCAGGAGCGTCAGGAAGAGATCACCAACGGGTTCCCGGATTCGCTCGATCTCATGCTCGTCTGCGTCGAGGCCGGCCAGTCGCTTGACCAGGCAATCCAGAGGGTTTCGAAAGAGATCCGCGCCGGTTACCCCTCGCTTGCCGACGAATACGAAATCGTGGGCCACGAGATGAAAGCCGGTAAGGACAAATCGAGCGTTCTGCGCGATATGTCCGAGCGGGCGGGTGTGACCGATGTGGCGTCGTTCGTGACCGTGCTGATCCAGTCGGCCACGTTCGGTACGTCGATTTCCGACGCGCTACGCGTCTATGCCTCGGAAATGCGGGACAAGCGCGTGATGCGGGCCGAGGAAGCGGCCAACAAATTGCCGACGAAGATGACACTGGCTACGATGATGTTGACGGTGCCGCCGCTTCTGATCATCCTGATCGGGCCTTCGATCTACGAGATTGCGAAGACGTTGAATACGGCGAACTTCGGTTTGTAAGGGAAAACATGCCACAGAACCGGATCGGGCTTGTCCCCAGCCTGGTTGCCTTGATGGCCATGGCCGCCTGCGATGCAGGCGGCCTTCGCGCGCCCGGCGACAGCCCGTTCGCGCCCGGCGTATCTTCCCGTGCCGCGTCCGAGTCGGTCGACGGCCTGATCGTCGGCCACAACCTGATGGCGGCGGGAGAATACGAACTCGCGCTCAGGGCCTATTACAGGGCCGCCGCACAGCGTGGGAATGTGGATGCCGATATCCTGTCGGCCGTTGGATCGGCGCAGCTGAAGCTTGGGCGGCTCGGACAGGCGGAAGACACGTTGCGAAAAGCCGTCGAAGCCGATGAAAATTTCGTTCCGGCATGGAACAATCTGGGCGTCGTGCTCATGGAACGGGGGCAGTACGGGGAAGCCTCGCTTATGTTCAAGCGGGCCTTCGCGCTCGATGGTGGCACAAGCGACGATATTCAGGCAAATCTGACCTTAGCCCTCGCAAAACTGCAAAATCCGGCGTATGTTGAGCCAGATCGCAGCGGACCTGCCCTGGTTCGGCGCGGTGCGGGCGAATATCTGCTTCTCACCGCTCCTGATCCCTAGAAGGCGGGCCGCTCGGCAGAGCGGTGAAAAGGAACAGGCATTTCATGCACAGAATATCATTGACCGCGTTTTGCGTTGCCAGTGCGTTTGCGCTGACGGCCTGCGCACCCCCGAACCCCCAGGCCGACGTGGAACGGGCGCTTGCGACCGTGAACGCCCTCGATGAGAACAACATGTCGGACCTGATGCTGAACTCGGCCGACCCGAAAGAGGCGGTGCGTTATTTCCGCCGCTCACTGGCTCAGGATCCGGACCGCCCGGATTTCAAGCGCGGCCTCGGGATCAGCCTTCTGCGTTCCGGCGCCCCGACCGAGGCAGTTGCCGTTCTGTCGAACCTCGTCGCCTCGCCCGACGCGACGAACGAGGATCGCGTGTTCCTCGCCGATGCCCTTATTCGCGCAGGCAAGTGGGACGAAGCGGAACAGATCCTCGACACGATCCCGCCGACCTACGAAACCTTCCAGCGCTATCGGCTTGAAGCGATGGTCGCGGATTCGAACAAGCAGTGGTCGGACTCCGACAGTTTCTATGAAACCGCCCTCGGCATGACGACGAAACCGTCGTCGGTTCTGAACAACTGGGGCTATTCGAAGCTGAGCCGCGGAGATTTCCTGGAGGCCGAACGGCTTTTCGGCGAGGCTCTTGTCTATTCGCCTGACCTCTTCACCGCCAAGAACAACCTTGTTCTGGCCCGCGGCGCACAGCGGAAGTACGAGCTTCCCGTCGTGCCAATGACGCAGACAGAGCGTGCGCAGCTTTTGCACACGCTGGGCCTGTCGGCGATCAAGCAGGGCGATGTGGCGATCGGCAAAGGGCTCTTGCGCGACGCGCTGGAAACCCATCCCCAGTATTTCGAGGCTGCAGCACGGAGCCTCGAGGCGCTGGAAGCCAACGTAGCGAACTGATCCGACCTGACGCATGGAAAGTGATGTACTGACGGCCACGACCCCCGAGGTTCGCATGGCCGTCAGTCAATTGTCGGCCATCGTCTTCCTGATCCCGGCCCTGCCGATCGCGATCTGGGTTGCGTGGAGCGATATGCGACACATGAAGATCCCGAACCAGGCGGTTGTTGCGCTGTTCGTGACCTTCGCCGTTCTCGGTCTCTTCGTTCTGCCGCTTGAAACTTATGGCTGGCGCTGGGTGCAGGCGATCGGGGTTCTGGCGGTCGGGTTCGTGATGAATATGATCCGTGCGCTGGGTGCAGGGGACGCGAAGTTCGCGGCCGCCATGGCCGCCATGATCGCAGCGGGCGACGCGACGGTGCTGTTCATGCTTTTCGCTGCGGTCCTTTTGGCAAGCTTTGCGACACACCGCCTGTTCCGGGCAGTGCCCGCCGTGCGGAACGGCTTTTCGGAATGGAAGAGCTGGACCCACCCTAAGTTTCCCATGGGCCTCGCGCTGAGCGGCGCGCTTATCCTCTACCTGGTGCTTGGAGCCGTCTTCGGCGCTGATCCACGCACCTAAAGCATCCGACTGAAAACCTGAATCGCGGGGATTCCTGTTGGAGCTGATTTGTGATTCATCCTGTCTGGGAGG